>NZ_JAFCMK010000012.1:0-132447 GCF_018129565.1 Bradyrhizobium sp. AUGA SZCCT0105 | reverse complement strand
TGCACCAGCTGGTTGTCGACCGTGTCCAGGCTCTCGCTGCTCTCCGTCAGGAACTCGCGCAACAGATCGTCCATGAAACCAACCTTCGAAAAACGCCGAAAACGCTGCGGCGCGCGACATCGACGCGCCGGCCGGAACTTAGGTCAGCTTCTCCGCAAAGCGTTTAAGTTTGGTTGAGTAATTGGAAAAGAACGGGATCAACAAAGAGATAAGGCCGCACGATCGAATCGCGCGGCCGGTCGTAACCTTTGCTTAATGATGTTGGCGCGGCCGCGTTCAGGACGCTGCGATAATGACCTTGTCGCCGTCGAGCGCGAGCGTCACTTTCAACCCGCAGGCTTCGGCCAAGAGGCGCGTGTAATGCGGCTGCACGGCATGCGCATCGACCGTGTTCGACGAGCTTGCATTGAGCAGGTCGACGATGTTCTGCGGCACCCGCGCATGGAGGCCCGCGGCCAGGATGCGGAAGCTCATCGTCTCGCCCTCGCCGACCGGATCGATGGTGAGCGTGCCGCCGCGCGGGATGGTCTGCTGCGCGATGACCAGCATGTTCAACAGCAGCTTGACCCGGTTCTTGGGCAGCAGCAGCCGCGGCAAATTCCAGGTCAGCGTCACCTTGCCGTCCTCGATATGCCCCTTCGCCATGTTCTGGGCATCGCCGAGGTCGATCTGCGCGCCGGAGGAACCCGCGGCACCGAACGCCAGCCGGCAGAACTGCAGCCGCGCCGAAGCGGTCTTGGCGCTCTTGCGGATCAGATCGAGCGCGAAATCGCGATCTTCGGGCTTGGGATTGTCGTCAAGCACCTCAAGCCCATTGACGATCGCGCCGACCGGACTGATGAGATCGTGACAGACCCGCGAGCACAACAGCGCCGCGAGTTCGAGTGCATCGGGAGCGGGACCGGGAGACGAAGTGCCAGACATCAATTGTTTCCTGGAAAGCCGCACGCCGCGGGAGGAGTGCGAATCACGCATGCCTGCCGGCTTGATACACCGCGCAGACGGATGCTGCCAGCTTGCGGCGGGACTGATAAAGCATGATCCGGAAAAGTGGAAACCGGTTTTCCGAAAAGATCATGCTCAAACAAGGAGATGAGATCATGATGCGATGCTTTGTCATCGCATCATGATCTCAGGGAACACAAACAGGATATGAGACCCGCCCATGAATAAGGCACAGCCGTCCCTGATCGGCTGCGAAGCCGCCGCCACGCTGCTCGAATCGCTGACCGAACTGGTGATCCAGGCCGGCGAGGCGATTCTTGCGGTCAACCGATCCGCCATGAACGTCACCGGCAAGAGCGACGGATCGCCGGTCACCGAGGCCGATCTCGCCGCCGACCACATCATCGTCGAAGGGCTGACGCGGCTGACGCCGCATGTGTCGCAGCTGTCGGAGGAGCGCGTCCACCTGGCGACGCCGCCCTACAAGGACAGTTTCTTCCTGATCGATCCGCTCGACGGCACCAAGGAGTTCGTCGCCGGCCGTGACGAGTTCACCGTCAACGTGGCGCTGGTCACGCACGGCGTGCCGCTGCTCGGCATCGTCGGTGCGCCCGCGCTGGGGCTGATCTGGCGCGGCATCGTTGGCAAGGGCGCCGAGCGGTTGACGCTACAGAATGGCGCGGTTTCGCAGGCGGTGCCGATCAAGAGCCGTCCTTGCCCGCCACGCGGCGCGCCCTGGACCGTTGCGGTCAGCCGTTCACACGGCGATGCGCGCACCGAAGCCTTCATCGACGAACGCGGCGGCGCGGTCCGCGCCGTGCTGGGCTCGGCGGTGAAGTTCGGCCGGGTCGCCGAGGGCGAGGTCGATATCTATCCGCGTCTGTCGCCGACATCAGAATGGGATGTGGCGGCGGGTCACGCTGTCGTCGTTGCGGCCGGCGGCAAGGTGACAGATTCGAAGGGGCGCCAATTGCATTTCGGGCTCGGCCGCGAGGACTTTCTGGTGCCGGAATTCATCGCGTGGGGCGACCCGGCCGCGGCATTGTGATTACTGCGCGAGACTTTCTTCCAACTCCGGCCAGCGCGCCGCGGCTTCCTTCAGGAAGCGCGCGGGATCGGCAGCGAAGGCGTCGCGGCTGTGTTCCCGGTTGAACAGATAAAGCCTGTTCCCGACGACGGCCCAGAACCGCGGATTCCCCGCGCAGGTCACGCCCCGCACCAGGTCGGTCGGATCATAGCCGCCGAACTGCGGGCCATAGATTTCAGGATGCGCCACGAACGAGGCGCGGTTGCCTTCGTTACGGAAACGCCAGACCACGCCGCTTTCAGCAGCCTCGAATTCCGGCCGCCCCTGGGTGGCGGCGGCATCGGTGAAATAGGCGACGGGATCGAATCCCTCGATCGCAAGACCAGAGTAGCGGTTCGTCACCACGCGCTCGGTCGTCGTGGCCTGAACAGGCAAAGAGGGCCCGATGGCCGTCAAAATGCCCGCCAACAGGCCGAAAAACGCCATGCCCCGGCACGATCCATATCTTTCCTGCCGTTGTGCCGTCATAGTTGATACCGATAACATCCGAGTCGAGGGGACACCGGGCGCAACCTAGAGCCGTGCCTGTTGGCATCAGGTTAAAGGGCAACGCCCGGATTTCGATAGCAGGGGTTCTTAATGACTTTCGCATCACGCCTTGCCGCGGTCGCGTTTGCCGCGCTGATGTGCTGGAGCGCAGGGGCGTCCGCGCAGCAGCCCCCACCACCGCAATATCCACCGCCGCAGCGTGAGCCGACACCGTATACTTACGGGCCCGACGAACTGGTCGGCGCCGGACACAAGTTCTTCGGCAACGTCTCGCGCGGGCTCGCCTCGGTGATCGAGCGCGCGGTCAGCCAATGGGGCCTGCCCAACGGTTACGTGCTCGGCGAGGAAGGCTCCGGCGCTTTCGTGGCCGGGCTGCGCTATGGCGAAGGCACGCTCTACACCAAGAACGCCGGCGACCTCCGGGTCTATTGGCAGGGTCCTTCGGTCGGCTTCGACTGGGGTGGCGACGGCGCCCGCACCATGACGCTGGTCTACAACCTGCCCTCGACGCAGGCCATCTATCAGCGCTTCGTCGGCATCGACGGCTCGGCCTATATCGTCGGCGGCTTCGGCATGACGGCGCTGACCGCCAACAACATCGTGCTGGTGCCGATTCGCTCCGGCATCGGCTTGCGGCTCGGTGCCAGCGTCGGCTATCTCAAATTCACCCCGCGCGCGACCTGGAACCCGTTCTAGGTCGCTGCGCCGATCGGGCGATTGTGCCGGGCGCTCCGGGACGGTTAGCGATTCAGGTTAACGCGGCAAACGGGCTGGCCTTTGGCCGGCCCGCCGTGGCATTGTGATTAACAAATTCCTTCTTTCTTTGGAGTGACCCTTCATGATCGAGCCGATCATGTACGCGGCGATCGGTTTCCTGATCTCGATGCTGTGTGGCCTGATGATCGTTCCGCTGGTGCATAACCGGGCGGTGCGGCTGACCACGCGCCGCATGGAGGCGGCCACCCCGCTGTCGATGGCCGAGATCCAGGCCGACAAGGACCAGCTCCGCGCCGAATTCGCCATGTCGGCCCGCCGGCTCGAGATGAGCGTCGATCAGCTCAAGAGCAAGACCACGAGCCAGCTCGCCGAGCTCGGCAAGAAGACCGATGCGATCAACCGCATGAAGATCGAGCTCGGCGAGAAGAACGCCGCGATCTTCGCGCTGGAGGCGCGCGAGAAGGCGATGAAGGAGCAGCTTCGCGCCACCGAGGAAGAGTTTTCCGCCAAGACCGAGCTGTTGCGCAACGCCGAGCAGGCGCTCACCGACAAGCAAGGCGAGCTTGGCAAGATCAACGCCGAGCTCAGCGACCGCTCGATGACGGCGGACAGCCGCCAGATCGAACTGGTCGCGGTGCGGACCCAGGTCGAGGAGTTGAAGAACCGTGTCGGCGATGCCGCCAGGGAGTTCGCCGCAACCGAAGCCCGCCTCGCCCAGGAGCGCAACCAGTCGGAGACCGCAACGCGCGAGCTCACCGACGCGCGCGGCCGGGTCGAGAATCTGAGCCAGCGGGTCACTGATCTCGACCGCCAGCTGATCGTCCAGGTCAAGGAAGCCGAGATGCTCGGTAACCGCGTCACCGACCTCGAGACCCGGCTTGCGACCCAGGGCAAGCTGCTTGCCGAACGCGAATTCGAGAACGGCCAGCTCAAGCAGGCCAACGCCGCCGCCGAGCGGACCGTGCAGGAGCTGCGCGAGGAGATCGCTGCGACCAGCGGCGGCAAATCGTCCGTGCTCGAGAGACTGCGCCAGGAGAAGGCGGCGGTCGAGGAGCAGCTGCGCATCGCCCGCGACGATCGCGGCAAGCTGCAGCGCGACATCAACGCGATCCAGCAGCAGGCCGAGAGCTCCTGGGCGACCGAGCGGATGGAGAACGCGCTGCTGCGCGAGCGCATCAACGACATCGCCGCCGAGGTGGCCAAGCTCGCGATCCAGCTCGAGGGCCCCAATTCGGCGATCGAGGCCATGCTGGCGACGGAGCCGACGGTGCCGGCCAAGGCGGCCGCCAAGCCCGCCAACGGTGTCGCCAATGGCGTCCCGCCGGGCAGCGGGATGCCCGAAGGCGGCGGCACGCTCGCCGAGCGCATCCGGGCACTGCAGTCACACGCCTCCCGCGCCCGCCAGCAAGGCGCCTGATTCCCGCAGGGTTTGGCTTGACACCCCTACCCGCCACTTCGTAAATCGCACGCTCTGACGAAGCGCCACTTTTCGACCGGCCGCCGACCAGCGGCCATTGGCACGTCACATCCCGGACGCATAGCTCAGCGGGAGAGCGTTCCCTTCACACGGGAGAGGTCCAAGGTTCGATCCCTTGTGCGTCCACCATCCCCTTCCTGAACCGTCGGTTGCGGACGATTGTCGACATTCTGCTGCCCTTCGGGACCGCGCCTCATCAAAAATGTCGAAAACAACCCCATGCAAAGTAGCCGACGCAAGCCGTCGCGGCGCTTGACCGCCGTTCGCCGCGCCGTTCCGGTTTACTGCCGGCGGCGGTGCGAGGCGGATGGCGGCTTGGCGGTGCGCCGTCCGAGTTCGCCGAGCAGGTCGCGAACCTCGCCGTCGAGTTCGTCGGGCGGAGTGGCGGGACCGGCCTGCTGCGTGCCGGGCGGCTGTCGCAGGTTACCGGCGGAGATGTCGTCGTTTGCGGCGAGGAGCGCGTCGGCGTCATCATCGTGCCGTCTCCGTGCCCAATGCCGCGCGGCGCCAACCTTCGGCGCGTGAACGCCAAGAGGAAACCGCCGTCTGCGGCGCGAGATCAGCTCGCGCACGCCGTATCCGGATACGAACCCGATCCCGGTGACCAGCACGACAATCAGCAGTTCCAGCATTGTGTCGTCCCACCATCACCCTGCCGCAATGCAATAAGCGCGACAATGCGGCAGCGGCTTGACCGGGACGGTTCCTTTTCACTGTGCCGAGCACAACGCTGACCCTCGGAGTCCTACGGGGTTTTGTTTGCAGGCCTCCTCGGCTACCTTCCCGGAACTCGCGGAGGCCGGGACGTCTCGATGCGCAAGGGCAACGACTACATTCTGAAGCTGCGGCCTTGGTCATTGTCGACGTTCGTCGTCGCCCTGTTGGCCGTGGTGCTCGCCACCGCGACGCAGGAGATGTTCGCAAGCTTCGGCATGCAGTTCTATTTCGCGGCCTTCGTGCCGGCGATCCTGATCGCCGGGCTGATGGGCGGCGCACCGGCCGGCGCCTTTGCCACCATCATCACGGTGCCGATCGTCTGGTGGGTGTTCATGCCCCCCTATTTCGAGTTCGCCTGGCCGACGGCCGACGATTATGACAGCATCGCGACGTTCCTGCTGTCGAGCGCGCTCCTGCTAGGTTTCTCGCAGCTTTACCGGGAAGCGCTGGCCATTTTGCGGAAATAGCTGACGGCGCAGGCCGCGACCGCCTGCCGGCGCCGGCAAGCCGGTTGCCCGCACGGATCGCTCGCCTCAGATCCCGAACATCCAGACCGCGACGATGGTGGCCAGTGTCGCCAGTCCGCTGATGGTCCAGCCCACCGTGTAGAAGGTATCCTCGGGGGCGGTGTCGAGCACCGTGTTGGTGGTTTCCGTCATTGACCGCCAGCGCATGGCGTCTCTCCTCGGAACTCCTGCCCAGCGACATAACGCGGCTCGCGGTTGCCGGTTCCGCCCATCTCGAAGCGGCAGCGCCGTTCACGCACAGCTCACGGACTGCTGATCGGGGTCGCGGAACCTGCGACATTCTGTCCCGTTGAGGGGCGCCGGAAACCAACTTGGGAGAACCATCCGATGCGAACACTGATCCTCGCCGCCACGGCGCTTGCCTTCGTCTCGTCCATCGCACTCGCGCAGGACAAGGCCGCCAGCCCGGCCCCCGCAGCGCAAAGCGGCGACACGGCGACCAAAGGCGAGGCGACCAAGATGGCGCCGAAGAAGAAAGCGAAGACCGCCAAGAAATCGAGCGCCAAGGGGGGCGTCAAGGGAGGTACCAAGGCTGGCGCCACGACCGGCGACGATGCGGCCAAGCAATAAACAGAAATAATCGCGGTAGCCGATCACGAATCCAGCGATCACGGAAAAGGCCGCCCCGAAGGCGGCCTTTTTGCTTGCTGTCTCGGTGCGGATGCCGCCTCGCCCGTCACGTCGCAATCAAATGCGCCGACCGCTTGGGGCGGTGATTGTTGGGGCAGTGAGTGTTTGGGCCGTGAGAATTGGACCAGCGAATTCAAGTGCGGGAGAGGGAGCGAAAGAGGCGCAGAGCCGATAATCCGCACCGCCATCGGATCGTTCTGAAAATTGACTACCAGCTCCAGGAATTGCTCCACCTCCCGCGCCTCCTGTTGTGACGCGCGTGCAGCGGCAACGCATGATCCAAACGGGCTATCACTGCGATGCAGAGCAATATTCATCGCGGTAGAGTCAATGCTGGGCACCATCGTCGCGCCTGCCCGCGAGCCCGCTCTCGCGTAGGCGCTCCGCAAACCAGCGCGACGTGGCGCTGTCGACAGCGCCGCCGGCATAGATTTCGGAATGGCTCACGCCGTGCTGTCCGACGATCACCAGAACGCCCATTGCATAGGCAAACCAGACATTCGGATCGGTCAGCGCCTGCAGCTTGCGCTGGTCGTGCTCGAGCGGCTGGTGGTTGCTGTCCTTGCGCAGCTCGATGGCCAGGAGATTGTTCGGGATGTCACGCTGATGCACGACGATATCGGGATAGATCGACTTGCCGAGATGGTCGTCGGTCGAGCTCCCCGAGCCGCGCGGCAGCCGCAGCGTGCGCTCGCCGAGCCGATCATAGTTGCAGTCGACCTGCCAGCCGGGAAACTGCCGCTCGACATAGACCGCCAGCCGGTGAGTGAGCGTTCGCTCGCCGAGATCGCGCTCCAGCAGGAAGGCCTCCTGCGCATAAAACTCCTGCACGGCGGCGATCACCTTGTTCAGCTCGGTCTGCATTGGCGCCTCCGACTGGACTAAAGCGCGATGAGATCAGGTTGGTCCATCATCGCGCTTTAGCTTCTTGTTTGAGCATGATCTCCGCGCAAACGCATCGCGTTTGTCGCAGGGAAAACCGCTTCGCACTTTGCGCTAACGCGGCCGTTCCGGTCCGGATCATGCTCGGCCGCCGCCGCGGCCCCGCAACAGCGCTGCTACACCTGCACTTCGATCAGCCGCGGGCCCGGCTCGGCGATGGCTTCCGCCAAGGCCTTGTTGAACTCGTCCGCGGTGGTCACCGCCCGGCCCGGCACGCCCATGCTCTTGCCGAGCGCGACGAAATCCAGCGTCGGGCTGTCGATCCTCAGCATGTCCTGCGCCCGCTTGCCCGGTTCGCCGGCGCCGACGCCATCGAACTCGCCGCGCAGGATCTGGTACATGCGATTGGCGAACACGATGGTGACGATGTTGAGCCCTTCGCGCGCCTGCGTCCACAGCGACTGGATCGTGTACATCGCGCTGCCATCGCCGACCATGCAGATCACCTTGCGGTCCGGACAGGCGATCGCGGCGCCGGTCGCGACCGGCGTCGAATAGCCGATCGAGCCGCCCAGGTTCTGAATCCAGTCGTGCGGAGCGGCGCTCGCCGTCAGCGGAAAGAAACCGCGCCCGGTCGTGATGGATTCGTCGACCAGGATGGCATTGTCAGGAACCGCAGCCGCGATCGCCTGGGCGATCGACGCGTGATTCAAGGCACCGGTCGGCTTCACCAGTTCGACGGTCGCCTGCGGCTTCACATCGGCCGGCTTGGCGCCAACCGCCGAGGCCAGTGCCTGCAGCGCCGCCACCGAATTCTCCCCGCTCGAGGTCATGCGATGCACCTCGCATCCCTCCGGCTTCAGCAGGCTCGGCTTGTTCGGATAGGCGAAGAACGCGACGGGTTCGTTGGCTTCGACGAGAACGATGTGCCGAAAGCCCTTCAGCGCCGCGAGCGCCAGCTCGACCACGTAAGGCACCCGCTCGATCGAAAACCGCCCGCGCCCGCGCGCCATCCGCGGGCTCGCCAGCTGACCCATGACCTTGCAGCCGGTCTTGCCGGCGATCTGCGCCGCCAGCGCCAGCCCCGGCTCTGTCACCGCGCTGCCGGTCATCAGCAGCAATGTCGGTTCACCGCTGCGCAGCACCTTGGCGGCGCTCTCGACGGCCTGTGGCGAATAGTTCCGGCGCTGCGATTCCACAGGCACCTGGGCCACCCCGTCGGCCTCGTTCCACGCGGTGTCGGCAGGCAGGATCAAGGTCGCAACCTGCGGCGGCGCGCCGCTGGCCGCGGCGATCGCGGCGGCGCCATCACGGGCGACCGACTTGGCGTCCGGCGAGGTGCGCACCCAGGCCGACATCGGCCGTGCCAGGCCTTCGATGTCGGACGTCAGCGGTGCGTTGTATTCGATGTGATAGGTGGCGTGCTGGCCGACGATGTTGACGATGCCGGAATGCGCCTTCTTGGCGTTGTGCAGATTGGCGAGGCCGTTGGCAAGGCCGGGCCCGAGATGCAGCAGCGTCGAGGCCGGCGTTCCCTTCATGCGGAAGTAGCCGTCGGCCGCACCGGTCACCACACCTTCGAACAGGCCGAGCACGCAGCGCATGCCGGGCACCTTGTCCAGTGCTGCGACGAAATGCATCTCCGAGGTGCCCGGATTGGTAAAGCAGACGTCCACGCCGCCCGCGACCAACGTCCGCACCAGACTTTCCGCACCGTTCATGCTCACGCTCCCGTTTCGAGATGTTCTTGAGGTCGCTTCAGAGCATGATCCAATCCGATTGAATCGGATCATGCTCTCATCCTTTTGTTTGGTCGCGTTTTCTTGACGCGAACCGGTCCCCACTTCGCTTGAAAACGCTCCAGATCAACCATTCTTCAGCCGCTTCGTCAAAGGTTTGGCGGGACAATGCAGCTATCGCTTACGGTCTGTTGCCTTTTTAAACCGTGTTGTCGGAAAATGGCTGATGTCACAGCTTCGTCGCTTGCGAAAGGCCGGCGATTGTGGCCTTTTTAGCTGCATATTTGATTGTTCGCGAGGACGATGACGATGCGCCCGATTGCCTTGATGTTTGCCGCGCTCACGATCCTGGCAGGTGCCGGCCAGGCCCACGCCCAGTTCTTCGATTCCCGCGGCTACCAGTCCGAAGCCCCGAGCTTCTTCGGCGGTGGCGGCGCAAGCCCGATCCCGCGCACCACCGTCAACTACGAGACCAACTACGCCCCCGGCACCATCGTGGTGAACACCGCCGAGCGCCGGCTCTATCTGGTGATGGCGAACGGCCAGGCGCTGCGCTACGGCATCGGCGTCGGTCGCGACGGCTTCCGCTGGAGCGGTGTGCACCGCATCTCCGCGAAGAAGGAATGGCCGTCCTGGACGCCGCCCTCGGACATGCTGCGCCGCCGCCCCGATCTGCCGCGCCACATGGCCGGCGGCATCGAGAACCCGCTCGGCGCGCGCGCAATGTATCTCGGCTCGACGCTGTACCGCATCCACGGCTCCAACGAACCCGAGACGATCGGCCAGGCGGTCTCGTCGGGCTGCTTCCGGATGACCAATGAGGACGTCAAGGACCTCTATGATCGCGTCTCGGTCGGCGCCACAGTGGTGGTGAAGAACTGATCGCGTCGATTTCAACGGAACCAGGCGCTTCCATGCGGCGAGATCGCTGATCTTGCCTTGCGCTGCCGGGCGCATTGCGGCAGCGTGGTTCGAATGCGCCAACATTGCTCGCTTATCCTGCTGCTGCTCGCCGCGGCGCTCGCCACTTCGCTCACCGACGCCATCGTACCGGCAATGGGCGCCGAGATTCCGGCCATCGCCTCGCGCCAGCGCAACGAGAAGAAGGTCTTCACCGACGCCGAGATCGTCGAGGGCTTTCTGAAAACCGCGTTCGGCGCCGAATATCATCTCGCCGGTCGGGTCGACCGCATCCGCAAATACGACAGACCGGTGCGCGTGTTCGCCGACGGCAACCGCGCCGACCGCAAGGTCCAGCTCTCCAAGGTCATCGCCGACATCCGAGCCAAGGTGCAGCATCTCGACATCGCGATGACCGATAACAACGACGCGGCCAATGTCGTGGTCAAGCTGGTGCGCGACCGCGAGCTCTACCGCACGATCGCGACCTTCTACGGCCAGGAGCGCGCCAAGGAGATCCGCGCCTCGCTCGATCCGCAGTGCCTGTCGGGCTTCCGCAAGAACGAGAATTACGAGATCGAGCATTCCGACGTCATCCTCACCGTCGACAATGGCGATTTCGTCTTCCTCGACTGCGCCTATGAGGAGCTGTTGCAGTCGCTCGGCCCGATCAACGACACCGCGTCCGTGCCGTGGACCATGTTCAACGACAGCGTCTCGATGGGCTTTTTCGACGTCTACGACCAATATTTGCTCAACCTGCTCTACGACCCCCGCATCAAGCCCGGCATGAACGTGCAGGAGGTCAAGGCCGCGCTGCCCGAAGTGCTCACCGACGTCCGCGCCTGGGTGGCGAAGGTGAACCATCTGGAGTGAGGGTGGCTGCGATCGGTGATGGTGCTCGCCAGAAACACCGCTGTCGTCCTGGCGAAGGCCAGGACGACGATGAGGATAGGTCTCGACTCCACCGTCAAACAGCTTGTTCGGTGTCATCACCCGCGCATGCGGGTGATCCAGTATTCCAGAAACAGCAGTGCTTGAGCCGAGAAGCCGCGGCGTACTGGATCGCCCGGTCGAGCCGGGCGATGACAGTTGTGGATGAGGACGCAGCTTCGCATTCTCGCGCAACGCGCGCGTAAGGGACGCACCGGCGGTAGGATTCCCTCCCCCCTTGCGGGAGAGGGAGCCTCAGCAGCGTGCTCACCTCACTCCACCCGATGCGAAATCACCACCCTCCCCGCTTGACCTTGCCCCTGCGGCCGCCTCCATAGAAGCGCGGTCAGACGACGCGAGGTGATTCGATGAATGCTCCTGCTGCCCGTTTCCTCAGTCCGTCCGAAGCTGCACGGCAGCTCGGGATCTCGGCGAAAGCGCTGCGCCTCTACGAGGAGCGCGGCCTGATCGCCCCCGGCCGCACGCCGGCGGGATGGCGCGCCTATGGTGCGGCCGAGATGGCGCGCGGCGCCGAAATCGTCGCGCTGCGCGCGCTCGGCCTCAGCATCAATGAAGTGGCGCGAATCCTGAGCGGCGACGCCGTGATCCTCGATCGCGTGCTGGCCGCGCACGAGGCCACGCTCGAAGCACGGATGCGCCAATCCGGCGACAGCATCGCCAGGGTGCGCCGGCTGCGCGCCGACCTCGGCCGCGGCAAGATGCCCGCGACGCGCGATCTCATCGGTGCGGTCAGGGCGCGGCCGGCGATCGGCGTCGCGTTCGATCTGCCGTGGCCGTGGGGCGGCGAGCGCTTCGAACTGCGTGACATCAAGCTGCTGAACTACATCGTCGGCCCGCTCGGCAGCGGCAAGACGCGCCTCGCACAGCGGCTCGCCGAAGTGCTGCCCGACGCCAGATTCGTGGGGCTGGACCGCACCGCCGACGGCGGCGCTTCCGTTCGTGCGCGGCTCGATGCCGACCCGGCGCACAAGGCAAGGGTCGAGGCGAGCCTTGCCGCCCTGCTCGCCGACGGCGCGGTGGACTCAGCCGCACTGACCACCCTGCTCGCCGCTCTCGAGGCCGACGGCGACAGCATCCTGGTGATCGACATGCTCGAGCAGGGGCTCGATGCGGCCAGCCAGGAAGCCGTGATCGCGCATCTGCGCCGCCGCGGGCCCGAGGCGCGGCCGCTGTTCTTCCTCACACGCTCCAACGCGATCCTGGACCTCGACGCGGTCGGCGACGATGAAGCGATCATCCTGTGCCCCGCCAATCACAGCCGGCCGATCTGCGTCACGCCGGTGCCCGGTGCGGTGGGCTATGAAGCGGTCGCGACCTGCCTTGCCTCGCCGGAGGTGCGGGCGCGCACCGCAGGCATGGTTGCGTGGCGGCCATCCTGATTTCTCGCATTGGTTGTATTATAATCACGCGACAAGGTCGGATGCACGGCAGGAAAAGTGTGCTATAAGCTCACACAATGACCGAGCTTCCCCGTACCCAGGCCTTGCGTTGCTTCATCACGGTTGCCCGTGAGGGCACTGTATCGCGCGCTGCAGCGATGCTGAAACTGACCCAGCCGGCGGTCAGCCTGCAACTCAAGGCGCTGGAGGAAAGCACCGGGCTGCAGCTGTTCAACCGCACACCCAGCGGCTTCACGCTGACCGAGGCCGGCGCCGCGCTGCTGCCGCTGGCGCACCGGGCGGTGGCCGCGGCATCCGACTTCAAGGCGATGGCGGACTCGCTGAACGAGGCGCAGCGCGGCACGCTGCGCGTCGGCACCATTCTCGACCCCGAATTCACCCGGCTCGGGCCGTTCGTGCGCAGCCTTGCAATGTCCTCGCAACGCACCGAAGTGTTTCTGCGCCATGGCGTCAGCGACGACGTGCTGGCGCAGATCGGCCGGGGCGAGCTCGACGTCGGCTACTATGTCGACGCCACGCCGCCGGAGCAGCTCAACCATCACAGCTTCGCCGAGCGAACCATCGCCGACGGCCGCTACCAGCTGGCGCCGCTGCTCAGCTACCACTACCGCGTGATCGCGCCGATCGGCTGGCGGGACCGGGTGATCGGCAAGGACTGGGCGGAGCTTGCCGAACTGCCCTGGCTCGCGACACCGCCGCATTCCGGTCATCGCCGGATGCTCGACGACATCTTCCGTCCGCTCGGCGCCTTGCCGAAACGGGTCGGCTACACCGATCAGGAAGAGGCGATGATCGACTTCGTCGAATCCGGCCTCTGCCTCAGCCTCGCGCGCGACAGCGTGCTGGCGCCACGGATGGCGCGCCCGCATCAGTTCGTGGTCTCCGACCGGGTGAAGCTCACCTGCGATCTCTCGTTCGCCTGCCTTGCCGCCCGCCGTCAGGAGCCGGTGATCGCGCACGCCTTCGCGGCCGTGCGCGCGGTGTGGAATATCAAGCCGGCGATCGCTGGCGCCGGACCGACGCGAACGCGGAAGGTCGCGAAGAACGTCTGACGCGAACTTGTGCTCCTCACTTCAAAGCCAGGCTGGTGCAATACGGTCGGAGATATTGGCCGTTACGGCCCATCACACTATGGTGTGACACCGGGGTTGTTGCCCATGGCGGCCGGGGAGCGAGAGACGGTTTCGTGAGAAGATATCGAAGCTCGCGCATCGTCGCGTTCTGCGTCGCACTCGCGATGCTGGCGCTAGATCAGCTGACAAAGCTTTGGGCCCTTCGATCGCTCGAAACCGGCGCCACCGTCGAGCTGCCCGGCCCGATTGATCTCACCCTCGTGTTCAATCGCAGCAACGCATTTGGGCTCATTCCCGACTACGGTGCGTTGTCGCAGTGGGCGCTGGCGTCCGTCGGCCTTGCCGCGGCGGCGGCCCTGCTCGGATCCATCCTGCGGCGATCGACATCGACCATCAACGCCTTCGGATTCGCCTTGATCGGCGCCGGAGCCGCCGGAAATGCGATCGACCGTCTTCGATTGGGTGCCGTCGTCGACCTGTTCGATGCCTCGAAACTTCGATTTGTCTGGATTTTCAACGTCGCCGACGTTTCAATCGACTTAGGGATCGCGCTTGTCTTGCTCGCCGCGCTCCTGCCGTCGTTGGAGGCGCCCAAGGCAGCGCACGGCGACAACTAGGCTGACATCCTAGGCCGCGACGACCAGCGGCCGCATCATCTCCACCATTGCCGGCACCAGCGACGGCGCCTCGCAATCCCGCAGAGCGATCTCGTTGACAAGTTCGCGCAGCCTTGGCGGCAAATCGGCGTAATCGTCGCGCAGCACGTAGCGCAGTCGCTCGCCGATCTCTTCGCAGATGGCACGCGCGTGCTCCGGCGCGATCGGATGATGCTCAATCATGGACGTGGACCGCTTGCGACGGCCACGCGCCGTCCAACTGCACGCCTGCAACCACGGATCCCGCATATCGAGATGCGATCAAGACGAGGATCCGAACAATGCTGAACATGGTTCGTAGTCCCTTTTCCTGTCCTTCAATAACAGCAGGACATTGCCGCCCGATTAGGGAAACTGGTTCCTGCGGCCTTTAGGGGATTGGTAAACGTCAGGTTCACGACCGGGCCGCAGCCGAGGCCCGGATGTCCCCAATCAGGGGGACAGACGCATCAGGCGGAATCAATAAGATGCGAAACCGGACGCCGGTCGGCTATCATTGGCCGCACTGACACAAAAAGAACCTGCTGGGAGGAATTGCAATGAAGCTGGCCATGGCCGGACTCTGGATACTCGCGGGCGCGCTGTTGGTTGCGCCGGACGCGCGTGCCGACATCAAGGTCGGCGTCGTGGTGTCCGGATCCGGGCCGGGCTCGGCGCTCGGCCAGCCGCAGATGCGCACCATCGCCGCGCTGCCGAAGGAGATCGGCGGCGAGAAGGTGGTCTATATCGCCCTCGACGACGAGTCCGACCCGACCAAGGGCACGCAGAATGCCCGCCGCCTCGTGATCCAGGACGGTGTCGATATCCTGATCGGCTCCTCGCTGACCCCCGTGACCATGCCGATGCTCGACGTCGCCTTCGAATCCAAGACGCCGATCATCTCGCTCGCGGCTGCGACCGCGATCGTGCGGCCGATGGACGAACGCCGCCGCTGGGCGTTCAAGGTGGTCCCCAACGACGACCTGATGGCGGCGGCGATCCTGAAATACATCGCGAAATCCGGCATCAAGACGCTCGGCTATATCGGCGTGTCCGACGGCTATGGCGAAGGCTACTACAACGAGGTGTCACGGCTGGCGCCCACGCTCGGCCTCACCGTCACGACCCATGAGGTCTATGCGCGCGCCGACACCAGCGCGATGGGCCAGGCGCTGAAGGTGATCGCGACCAACCCGGAGGCGGTGTTCATCGCCTCCGCAGGCACGCCGGCGGTGCTGCCGCAGGAGGCGCTGCGCAGCCGCGGCTATGCCGGCAAGATCTTCCAGACCCACGGCGTCGCGTCGGAGGAATTCATCAAGCTCGGCGGCGCCAATGTCGAGGCCGCAATCTTCACCGGCGAGGCCTTCACCATCGCCGACGATCTGCCGGCGGGCGATCCGTTCCGCCAGGCGCGCGACGAGTTCGTGTCGTCCTACGAGAAGGTCAACGGGCAAAAGCCGAACATCTTCGGCGCCCATCTGTGGGACGCCGTCACGCTGTTCAAACGGGCGGCGGCGAGCGCGCTGAAGACGGCGAAGCCCGGCACGCCGGAATTCCGCGCCGCGTTACGCGACGAGCTCGAGCGCGGCAAGGACGTCTATCTGAACAACGGCCTCTCGACGATGAGCCCGACCGACCACAATGGTTACGACGAGCGGTCGGCCTTCCTGATCAAGGTCGAGGCCGGCAAGTTCAGGCTGGTGAAGTAGGGGTTGCGCTAGGTCATGATGATCGAGCAACTGGCTCCGCTTCACCTCGCCCCGCGTGCGGGAAGAGGCACAGGCCGCCTTCGGCGGCCGTTCTCAAGAACGCCGAAGCAGTGCTTCGGCTATGACGTATCGTCAGATGCGTTCCGGGTGAGGGGGAGTCTCCGCAAATGCAGCTATCACCGGATACGCGGAGGCAGCCCCTCACCCCAACCCTCTCCCCATAAGAACGGGGCGAGGGAGCGCAGCGCCGTTGCGGTCGCCGTTCGAACTGATCTCAACATGCTCTAGTCGCCGCCCCAGCGCCAGCGGGGCGGCTCGCCCTTCCACCAGCACACGGCGGTGAGCAGGACGCACAGCACGGCGACGTAGGAGATGAAGCCAGGGCGAGAGTGCGGAAGGATCGTCGCGGCGCCGATGGCGATCAGGGCGGCAAACCCGGCGACCACCGACCAGCCCTGCCAGTTGTTCGGCGGTCCCCAGCCCCAGCCGTAACGCTTGGCGGGAAACCAGTATCTGACGTCACGCGGCATGGGACTGCTCCAGTCCGAAATCCCCTGCTTCACACCTTGCCCTTGCCCGATCCGCAGATGCCCTTCAGCGCCTGCCATTCGGCCGACGACAGCAGCGGCTGGCCGCTGGTCCGGCCGGCTGCATCGGCCTTGTCCATGCGCGCGAGGCGATCCTCGGTCAGCGGATGGCTGGCGACGATCGAGAGCCCCTTGCCGCCTTCCTTGCCGGTGACGCGGAACATCAGTTCGCCCATCGGCTTCGCCGGACGGCCGAGCGTGTGCATGGTCTCGATCGCGAAGCTGTCGGCATTGGTCTCGGCGTCGCGCGAATAGGATGACGTCACCAGCGAGCGCGAGGCGAAGACCAGCGCGCCGGACCCGGTGATGTCGCCGAACAGCAGCCCGATCAGGAACGAGGAGCCGCCATTGTGGATCAGCTCGCGCATGCTGTCGCGGTGGCGGAGATGGCCGAGCTCATGCGCCAGGACGCCGGCGATCTCGTCGGGGTTTTCCGCCTTCTCCAGCAGCCCCTCGAACAGATAGACCTTGCCGCCCGGCAGCGCGAAGGCGTTCGGCACCGAGGTCGCCAGCACGCCCGATTGCACCGAGGTGTCGAGGCCCGCGGTCTCCCGCAGCTTGCCGACCAGTTTCTCGAATGCCGCCTGGCCGGCCGCGTTGCTGCACGGCTTGCCGTCGAACACCACCTTGACCTGCGCGTCCGCGACGTCGCCGAGCCGTCGCTCGAAGGAATCCGGCACCAGCGGCGTCAGCCGCTCGGCGGCGAGCGGCACGCCGAACAGCACCACCAGCACGATCGACACCGCGGCCGCGAGCGACCAGCCGACGATCGCGGCGACGCCCCGGCGGTTCGGCAAATCCGCCTCGAGCGCGTCGCAGCGCGCGACGAGTTCGGCGATCAGCTTGGTGTCGCGGATTTCGAGCCGCGCCAGAGCCGGCGCGGTCAGGCAGCTCAGCCGCAACAGACCGGACGGGCTGTCGGCGCGGCGGATGTCGGCAAACGCCCAGCGCGCGCGCAGTTCGCCGTCTTCCCTGATCTCCAGCGCATCGGACAGTTTGAGCACGACGACGCGCCGCCGGTTCGATGCACCGTCGAAGAAGACGGCGCCCGGTGCAGGCGTCGCCGCGGAGCTGGTCTCGCTGGTACCGGAGTCCATGTCGCTAAAGCGCGGCGAGATTGGGTTGAATCGTCATCGCGCTTTAGCTCCTTTTTTGAGCATGATCTTCTCGGAAAACCGCTTCGCACTTTTCCGGATCATGCTTTAGAAACCACCGACGTCGAGGCCGTCGGCAAAACCTTCCCCGAGCGCATTGGCGAGATCGCCGCGCGCGGTGACGTCGGCGGCCGCGCCGATGTTGTGCACGATGGTCGAGGACAGCACCCGGACCCAGAGATCGCGCATCAGATAGACCCGCATCACCACGTTCATCGCCAGCGCAAAGGCGAGATAGCCGATGCCGAGCAGCACGATCAGGGGAATGCTCTTGGCGAACGCCTCGGTCTTGAAGAAGCTCTCGATCGAGGAGCCGTCCATGCTGGCGACCAAGAAGGTGCAGAGCACGAGATAGGCCGCGAACACCATGCCGAGCAGCATGACCCAGCCGATCACCTTCCAGTACAGGCCGAGCAGCGCGCTGCGGCGCAGGGTGGATTCCAGCCGGACCTCGCCGAAGCGGATGCCCGACAGCCACCAGCGCCACTCGATCGCCTTGAACGCTGCATAGGCGAACGGGGCGAAGATCGTGCTGTAGAGCGCGAACGGCATCAGCAGCCAGAGCCACCAGCCGCGCTTGAAGAACTCCCAGCCACGGCCCTCGAACGAGCCTTGAAGGTCGCCGTAATAGGAATGCCGCATCTTGTAGCGTTCGAGCGCCGCCTCGCGCCATGGCAACGCGAGGCCGAGCGTGATCACGACCAGCACGCCCCATAGCGAGGCCTTCAGCGCATAGATCCAGCCCGAGCCGCTCATCCAGAAGCGGACGCCGCGCCACACCGTGCGGGTCAGGCGGTAGCGCCGCGCGCGATAGATCGCGAACTGGCCGAACAGATAGAAGAAGGCGACCAGCGGCAGCGAGGCGAACGCCTTGAGATGCTCGGCCTCGATGCCGATCAGGAAATATCCGAGATAGATCGGCACCAGGATCGCGAGCGCGACCAGGAAGCCGATCAGGAGCTCCTTGCCGCGGCCGGTATATTCCGGCGCGTCGCCGTCGATCTGGGTGTTCGACCAGAGGTGACGGCGGATGTCGGTGGTGAGCCAGAACCGGTAGAAGCCGAGCGTGACGAGCTCGAGCCCGGCGCCGCGCGCGACCAGCCGGAAAAACTCCTTCCGGTTCCCTGAAAACGCCACCGGCATCGGCGGCGGAACCGGTTGCGGGGGCGGCTGCGGCGGCCCCAGCGGGGTCCAGCTCATGTCGTTCACGGGTTAACTCCAGGCGAGACAATCTCTGCGTATCAAAAGCACAGGTTTGTCGCTGCGAGTGTGATCCAGGTTTCACACAAGGTCGAGATCGCCGGCCGATTTTTGCCGGGGTGCGGTTGGCCATGCCTTAACGGCATCGCCGGAAACAGCGCAGTCCTCGATGCCGGTGTCGCCCCCGGGTCGGAGCAAAGCGGCCGCCATCCCACCGTCGTCGAGCGCGAGCTTCGAACCCCATCGCGGGAATGAGATACTTACGGATCAGGTGACAAAGGAACACGCCGGACAAGCGAGGAAGGGTAGCGATGAGCAAGTGGATAATGTCGGTGTGCTTCCTGGCGCTGACGGCAGCTCCCGCCGCTGCCGTCGACATACGGCTGGATTCCTATCGCAATCCGAAGAATGAGAACTTTCGCATCTTCAATCATATGTACCTGGACGGCGTCAGGGGCGGCCTGATGGCTTCCAATGCCTGGCTGAAACGGCATGGCGGACAATTGCTGTTCTGCATGCCCAACGACCTCGCGCTGACCAGCGAGCAAACCGAAGAGATCATGCTCAAGTCGGCCGACAAGCGGTCCGCGAAAGGCGAGATGGTGATCGCTCTCCTGCTGCTGTGGGGCATGCAGGACACCTACCCCTGCGAAAAGCCCGCCAGCCAACAGACGGCGCCCGCACCGCCCGATTGAATCAAACGCCGTTTGAAACGGGCATGATCGCCGTCCCGCCCGTCCATCGCGGGAAAAGCCCGGATTCGGCCGCTTTGACCTGACATCAATGCGGCCAAATGCGCGTTATGAGCCCTTGCGCAAACCGCGGAATGAGAATGTAATTCGGTAAAACATGTCGCGCCGGCGATGCCCCGGCAGCGAAACGGTTGAGGAGCCGCTCATGCACGGGACCATCGATCTGGTCGACGACACCAATCTGGACGCTGCACGCGAACGCGCCAACACGCTTGCTCTCGCGGATTACGATCCCGGCCATCCCGAGTTGTTCAAGACCGATACCTTCTGGCCGTATTTCGACCGGCTGCGCCGCGAGGATCCGGTACACTACTGCAAGGATTCGATGTTCGGTCCGTACTGGTCGATCACCCGCTACAACGACATCATGGACATCGAGACCAACCACGCGGTGTTCTCCTCGGCCGCCTCGCTCGGCGGCATCACCATCCGCGACGTGCCGCCGGACCTGCGCCGCGAAAGCTTCATCGCGATGGACCAGCCGCGCCACTCGGCGCAGCGCAAGACCGTGGCGCCGATGTTCACGCCGACGCACCTCGACGAGCTCGCGATCAATATCCGCAACCGCTCGACCGAGTGCCTCGACAATCTGCCGCGCGGCGAGGTGTTCGACTGGGTCGACAAGGTCTCGATCGAGCTGACCACGCAGATGCTCGCGGTGCTGTTCGACTTCCCGTGGGAGGATCGCCGCAAGTTGACCCGCTGGTCCGACGTCGCGACCACCCTGCCCGGCGCGGGCGGCCTGGTCGCCACCGAGGACGAGCGGCAGGCCGAACTGATGGAATGCGCGACCTATTTCGCAAGACTGTGGAAGGAACGAGCTGACCAGCCACCGAAGAGCGATCTGCTCTCGATGATGGCGCACAGCGACGCCACGCGGAACATGGACCCGAAGAATTTCCTCGGCAACCTGATCCTGCTGATCGTCGGCGGCAACGACACCACGCGCAACACGCTGTCCGGGAGCATCTACGCGCTGAGCAAGCATCCGGAGCAGTATCGCAAGCTCAAAGAGAACCCGGCGCTGATCGACAGTTTCGTGCCCGAAGTGATCCGCTGGCAGACGCCGCTCGCCCATATGCGGCGCACCGCGCTCGCCGACTTCGAGTTCCGCGGCCGCCAGATCAAGAAGGGGGACAAGGTCGTGATGTGGTACGTCTCGGGCAACCGCGACGAGGAGGCGATCGAAAAACCCTACGAGTTCCTGATCGACCGCGCCCGGCCGCGCACCCACATCTCGTTCGGCTTCGGCATCCACCGCTGCGTCGGGCTGCGTCTCGCCGAGCTGCAGCTCAAGATCATCTGGGAGGAGATCCTCAAGCGCTTCGACACGATCGAGGTGGTGGAGGAGCCGCAGCGGGTGTATTCCAGCTTCATCAAGGGCTACGAGACGCTGCCCGTGCGCATTGCCGCCTGACGCATCGCGAGCCAACCGGGATCAAGAATCATGAACGTCCAGACCGCCATCCGTGCCGACCGGGCCGAGCTGTTGCGCCAGGCGCGCGAGGAAGCCTATGCGACGCCCCTCAGGGATTTTCACCCCGGCGCGCCAAAACTATTCCAGAACGACACGTTGTGGCCGTGGTTCGAGCGGCTGCGCAAGGAAGAGCCGGTGCACTACTGCACCAATTCGCCGATCGAGCCCTATTGGTCTGTGGTGAAGTACAACGACATCATGCATGTCGACACCAGCCACGGCATCTTCTCCTCGGACTCCACGCTCGGCGGCATCTCGATCCGCGACGTGCCGCCCGGCTACGACTATCCGAGCTTCATCGCGATGGACCAGCCGAAGCACGCCCACCAGCGCAAGACCGTCTCGCCGATGTTCACGCCTAATCATCTCGACGAGCTGGCGAAGCTGATCCGCCAGCGCTCGGCGAGCGTGCTCGACAATCTGCCACGCAACGAGACCTTCAATTTCGTCGAGCGCGTCTCGATCGAATTGACCACCCAGATGCTGGCGACGCTGTTCGACTTCCCCTGGGAAGAGCGACGCAAGCTGACGCGCTGGTCCGACGTCTCCACCGCGCTGCCGAAGAGCGGCGTCGTCGACTCGCCGGAACAGCGGCGGCAGGAAATGGACGAGTGCTACGCCACTTTCTCAAAGCTGTGGAACGAGCGCGTCAACGCGCCGCCGAGGAACGACCTGCTGTCGATGATGGCGCACAGCGACGCCACCCGGCACATGGACCCCGACAATCTGATGGGCAACATCATCCTGCTCATCGTCGGCGGCAACGACACCACGCGCAACACCATGAGCGGCTCGGTGCTGGCGCTGCATGAGCATCCCGACCAGTTCAGGAAGCTGAAGGAGAACCCCGCGCTGATCGACACCATGGTGCCGGAGGTGATCCGCTGGCAGACGCCGCTCGCGCATATGCGGCGCACCGCGCTCCAGGACACCGAGGTCGGCGGCAAGACGATCAGGAAAGGCGACCGCGTCGTGATGTGGTACGTCTCCGGCAACCGCGACGACGAGGTGATCGACCGCCCCGACGAGTTCATTATCGATCGCGCCCGGCCGCGCATCCATCTGTCGTTCGGCTTCGGCATCCACCGCTGCGTCGGCATGCGGCTCGCCGAGCTGCAGCTCAAGATCGTCTGGCAGGAGATGCTGAAGCGCTTCGACCGCATCGAGGTGGTCGGCGAGCCGAAGCGGGTCTATTCCAGCTTCGTGCGCGGCATCGAGAACCTGCCGGTGCGGATCCCGGGCTGAGCCTGGAGCCGTTTCGGCGCGCTGTCCGGCAGCATCTTGCAGTTTGGGCCAGTTGACGGAACATGAACCGAAAAGAACGGCGTGCGGCCGGTAAGCGACGGGACGAGTCCGCCGGAAACGCACCCGCTTTCGGTTCCGCAGGCATCGGCATGGCCGGCCTTGCCGCCGAGGCAAGCCGCTTCTACGGGATGCGCCGCTTCAACGAAGCGCAGGAGATTTGCCGGCAAATTCTCGCGCGTGAGCCTTGCCATGTGCAGAGCCTGAACCTGCTCGGCCTGATGGCGCAGTCAGCGGGTGATCACCGATCGGCCGTGAAGACGTTCGCGAAGGCAATTGCCTCCGACGAGGTCAACGCCGCCTGCCACTACAACGCCGGAAATTCCTACCAGGCGCTGGGCAATCGTGCCAAGGCGGCCGCGCATTTCAGCAAGGCGCTCGCGCTCGGCATGGATGCGAGGGCCGTCAGCTTCATCCTGCAGAGTCCAACCGTCACCAGCTATGTCGGGCGGATCGCCGGCAAGTGGCCGCTGCCGGTGACGAACGCCGAATTGTTTGGCACTGACAGCGTCGCCCCGCTTGCGCGCGACCTGTTCCTGCGCTCGGCGATGGAAGCGACGACACTGGCGAACATGCAGCTCGAGGTGCTGCTGGGACATGCGCGGGCCGAACTGCTGCGGCTCGCGAGCAATCGGGACGCAGCGGACGACGAGATCGTCGCCTTTGCCTGCGCGCTTGCCCGGCAATGCTTCATCAACGAATATGCCTATGGGCAGGCCGAGCTGGAAAGCGAACTTGCGGGCGCATTGCGCGACCGATTGCTGCGCGACCCGGCATCAGGGGCTGCGATCACGCCGCTCGTGCTCGCGGTCGTCGCAGCCTATTTCCCGCTTCACGCGCTCCCGCAGGCGGACGCGCTGCTGCGCCGGGATTGGCCTGCGGCCGTCGCCGGCCTGTTGCGGGTGCAGCTCCGCGAGCCGCGCGAGGAAATGGCAGGGCGCAGCTCTATTCCAACGCTCACCCCGATCAGGAACGATGTATCCGTCGAGGTGATGCGCCAGTACGAGGAAAATCCCTATCCGCGCTGGACCGTGAACCCGCTGACGGCATTCGCGGCCGACCGGGCGCGGGGACGAACCGTCGCGACGGCCGAACAGCAAGCCAGGCTGGATATCCTGATCGCGGGCTGCGGCACCGGCTCGCACGCGATCCAGATCGCGCAGGTCTACCCGAACGCCCGCTTGCTCGCGGTCGACATCAGCATGACCAGCCTCGCCTATGCGCGCCGCAAGACGCGCGAGCTGGGCTTGACCAACATCGAATATGCGCAGGCGGATATCCTGGAATTGGGCGCGATCGACCGCACCTTCGACAGCATCGAGTCGGTCGGCGTGCTGCACCATCTTGCCGAGCCTTTTGCCGGCTGGCGCGTGCTGGTCTCGCTGCTGCGGCCGAGCGGCACGATGCGCATCGGCCTGTACAGCGACCTGGCCCGCCGCGTCATCGTGGAGGCCCGCGCCCGCATCGCCGCGCGCAACTATCGCGCCACCGCCGACGACATCCGACGGTGCCGGCGGGACATTTTTCGCGAGGCCGGACAATGGAAGCCGCTGATCGGCGCCAAGGACTTTTACAGCATGAGCGGCTGCCGCGATCTGCTGTTCAATGTCATGGAACACCGCCTCGCGATTCCCGAGATCGCGGCATTCCTCAACGAACACGGTCTGACGTTCCAGGGCTTCGAGCCGTTTGACGATCCGACGGTGCTCGACCAATTCCGCAAACAGTTTCCGGGCGCGGCCGACGAGACCAATCTGGACCAGTGGCACCGCTTCGAGGTCGATCATCCCGAGACGTTCTGGGACATGTACGTTTTCACGGTCGGCAAGACCGCAAGCTGACGGCAAGGCGCTAGCGCCATAAGGTCGAGCAGTGACCGCGATGGCACTGCGCTCCCTCTCCCCGTTCTTGCGGGGAGAGGGTTGGGGTGAGGGGCCGTCTCCGCGTATCCGGCGATAGTTGTGCTTGCGGAGGCTCCCCCTCACCCGGATCACATCCAAGGATGCGTTCCGACCTCTCCCCGCACGCGGGGCGAGGTGAAGCGGAGCCTGCCGCTCGACTCGGAGTAGGGTCATCCCTCTAGCGAACGTGCTGGCTCTTGTTCGTCGGCAACGGGCAATTGGTGCAGACCCGGTCGTCGCACATCCGGCAGATCGTGAAGCGGTCCATCTCCGAGGTATCCTGCCTTGCCAGCAGCTCGCGGATCAATGTCGCAAGCTGCTTCCGTTCGGCCGACGACAGCACATCGAGCAATGACGTGACCGCCGATATCCGGGACGCCAGCAGTTCGTTGCGGGATGCAGCGCCTGACGCCGTCAGGTGCAAGGCGACCTCGCGGCCGTCCTTTCCGGGGCGACGTTCGACAAGCCGATCCGAAACCAGGCGATCCACCAGCCGGACAGTTCCGGAATGCGACAGGCCGAGGATCCGCCTCAGCTTGTCATTGGTCATGCCCTGGCCATAGCCGATGACGATGAGCGCCGCGGGTGTCTCGCCGCCGCGGCCGACCACTTCGCGTGCGCCTTGCTCGATACGATCCGTAACGGCGAGCGACAGCGCCCCCAGCAGATTGGCGATTCCGTTTTCCATGCGGGGAATAATATGTGCGCTACGCACAAAAAACAACTTGACCAGATATGTGCGCAACGCACATATTTATCCAGGAGAGCAACGACGACAAAATATGGAGCGTAGCGATGACGACCCGAAGCACCGCACTGGCAACGCCTGACCCCGCCGGCAGCGAACCCACGCTGAAATACGTGCAGGCCAACGGCGTGCGGTTTGCCTATCTCGAACAGGGCAGCGGACCGCTTGTCATGTTCATGCACGGCTTTCCCGACAACGCCTGGTCCTATCGCAAGCAGCTGCAGGTGTTCGCGGATGCCGGATATCGTGCGGTCGCACCGTTCCTGCGCGGCTATGCGCCGACCGAGATTCCGGCCGACGGCATCTTCGATCCGATCGCGCTGGGCCAGGATCTCGAAGCGCTGATCGCGGCGCTGAGCGACGACGGACAGGCGTGTGTCGTCGGCATGGATTGGGGCGGCACGTCGACCTTCCAGGCGCTGGCCACGGCACCGTCAGCGATCAAGGCCGCGGTCGTCATGAACACCGCGCACCCGATCACAATCGCGAGCCTCAGGAGCGATCCCGATGCCGTTCGATCGGTCTTCCATGTCTATTTCTTTACGGTGCCTGGCGCTCACGCGGCGGTCGACATCGAGGGACTTCCCTTCGTCGACTACCTTTGGAAGTTGTGGTCGCCAACCCTGGAGAACGACGAGCATCTCCGCTCGGTCAAGGAGACGCTCAGCTCTCCCGGCACCATGAAGGCGGCGCTGAAATACTACAGTGGCCTGGTCGATGCGGGAGTTGCGGGCCGGCTGCCGATCAACGACATGCATACGCCGACGCTGACGATTTATGGCGGCAACGATCCGACGGCGCGGTACTCGATGAAGGAAGAGCCGCTCTTCAAGGGGCCACATCAGCGCGTTGTCCTGCCCGATGTCGGGCACTTCCCGCACCTTGAGCGCGAGGCCGAGGTCAACAGTCTGATCATGGACTGGTTCAAGACCCACGCCGCCGGCTGAACAGCCGTACTGCAACCAGCGACCACGTCACGAAGTCTTTCAATCTCTCTCTGAACAGGAGTGCGCGCAATGGACGCCACGACACAGCAGCAATACGCCGAAGCGTTTCACGGTCTTCACAGGACAGGCGATCCACTGGTCCTGTTCAACGCCTGGGATGTCGCGACCGCCAAGGCGATCGCGAAGACCTCGCCGGCCATCGCGACCAGCAGCGGCGCGGTGGCGTCCGCACTCGGCTTTGCCGATGGCGAGAATGCCCCGCTCGACATCGTGGAAGGCCTGGTCTCGCGAATGACCGCTTCCATCCCGGTCCCGGTCTCGATCGATCTGGAGGCCGGATATGGCGACACCGCGGACGCCGCAGCGCATTCGGCGGCGCGGATCTTGAAAGCCGGCGCGATCGGCATCAATATCGAGGACGGGCTTTTGCGCGGCAAGCGGCAGCTCGTCGACCCCGAGCAGCATGCCGCGAAGATCAGGGCGGTGCGGGACACCGCGCAACAGCTCGGCATTCGTCTCTTCATCAATGCGCGAACCGATCCGTTTCTGCTGAAGTTCGGCTCGCCGGAGCAATGCCTGGATGAAGCGGCGCGGCGCGCGAAGCTATATGCCGATGCCGGCGCCGACGGCATTTTTGTGCCGGGCTTGACCGATCTCGCGCTGATCGAGCGGCTCGTTCAACTGACGCCACTGCCGGTCAACATCATGGTGACGCGGGGCGTTCCCGAAATCGGCGAGCTCGCCCGCGCCGGCGTGCGCCGGATCAGCCTTGGGCCGTGGCCGATGATGGCGGCGATGCGCGTCATCGGAGAGGCCGCTGTCGCGGTGGTCACGAGAAAGCAGTACGGCACGTTTCTGCAGCCGAACGCCTGAGTTCGAAGACACTAGCCATCCTGATCCCGCAACTCGTCATTGCGAGGAGCGAAGCGACGAAGCAATCCATCCCTCCACGCATGAGGAGAGATGGATTGCTTCGCGGAGCCTGTCATCGGGCGCGCGTTCGCGCGACCCGTTGGCTCGCAATGACGGGATATACAATTCCGGCATAGCTGCGCGACACAGATGCGACGGGAGCTAAACGTCCTCACGCGCTATGGCTTCGGTGAGGACGCGCCACTGCGCGCCCCTAGCCGAGGCCATGATGGACCAGATTGCCGTTCACCAGGACAGCGCGACCAGCACCGACTGGCCGGTTGCGATCTACCGCACGCTGAAGGATTTTGGCGTGGCGCAGGTGTCCTACGTCCCCGACGCCGGACACTCGAAGCTGATCAAGCTGTCGCACGCCGATGCCGACATCAAGACCACGGTGCTGACCACCGAGGAGGAAGGCGTGGCGATGGCCGCCGGCGCCTGGCTCGGCGGCGACCGCGCGGTGCTGCTGATGCAATCGAGCGGCGTCGGCAATTGCGTCAACATGCTGTCGCTGATGGCGAGCTGCCGATTCCCGCTGCTGACGCTGGTGACGATGCGCGGCGAATGGGCCGAGTTCAATCCCTGGCAGATTCCGATGGGCCGCGCGACGCCGCAGGCCTTCGAGATCATGGGCACCACCGTGCTGCGGCTGGAGAACCCTGACGACGCCGAGGAGGTGATCTCGGCCGCCGCCTCGCTCGCCTATGACGGCGACCAGCAGGTCGCGGTGCTGATCTCGCAGCGGATGATCGGCCGCAAGAAGTGGACGAAGGAGACGCACTGATGTCAGCGCCAACAGGCACTCTCGATCGCCGCGCCGCCGTGAAGGCGCTGCTAACCGACCGTGGCGACCTGCTCGTGATCTCCGGGCTCGGCTCCTCGTCCTATGATGTGTTCGATGCCGGCGAGCATCCCGGCAATTTCTATCTCTGGGGCGCGATGGGCGGCGCGGCGATGGTCGGGCTCGGCCTCGCGCTGGCGCAGCCGAAGCGCCCGGTGCTTGTGATCACCGGCGACGGCGAGCAGCTGATGGGCATCGGCAGCCTCTTGACCATCGCCACCAAGCAGCCCGGCAATCTCTCGATCGCGGTCCTCGACAACGGCCATTTCGGCGAGACCGGGATGCAGCTCAGCCATTCCGGCTTAGGGGCCAGGCTCGAGGTGATCGCTAGCGGCGCGGGCATCGGCCATGTCTCCGACATCACCGACATGGCCGGCATTCAACGCTTCCGCGCGAGCCTGCGCGATCTCGGCGGCGGTCCGCGGCTGGCACGCATCCGGATCGCGGCCGGCGAAGTCGAACGCGCGCTGCCGCCACGCGACGGCACCTACCTGAAGAACCGCTTCCGCGGCCATCTCGGCTTCCAGGTGAAGTGATGCGAAGCCGCGCTCAGGCGAGCTGGATGTCCCAGAGCCCTTCGGCGCGGCACGCGGCGACCTCGTCACGCAGCAATTTGGCGATCAGCGTGATGGCGTTGGAGCCGGGATGCTCGACCGGCGAGGCCAGGGTCAGCTCGCGCCGCGGCGCCGGCCGCGCGATCGGCGCGGTCTCGAGCCGGCCGTCGGCGACCTCGCCGCGCACCGAGGATGGCGGCAACATGGTGTATCCGAGCCCCTCCTCGACCAGGCTCGTCAGCACGCGGAACGAATCCGCCTCGAGCTTGACGTCGAGCGTGACCTTCTTCTTTGCTGCCGCATGCTCGATCATGGCGCGGAGCCCGTGCGAATGACTTGGCAGCACCAGGCGCTGGCGCAGCAGCCATCCGATATCGACCTGCTTCTTCTGCTTCAGCCCGCTGCCGCGCGGGCCGACCGCGACGATCGAGTCGCGACCGAGGCTCTGCACCGCCAGGTGCAGATCGACCGACGGGCCGTAGATCACCGCAAGGTCCATCTCGCCGCGATGCAGCCACTCGATCAGATGGCCGCTGTAGCTTTCGACGATGCAGAGCGAGATGCCGGGATAGCGTTCCACCGTGCGCCGCGCCAGCCGCGCAGAGATCACGCAACTCACCGTCGGCACCAGCCCGAGCACGACGCGCCCGGATGGCGCGCCGCCCGCGGACTGGATGTCGTCGCGGATCTGGTCGATCTGCCGCACGATACCGCCGGTGCGCGCGAGCAGCAGCCGGCCGGCATCGGTCAGCACCATGCCGCGGCCGTTGCGCGTGAACAATTCGGTGCGCAGCTCGTGCTCCAAGAGCTTGATCTGCCGGCTCAGCGCCGGCTGCGCGACCCGCAGGGTATCGGATGCCTTGCTCAGACTCCCGAGTTCCGCGACGCACGCAAAGGTCCTAAGCTGGCGGAAATCCATACTTGCCAATCCTGGAAGGCAGGTTCATACGCTATAACAAAACAGCATAGGGAGTTTACCGGGACCCCACAACAGCGGGCGTTTTCCTCACGCGAACCGGCTTCCGCTTCGCTCGACAACGCTCTGGCGCAACCTCTCGGCAAAACGAAATCATGACCGCACACGAACAGCACACCGACGACCACACAGACATCCGCGACGCCGTCGCAAAGCTCTGCGCGCAGTTTCCCGGCGAATACTGGCGCAAGCTCGACCGCCAGATGGCCTATCCGAAGGAGTTCGTCGATGCGCTGACGGAGGCCGGCTATCTCTCGGTGCTGATCCCCGAGGAATATGGCGGCGCGGGCCTCAAGCTGTCGGCGGCGGCGGCGATCCTCGAAGAGATCCAGCGCGCCGGCTGCAACGGCGGCGGCTGCCATGCCCAGATGTACACGATGGGCACCGTGCTGCGGCACGGCAACGACGCGCAGAAGGCGAAGTATCTGCCGAAGGTCGCGACCGGCGAATTGCGGCTGCAGGCGTTCGGCGTCACCGAGCCGACCAGCGGCACCGATACCTCGTCGCTGAAGACCTTCGCGCGACGCGAGGGCGACCACTACGTCGTCAACGGCCAGAAGATCTGGACCAGCCGCGCCGAATATTCCGACCTGATGGTGCTGCTGGCGCGCACCACGCCGAAGGAGCAGTCCAGGAAGCGCACCGACGGGCTCTCGGTGTTCATCGTCGACATGCGCGAGGTGAAGGGCAAGGGGCTGGAGATCCGCCCGATCCGCACCATGATGAACCACGCCACGACCGAGGTGTTCTTCACCGACATGAAGGTGCCGGCGGAGAATCTGATCGGCGAGGAAGGCAAGGGTTTTCGTTACATCCTGTCCGGCATGAACGCCGAGCGCATCCTGATCGCGGCCGAATGCGTCGGCGACGCCAAGTGGTTCATCCAAAAGGCGACCAACTACGCCAAGGAGCGCAGCGTGTTCGGCCGGCCGATCGGCCAGAACCAGGGCATCCAGTTTCCGATCGCGAAGGCCTACGCCTCGATGCGCGCGGCCGAATTGATGGTGAAGGAAGCTACCCGCAAATATGAAGCGGGTCTCGACTGCGGCGCCGAGGCCAACATGGCCAAGATGCTGGCGGCGGATGCCTCCTGGGAAGCGGCCAATGCCTGCGTGCAGACCCATGGCGGCTTCGGCTTCGCCGAGGAGTACGACGTCGAGCGCAAGTTCCGCGAAACCCGGCTCTATCAGGTTGCGCCGATCTCGACCAATCTGATCCTGTCGTTCGTCGCCGAGCACGTGCTCGGCATGCCCCGCTCCTACTGAGTTCTCGGATCATGCTGCCGCTTGAGGGATTGACCGTCATTGCCGTCGAACAGGCGGTCGCTGCGCCGTTCTGCTCGTCACGCCTGGCCGATGCCGGCGCTCATGTCATCAAGATCGAGCGGCCCGAGGGCGATTTCGCTCGCGGCTACGACGCCGCGGCGAAGGGCCAGAGCAGCTACTTTGTCTGGCTCAACCGCGGCAAGGATTCCGCCGTGGTCGATCTCGCCACCAAGGAGGGCCGCGCGCAGCTCGAGGAGCTGATCGCGGGCGCCGACGTGCTGCTGCAGAATTTGAAGCCGGGCTCGATGGACAAGCTCGGCTTCTCGCGCGAGCGGCTGCGCAAGGCCTATCCGAAGCTGATCATGTGCACCATCACCGGCTATGGCGATACCGGCCCGTATGCCGACCGCAAGGCCTATGACCTGTTGATCCAGGCCGAGAGCGGTCTCGCCTCGATCACCGGCGGCCCCGAGGGCGCCTCACGCGTCGGCATGTCGATCGTCGATGTCGCGACCGGCGCCACCGCGCATGCTGCGATCCTCGAAGCGCTGATCGGGCGCGGCCGCACCGGAGAGGGTGCCGACATCCGCATCTCGATGTTCGACGTGATGGCCGACTGGCTCACCGTGCCGCTGCTCAATGCCGAGGACGGCAAGTCGCCGAAGCGGATCGGCCTCGCTCATCCCTCGATTGCGCCCTATGGCGTGTTCCGCTCGAAGGACGGCAAGGAGATCCTGATCTCGATCCAGAGCGAGCGCGAGTGGAAGACGCTGTGCGCCAAGGTGCTGGGCCAGCCCGGCCTGCCCGACGATCCGCGCTTTGCCAACATGGTTGAGCGCGTGCGCAACCGCGCGCTGACCGACCAGATCGTTAGCGACAGTTTCGGCAGGCTCACGCGCGAGGATTTGCTCGCGAAGCTCGCCGAGGCCGACATCGCCTTTGCCGAGGTCAACAGCATGGACGACCTCGCCAGGCATCCGCATCTGCGCCGCATCGAGGTCGACACGCCGAACGGACGTGTCAGCTATCCGGCGCCGGCCGCGATCGTGGTCGGCGAGGACAGGCACTACGGCAGGGTGCCTGCGATCGGCGAGCGCCTCAAACGATCCTGAGATCCCTCCTGCCCCGGGCAACCCAGTCATGACCGATAAACTCGACCTCGATCATCTCCGCCAGTGGATCGGCAAGACCACTGAGGCCTCCGACGTCGTCACCAAATATCTCGTGATGGGGCTGCGCGCGACGCTGTTCCAGGAGATCGGCGAGCCGAAGGTCGGCGATGCCGCGCCGTGGACCACGCATTGGTGCCTGGCGCAGCCGGTGTTTCCGATGTCGCAATTGAGCCAGGACGGCCATCCCACCCGCGGCGGCTTCCTGCCGCCGGTGCCGCTGCCGCGCCGCATGTGGGCCGGCGGCGAGCTCGAATTCTTCGACAGCTTGCGCATCGGCGACGACGCCAAGCGGACCTCGCGTATCGCCGACGTCACCGTGAAATCAGGCTCGACCGGCACGCTGTGCTTCGTCTCGGTTCATCACGAGGTGACGACCTCGCGCGGGCTTGCGGTCCGCGAGCGGCAGGACATCGTCTATCGCGAGATGACGAGCACACAAGCCGCAGCGCCCGCCAAGGCGGCGCCGCCTCCGCCGGCCGCGCAGCATCGCGAGAGCCACGTCTCCGATCCGGTGTTGCTGTTTCGTTATTCGGCGCTGACCTTCAACGGCCACCGCATCCACTACGATCGCGACTATGTCACCAAGGTCGAGGGCTATCCGGGCCTGATCTTCCACGGCCCGCTGCAGGCCTCTTTCATCGTCGAGTTCGCCGCCAAGCTCCGCGGCGGCAAGCCGCCGAAGAAGCTCACCTATCGCGGCGTGCAGCCGCTGTTCGAGGGCAGCGAGTTCTCGATCAACGCCAACGACAAGGACGGCGGCATGGAGCTGTGGACCGCGAATGCCGAGGGCCAGCCGACCATGAAGGGCACGGCGACCTGGTAAGGCACCAGCGCAGCACAGATCAGAATGCGAGGAAATAAAGAGGCGCTTTCATCAGCGCCTCGTATTCCGTATTGTGATCGCATTCACCCTTGGATCACGGGATCATGAGTCGCTTCTGGAGTTCGGTCGTCCACAATCTGTCGCCATACGTGCCCGGCGAGCAGCCGAAGATCGACGGCCTCATCAAGCTCAACACCAACGAGAATCCCTACCCGCCGTCGCCCCGCGCGGTAGCGGCGATCACAGCGACCACGGATCGCCTGCGGCTCTATCCGGACCCGCGCGCATCCGCCCTGCGTGAGGCGATCGCGACGCGCTACGGCGTCACGTCTGACGAAGTGTTCGTCGGCAACGGCTCGGACGAGGTGCTGGCCCACGCCTTTCCGGCGCTTTTGAAGCACGACGCGCCGCTGCTGTTCCCCGACATCACCTACAGCTTCTACCCGGTCTATTGCCGCCTCTATGGTGTCGGCTACGAGACGGTCCCGCTCGATGCCGCGATGCGGATACAGCTTGCGGACTACCGGCGGCCGGCCAGCGCCATCCTGCTGTGCAATCCCAACGCGCCGACTGGCATCGCGCTGCCCCGCGCCGCGATCGAGGCGCTGGTCACCGAGCATCCCGACCGTCTCGTGGTGGTCGACGAGGCCTATGTCGATTTCGGCGCCGAGAGCGCCGTGCCTTTGGTCGCGCGCAACGACAATCTGCTGGTGATCCAGACGCTCTCGAAGTCGCGCGCGCTGGCGGGATTGCGGGTCGGCTTCGCCATCGGCCAGCGCCCGCTGATCGAGGCGCTGGAGCGCGTCAAGGACAGCTTCAACTCCTATCCGCTGGATTGCTTCGCGATCGCGGGTGCCGTCGCCTCGATCGAGGACGACACATGGTTTGAAGAAACCCGGCAACGCATCATCCGGAGCCGCGAGGCGCTGGCCCGCAGCCTCACCGAGCTCGGCTTCGAAGTGCTGCCATCGCATGCGAACTTCGTGTTCGCCCGCCATGGCGCCCATCGCGGTGCGGATCTCGCCGCGAAGCTGCGGGAGCGCGGCGTCCTGGTGCGGCATTTCCAGAAGCCGCGGATCGAGGATTTCCTGCGCATCACGGTCGGCACGGACGATGAATGCGGCCGCCTGATCGGCTTGTTGCGTCAGATGGTCTGATCCCGCAGCTGCGACGACGACGCCGGCGACAAGGTCTACTCGGCGGGCGTGCACCATGTGCCGGCAACCTTGACGCCGAGTGCCGCGGTCTCCTCGCGAAACTGTGCGATCGATCGCGCATTGCGATGCGCCGCGAATGCGGCGTCATCCTGATAGACCTCGTAGAGCAGCAGCTTCGAAGCGTCCTCGCGGGGCACCAGGACATCGAACTGCAGCGTGCCCGGCTCATCCCTCAGCGAACGGGCGCGGTGCGCCAGCAACAGCGGCAACACCTCATCCCGTTTGCCAGGCGCGACCTCGATGGTGGCAACGATTGCAAGCTTGGCCATGATGGATACTCCTGCGGTTGTTTTGAATATTCAGATCAGCTGCGCAACGGTCGAAACGCATCCCGAACCTCTCGGCTGAAGATGTCCGGTTGCTCCCAGGCGGCGAAGTGGCCGCCGGCTTCGGCCTGATGGAAGTAGATCAGCTTGTGGTAGGCCTTTTCCGCCCAGCTCCGCGGCGCCACAAAGCTCTCGCCGGGAAACGCGGTGACGGCGGCCGGGATCGTGACATTGGCTGGCAGATAAAGGTTGGTCTTGTTCTCCCAGTACAAGCGGCCCGCAGAGACGGCCGTGTTGGTCAGCCAGTAGAGCGTGATGTTGTCGAGCACGTCGTCGCGGGTCAGTGCGCCGGCGGAATGTCCATTGACTGCGCGCCCGAGCACGGCTGATTGCATCGCGGAGGCCGGCTGGGCATAGCCGTCGCCGTGATCGAGCAGCCAGGCGGCGAGGCCCGCCGGCGAATCCGCAAAGGCCGCAAGCGTCTGGGGGCGCGTGCCCATGATCTGCGCGTAGGCGCGCCGTTTCGCGAATTGAAGCTTGATCTGGTCGAACGCGTGCTGCTCCTCCGCGGACAGATTGTCCGGCGCAGGGCCGCCGGTGCTGACCGCCTTGACGACCTCGGGCGGAACGACGCCGGGCAGATTGACGTGAATGCCGAGCAACTCCGGCGCACCCAGCTTGGCCATTTCATTGGAGACCGGCGAACCCCAGTCGCCGCCCTGCGCCACGAACTTGCTGTAGCCGAGCCGCTTCATCAATTGAACCCAGGCCCGTGCGATGCGCTGGGGATCCCAGCCGACCGTGGTCGGTTTGCCGGAGAATCCGTAGCCCGGCATCGACGGGATCACGAGATGGAACGCGTCCGACGCGCTGCCGCCATGCGTGGTGGGATCGGTCAGGGGGTCGATGATCTTCATCTGCTCGATGACTGAACCCGGCCAGCCATGCGTGACGATCAGCGGCAATGCATTGTCGTGCTTCGAACGAACGTGAATGAAATGGATGTCCAGCCCGTCGATTTCGGTGATGAATTGCGGCAGGGCGTTGAGCCGCGCCTCCACCTTCCGCCAGTCGTAGTCGGTCTGCCAGTAGCGCACGAGATCGCGCAGCATCGCCTGCGGAACGCCTTGAGAGTCGTCATCGACGGTCTCCTTGTCGGACCATCGGGTCGCGGTCAAACGGCGGCGAAGGTCGACAAGGTCTTCTTCGGGAATGTTGATGCGGAATGGGCGGATCGCATCACCGGTGGCCGCCGCGGCGGGATGCGAGGGGAACAGGCTGGCAGCACCGGCAGCAATCAGGCCCAACGCCGCGCCCGTCAGCAGCCTGCGCCGGTCCTGGTCGATCGCGTCCTGGTTCAATTGGCCTATCGCGATTGCAACTGGTGCCTTCGACGTCGTGGTCATTTGACTGTCTCCTTGGAAAGAGAGGCCGCCGGCAACGCCGCGATCACCTCGGCGGTTGTCAGGATGGAATGGGCGTAGGTCGGGCCATTCAACTCGTGAGCGGCGTGCATCATGTCGTGCGAGAAGGCGGCGGTGGCATCGCGCACCAGCGTCACGTGATAGCCGAGCTCCATCGCGAAGCGGCCGGTCGACTCGATGCAGGTGTTGGCCAGCAGCCCGACCACGATCACATGCGTGATGCCCTTCTGCTTCAGCAGGAAATCGAGATCTGTGTTGGCGAACCCGCTCTGCCCCCAATGCTCCCCGGCGATCAGATCGCCGGGCTTGGGCGCAAAGTCCGGATGCCAATCCCCGCCCCATTCACCGCGCGCAAAGCTATGGCGCTGCATGATCAAGCGCTGGGTTGGATTGGGATGGTCCCAATCCTCATAATCGCCTGGCTCCCAGCGCCGGTGCGGGACGATCACCACCTGGATGCCGGCGGACCGGACCGCGCCGTCGAGCTGGCGCAGATTGTCGAGCAGCCCGACCTCGTCGGCGATCGGCTTGATGCGCGGAAAGACCATGCCGCCCTCGGAGAGGAAATCATTGTAGGGATCGACGAGAAGCAGCGCGGTTCGCTCGCGTGGATAGGTGATCTGGGACATCGCTCGCTCCTTGGCCGTCAGGGGGCCGGTTGGATTGACTTCAATGTCGCGCTCCGTTCACTCGGGCAGCGGCTTGCCGGCCTGTTCGCGGACGATGTACTCGGCGTACCAATCGGGCCAGTTCGCATCGTGGCCGCCGGTCCGCTTCTCATGCTCGCCATGGGCTGCTGCCGCGCGGCGCAGCGCGGCAGCGAGATCGGCCGATGACGAGAAATTCGTGCTGTTGCCGTCGACCCGCCCGGGCAGGCGTTGCGTCACCTGCTGCAGCAGCCAGACGTTTCCGTCGGGATCGTTGAACGTAGCGAGCGCGCCATAGCTCGGCCGTTCCGGGTCCGGCCCCTTGAGGCGGCCTTCGGCGCCGCGGTGAAACACCTCACTGACATCGGCGCCGCGCGCGATCAACTCGGCGCGTGCCGCTTCGATATCATTGACGATCAGGAAGCGCGGCAGCGCGGATCCCGAGCCGAGATGGATCGAGGTCGGCGAACCCGGCGGCGTCAGTTGCACGGCGCGCGAACCGTCGGGCCTGACGAAGTCGGCATCGAGCCGCCAGCCCAGGTCCTGATAGAAGCGCTTGGCGCGGTCGACATCCGAGACCGGAATGACGACGACTTCGAGCTTCAAATCGACTTTGGCCGCTGTCGGCCCCTGTTCAGTGGTCATGGCTCGCTCCTTGGTGATGACAGACCGGCCGATCTACGGCCCATTGCATTTGCGACGATGCCGGGCCATATTACTATGAAAATCATAGCAACAAGCCTGCTGAAGAAAACGTGATGACAAAAATGAAGGACAACACGGCTGACCAAACGCTGTGCCCTGTCGCTCGCGCCGAAACCGTTGTGGGCGACCGTTGGACAGTACTTGTTCTGCGCGAACTGTTCGCGCGGAATCATCGCTTCGAGGAGATCCAGGCGCAGTCCGGCGGCACGCCGCAGATGATCACGGCACGGCTGAAAAAGCTGGAAGCGGACGGTCTGGTGACGCGGCGCATCTACAACAAGCGCCCGTTGCGCCGCGAGTATCACCTCACCGAGAAGGGCGAAGCGTTTTTTCCGGTGATGATGGCGCTCCGCGCCTGGGGCGAGACCTGGTGCAAGTCACCGCGGGAAGGCCGCGCAATGAACTACACCCATCTCGTCTGCGGCAAGCCGGCCGGGCTCGGTCCGGTCTGCGAGTCCTGCGGCGAGCCGGTCCGCCGCGCCGACATGGTGGGCGAGCGGACGCCCAAGTACCAAAAAGAGCGCGACGCGCGATGGGACGCCTTCAAGGCAAGCCGCTGAGCCCCTTTGGCGCCGCCGCCGACGAAGCGGACAACGCAATTGCTGTCACACTGCTGAACCATTTCCATCACGCGGGTCTCTCATGGCCGAGCCCCGCATAACAAAGGAGACCACCATGCCATTCGTTCGTATCGATTTGAAGCGCGGCAAGTCCGCCGAGTATCGCAAGACGCTGGGCGAGATCGTCTACAAGGCGATGCGCGAGGTGATCAACGTGCCCGAGAATGACAAGTTTCAGATCATCACCGAGCACGACCGCGGCAACCTGAACTACGCCGAAAGCTATCTCGGCAATACCTACAGCGACGATCTCATCTTCATCCAGATTACGCTGAATGCCGGGCGTACGGTCGAGATGAAGAAGGCATTCTACAAGCGGATCGTGGACGATTTCCAGAGCCAGCTGCAGGGACGTCCGGATGACATCTTCATCAGCCTGGTCGAGGTCGCCAAGGAAAACTGGTCGTTCGGCAACGGCATCGCACAATACGCGAGCTGAACACGGAACAGGCATGCGCCGGACAGGCAGTGGCATGTCCGGCGCCCTGCTGTCCGTAGCTTGCGATCGACGTTGGCCGCACGCATAGTGCGCTCCCGTGCACAAGCAACAACAAACAGGGAGGCAACCATGAGGACGATCGCAGCCGCGCTGTGCGCACTCGCGCTGATCGCAACCGGTGCGCAAGCGCAGACGCTCAAGGATTTCATGGCTGTTGTCATGAAGAAATGGACTGCGCCGTTCGAACCGTACGAGCTGATCGACAATATCTACTATGTCGGCACTGACGGGATCGCGGTCTATATCATCAAGACGTCGCAAGGGCTGATCCTGATGGATACGGCGATGCAGCAGTCGACCGGCATGATCAAGGACAACATCGCCAAGCTCGGCTTCAAGGAAGGCGACATCAAGATCATCCTCAACACCCACGCCCATCTCGATCACACCGGCGGCTTTGCCGAGATCAAGCAGGAGACCGGCGCGCAGCTGATCGCCGGCGAGCGCGACAAGCCCCTGCTCGAGGGCGGCTACTATCCGGGCGACGAGAACAACGCCGATCTTGCCTTTGCGCCGGTCAAGGTCGACCGCACCGTCAAGGAAGGCGACAAGGTGACCCTCGGCGACGTGACGCTGACCGCGCACACCACACCCGGCCATTCGCCCGGCTGCACCAGCTGGGAGATGACGGTGAAAGACGGCAACCAGCAGCGCAACGTGCTGTTCTTCTGCAGCGGAACGGTGGCGCTGAACCGGCTGGTCGGCCGCCCGACCTATCCCGGCATCGTCGACGACTACCGCTCGACCTTCGCCAAGGTCAAGGCGATGAAGGTCGACGTGCTGCTCGGGCCGCATCCCGAGGTCTACGACATGCAGGCCAAGCGCGCGGAGATGAAGGACGGCGCACCGAATCCGTTCGTCAAGCCGGGCGAAAACGCCACCTATGTGGCGGGGCTAGAGCAGGATTTCGACAAGCAACTCGCCAAGCAGACCGCTGCGTTGCAGAAGGCCAATTAGGGAGCACAGCGAAACACCATCCCGTCATCCTGAGGAGCGCGAAGCGCGTCTCGAAGGATCGACGGCCCCACTCAGGCCACGCATCCTTCGAGGCTCGCTCCGCTCGCACCTCCAGCGACAATGGCGACGCCTTTGCGCGGGGACGACGTGGAACACGCGCCGCAGTTTTTCAGCCGTTGCCGCGGCAACTATGGGTGCGGCGGCTTGACATCATCAGGCAATCCATCGAGAGGTGGATTGCCTTTCCGCTTTTGCTCCGGGCAATGACGGAACGTAACAAGACAGTAATGGGAGCCGCCCGATGTCGTCTCGCAAACCCGCCGCCAGCAAAGGCAAGACCGTCACCGTCAAGGACGCCACCTTCGGCCTCCTGCGCGCGTGGGGCATCAAAAAGGTGTTCGGCAATCCCGGTTCGACCGAGCTGCCGTTCCTGAGCGACTGGCCCGACGACATCGACTATGTGCTCGGCCTGCAGGAGGCCTCCGTCGTCGGGATGGCCGACGGCTATGCGCTGGCGACGCGCAATGCCGGTTTCGTCAATCTGCATTCGGCGGCCGGCGTCGGCAACGCGCTCGGCAACATCTACAACGCCTATCGCAACCAGACCCCGCTGGTGATCACCGCCGGCCAGCAGGCGCGCTCGATCATGCCGCTGCAGGCCTTCCTTTATGCCGAACGCGCCTCCGAATTCCCGCGGCCTTACGTGAAATTCGCGGTCGAGCCGGCGCGCGCCGAAGACGTGCCCGCCGCGATCGCGCGCGCCTATTACGTCGCCATGCAGCCGCCCTGCGGGCCGACCTTCGTCTCGGTGCCGATCGACGACTGGGCGCATGCGACGCAGCCGCTCGATGCGCGCCAGGTCAGCCGCGAGGTCGGCCCCGATGCGGCCGCGATGCAGGCGCTGGTGGCCGCGCTCGGCGAGGCCAAGCGCCCTGCCCTCGTCGTCGGTCCTGCCGTCGATCGTGCCGAGGCTGTGGGCCTCATGGTTGACGTCGCCGAGAAGACGAAGGCCGCGGTCTGGGCCAGCCCGTTCTCGGCGCGCTGCTCGTTCCCCGAGCGGCATCCGCAATTTGCCGGCTTCCTGCATGCCGCACCGGGCCAGCTCTCCGATGCCTTGCGCGATCACGATCTCGTCGTCGTGGTCGGCGCACCGGTCTTCACCTTCCATGTCGAGGGCCATGCCGCGATCTTCGACGGCGCGACCACGATCTTCCAGATCACCGACGATCCCGATGCCGCCGCGATGACGCCGACCGGCCACAGCATCGTCGCCACCATGAAGCCGGCGCTGACGGCGCTGCTCGAGATGCTGCCCGAGACCAGGCGCACCGCATCGCCGGGCCGCGTCCTGCCGCCAGCGCCCGCGGCCGGCGACCCGATCCCTGCCGAATACGCGCTGCATGCACTCTCGGTCGCGATGGGACCGCACGATGCGCTGGTCGAGGAGGTGCCGTCGCATCGCCCGCTGATGCAGAAGGCGATGCCGATGCGCGGCCAGGACAGCTTCTACACCATGGCGAGTGGCGGCCTCGGCTACAGCCTGCCCGCTGCGGTCGGCATGGCGCTCGGCCGCCGCGAGGGGCGCACGGTCTGCCTGATCGGCGACGGCTCGGCGATGTATTCGATCCAGGCGCTGTGGACTGCCGCGCAGCGCAAGCTGCCGCTGACGGTCGTTGTGATGAACAATTCCGGCTACGGCGCGATGCGCTCGTTCAGCCAGGTAATGCAGGTGCGCAACGTACCGGGCCTCGACCTGCCCGGCATCGATTTCGTCAAGCTCGCCGAAGGCATGGGCTGTGATGCAATGCGGGTGACGAAATCGACCGAGCTTCCGGGCGCCTACCGGCGCGCCCTCTCGCATCAGGGCGCCAGCCTGATCGAGGTGATGGTGGATTCCGCGGCGCCGCTGCTCTACGCGCAGAAGAGCTGAGTGGCGAGAAGGCCGATCCGTCGGATGGGTAGAGCGCAGCGAAACCCATCATCTGCGCCGCGGATGCAAATTGATGGGTTTCGCTTCGCTCTACCCATCCTACGAGACTACGACGAGAGTACGTGTTGCTCCTCCAGCACCCGCTCCGATGGCGCCGGCACCTCGCAGCCGGTGGCGCAGCAGCGGCCGGGCTGCTTCGAGACCCGCTGTCCTTCGTCGACAAGGCCGCGGCCGAGCAGATTCTCGACCAGCTCGGCCTTCTCCATGACCGGATAGTTGCGCCAGATCTCGCGCTTCATCGCCTCCGGCGAGCCGCCGCCGTGCAGCGAGATCACCGAGTACCAGCCGGCTTCGTGCGACACCGTGAGGTCCTCGATCAGCCGCGCCACCTCGGCGCGCTGCTCAGCCGGAATATCGGGCCGCCCGCCCATGACAGCGGCGAGCGAGGCGCGCGTCTCCGGATTGTGGTCCTCGTCAGGACCCGGCAGCGCGACGATCAACCCGCCGGAGACGTAGTGCGCGACGCGGTGCATGTCGTAGATCTTGGTCGCCAGCAGCAGCTTGCCGATGTTGGAGAATACCGCATCGGGCATCACCGAGCCGGCCGGATCCTTGGTGCAATAGACCGAGGACGCGACGCCGCAGGCATAGAAGCTCTCGGTGATGGTGATGAGCTCGACCATCGCCTCGCGGATATGCGCGTGCTTCTCGGCATCGAGCCCGTTGGCCTCGATCATCAGCGCGCCGGCGCCGATCAGGAGATCACCGAAGCCGGCACGCGCACCGATGCAGGAGTGGCGGTGATGCGTGGCGTAGGACGTGGTGAGGAAACCGCCCTCCTCGGTCTCGCCGGCGAGGAAGACGCGGTCATGCGGCACGAACACGTCGTCGAACATCACGACGCCGACCGACTGGCCATACTTCGCCGAGAATTTCGCCGATGCATCGCCGGGCCGGCCCGCCGGGCGCGCGACGATGGTGACGCCGGGCGCATCGACAGGCACGGCGCAACAGACCGCGAAATCCCTGTCATCGGGCACATGGGTGCGGCAGGGCATGACCAGGAATTCGTGCATGTAGGGCGCGCCGGTGACGATCGCCTTGGTGCCGCGGATCACGATGCCGTCGGGGCGCCGCTCCTTGATGTGGACATAGACGTCCGGGTTGGCTTGCAGGCCCGGGCGCTTGGAGCGGTCGCCCTTGGCGTCGGTCATGGCAATACCGAGCGTCAGGTCCTGGTCCTGCACCTCGTGCAGATAGTTGAGGAAGCGCTGGCTGTAGTCGGTGCCGTGGCGATCGTCGGCCAGCTTGGTCGCCTGATAGAGGCCATTGAGCGCATCGTGGGCGAGGTAGCGCTGGGCACAGCCCGACGTCCTGCACACCAGCCGCACCGCCTCGAGCTTGTACAGCAGGTCCTGCGAGCTCTCATTGATGTGGAGCATGCGGTTGACGGTCTTGCCCGAGGTACCCTGCCGCGCTGTCATGATCGGCACGTGCTCGGCGCGATGCGCGAAATCGTAGGTCACGCCGACGCCGGCCACGCCCGGCGCCAGCAACGGCTCGTCGGCAACGCTCGCCACGGCCGCGCCATTGACGAACACGCGCGGCTTGTAGCGGCGCAGGGATTCCCGGTAGTCCGCGGCCGTCATCAGCATGGCATTTCTCCCTTGCTCATTTATTTTAACGTCGTTAAATTATCTAACGCTGTTAAAATTGAGTCAAGAACGGATTCGCCGATGCAGATGCGCGAGAGCAGGAAGGAAGCGGTCGGCCGCCACAAGCGGGAGCTGATCCTGGATGCCGCGCGAAGCGTGTTCGCGGAAGAAGGGCTCGAGGGTGCGAGCCTGCGGGCGATCGCGACACGGGCCGGCTACACCCCGGCGGCGCTGTATTTCCACTTCGATTCCAAGGAAGCGATCTATGCCGAGGTGCTGCGGCAATCGCTGGCCTCGCTCGGTGAAGCCGTCAGCGCGGCGGTCGCGACGACGCGCGGCGCCAAACAGAGGCTGCACGCCGCCGGCATGGGCTTCTTCCGCTATTATGCGGACCACCCGCGCGACCTCGATCTCGGCTTCTATCTGTTCCGCGGCGGCATGAAGCCGGCCGGGCTGGGCCACGACCGCGACCACGAGCTGAACGCCGCGCTGGAGGCGGCGCTACATCCGATCGCCGAAGCCGCCGAGGCGCTCGGGGCGTCCAGACAGAAGGCAAACACCGTGATGGTGGATTGCTTCGCCCACGCCACAGGCCTGCTGCTGTTGCTGCACACCGGCCGCATCAGGATGTTCGGCGCCTCCGCGCCCGATCTGATGGACGCGTATCTGCGCGACAAGATTGCGCAACTCGCGAGGGTGTGAGGCCACCTCACGCGAGGATGACACCGGCGGAAGTTTCGTAGCCCGGATGAAGCGGAGCGAAATCCGGGATTCATGCGCGCACGCTCGACCCGGATTACGCTGCGCTCCATCCGGGCTACGGATCCCAAGATTCCGGGTTCGCTTCGCGCCCCGGAATGACCTTCGGTTACTTCCCCTGCGCTTCCCGCATCTTGGCCTGAATCTTGGCCATGCCGCCGATCCAGCGGTCGTAGTTCTCGGTCTTCTTGCGCATGTAGCCGAGCACCTGCGGGTGCGGCAGGATCAGGAAGGTCTCCTGCTCGATACCCCTCAGCGCGTCCTGTGCGACCTGCTCCGCCGTGAGATCGCCGTCGCCGGATTGCGGACCCTTCGGGATCGAGCGCAGCATGTTGGTGTCGACGCCCTGCGGGCAGAGGATCGAGACCTTGATGTTGTCGGCGCGGTGCGAGATCGCGAGGTTTTCGGCAAAGCCGACCGCGGCGTGCTTGGTGGTCGAATAGGCCGGGCTGCCGACCTGCGACAGCAGGCCCGCCGCGGAGATCGTGTTGAGGAAATAACCGCCGCCGCGCGCCTTCATGCGCGGCACCAGATGCCGCGCGGCATAGACATGCGCCATCACATGGATCGCCCAGCTCCGCGACCACGGCTCGTCCGAGGTGCCGCCGGCATTTTTCGACAGCGGATCGAAGCCGCCGCCGATCCCGGCATTGGAGCAGAACAGCGCGATCGGGCCGAACATGCGCTCGGTCTCGTCGATCACGTGCAGGATGTTCTTCTCCTGCCCGACATCGCACTTGAACGCGGCACCGCCGACCGAGGCCGCGACCTGCTCGGCCGCCGCATGGTCGAGGTCGACCACCACGACCTTGGATGCGCCCGCGGCGTGGAACGCCTCGCACAACGCCTTGCCGATGCCATTGCCACCGCCGGTGACCACCACAACCTTACCTGCCACCTGCATGGCTATCCTCCCGATATCTTTGCTTGCACACTGTCGCTTTGCTCACCCATCTATCTATCCCGTCATCCTGAGGAGCGCGGAGCGCGTCTCGAAGGATGCACGGCCCGGCTGGTGGCGTCGACCCTTCGAGACGCGCGTATCGCGCTCCTCCAGCGACAACGGCTTCGCCGTTGCGCGGGGGTGACGGGAGAGAGCAGGACGGGCCTACGGACTTATGATAGCCCATCCGCCGCAGATGGCGAGAAACTTCAGCTCGCCAGCACGACGTCGAACACCGCCGTGTAGTGACAGGCGGCCCCAAGCAGCACGAAGCCGTGCCAGATCGCATTCTGGAAGCGCAGCCGCCGCCAGGAGTGGAAGATCACCCCGAAGCTGTAGAGAATGCCACCCGCCAGCACGAAGCCGAGCGCCTTGGCCGGCAATGCCTTGACGACGGCGTCGTAGAGCATGACGCCGCTCCAGCCCATCGCAAGATAAAGCCCGACCGCGAGCCGGTCGAAGCGGCCGGGATAGGCGAGCTTCAGCCAGATGCCGACGATTGCCACGCACCACACGCCGATCAGCAGCGCGATGGCAAAATAACTGTCCTTCAGTTCCACGATGAACGGCGTGTAGGTCGCGGCGATCAACAGATAGATCGCGGAGTGATCGAAGCGACGGAGCACCCATTTGGCGCGCGACACCGGCCAGAGATTATAGGTCGCCGACAGCGTCAGCATCGCGAGCAGGCCCGCGACGTAGACCGAGACCACGGCAATATCGAACGGGCCGGCATAGACCGCGGTCAGCACGATCAGCGCGGTGGCGGCAACCAGCCCGAAACAGACACCGACGAGATGGACGACTCCGTCGGCGATCAGCTCGGCGCGGTCGTAGTTCCACAGCGCGGCGCCGGCCGCGTGGATCGAGGTCGAGATTTGCTTCAGGCGAAAGACCGTCATGCAGGCTTTCCGGTGTGCCGATTTGACCATGGGGTAGCGTGACGCGTTCAATCCCCCTGCAATCCCTCGCCTGCAAAGGCGCCGGAAATGTGAAGCTTGATTTTGGCTCGATAATCGCCAACTTGCGGGTGATCGCCCGCCTTTTTTTGGCTCCTCCTGCCAGGTCTTTTCGTTAACCCTCCATGCCCCCCCGCTTCTCTGATATCGTCGAGGAAGCGCGTCTGTCGGCGCGGGCGCTGCTCGACTATAGCGAGGGCCTTTTCAAGCCGACGGTGCGGCTCGGCGTCACCGGCCTGTCGCGGGCCGGCAAGACCGTGTTCATCACCGCGCTGGTGCACGGCCTGACCCGTGGCGGCCGCTTCCCGGTGTTCGAGGCCTATACCTCGGGGCGGATCGCGCGCGCCTATCTCGCCCCGCAGCCCGACGATGCGGTGCCGCGCTTCGCCTACGAGAATCATGTCCGCACCCTGATCGAGGAGCGGAGCTGGCCGAGCTCGACCACCGACATCTCCGAGCTTCGCCTCGTGATCGAGTATCAGCGGCAAAATGGCGCGGACCGCACGCTGACCCTCGACATCGTCGACTACCCCGGCGAGTGGCTGCTCGACCTGCCGCTGCTGAACAAGAGTTACGAGCAATGGTCGGCGGAGAGCCTTGCATTGTCGCGCGAGCCGTTGCGCGCAAAGCTCGCGGCGCCCTGGCACACCCATCTCGCAACGCTGAAGCCCGAGGCCAAAGAGGACGAGCAGGCCGCACGCACCGAAGCAAGATTGTTCACCGATTATCTGCGCGCCTGCCGCGACGAGCGTTTCGCGATGAGCTTGCTGCCGCCCGGCCGTTTCCTGATGCCGGGCAATCTCGCCGAAACACCGGCGCTGACCTTTGCGCCGCTCGACGTGCCCGTGGACGGCAGCGCGCCCGACGGCTCGCTATGGGCAATGATGCGGCGGCGCTACGAGGCCTACAAGGACGTCGTGGTGCGGCCGTTCTTCCGCGATCACTTCGCGCGGCTCGACCGCCAGATCGTGCTGGCCGATGCGCTGGCCGCATTCAATGCCGGCCCCGAGGCGCTGCACGATCTCGAGGCCGCGCTCGCCGGCATCCTCGACTGCTTCCGGATCGGCCGCGGCACGATCCTGAGCGCGCTGTTCCGGCCGCGCATCGACCGCATCCTGTTCGCGGCGACCAAGGCCGACCATCTGCATCACCAGAGCCACGACCGGCTGGAAGCCGTGCTGCGGCGGATCGTGGCCAAGGCTGCCGAGCGCGCCGAATATGCCGGCGCTGCCATCGACGTGGTGGCGCTCGCCGCGGTGCGCGCCACGCGCGAGGCGCAGGTCGCACGCGGCCGCGACCGGCTGCCCTCGATCCTCGGCACGCCGGCGCGGGGCGAGGTCGCCAATGGCGGGACACTGGATGGCGAAACTGAAGTTGCGACCTTTCCGGGCGACCTGCCCGACAATCCGGAGGAGCTGTTCAACGGCGGATTCCGCGGCCTCTCGAGCGCCGGCGCCGAGGCCGCCGATTATCGTTTCCTGCGCTTCCGGCCGCCGAAGCTGGAACGAGGCGGCGACGCGGAACCGACGCTGCCTCACATCCGCCTTGACCGCGCCCTCCAGTTCCTGATCGGAGACAAACTGCAATGAACGAGAAGACGCCCCCGCGGCGGCCGGCGACGTTCAAGCTCGACGATCCCGGCGTGGTCGTGATGGATCCGGACGACAGCGGCCGCCTCACCCGCGGCACGATCCAGATCGTGCCCGAGGCCGAGCCCGCGCAGCTGCCGGTGCCGGTTGATACGCCGCTGCTGCCGGCACGCCGCGGCTTCCGCTGGGGCACGCTGTTCTGGAGCGCGGTCGCGGGCCTCGTGGTGCTCGGCACCGGGCTTGGCGTCATCAACCTGGTCGAGGATCTGTTCGCGCGCAACGAGGGCCTCGGCGTCCTCGGGCTCGGGCTCGCGGTCATCGCCACGGTGGCGCTCGCGGTCGTCACCATGCGCGAGCTGGTCGGCCTGGCGCGGCTGGCGACCGTCGAGAAGCTGCATCTGCGCGCCGCCGAGGTGCTGATCAGCGACGACCGCGCCGCGAGCCGCGCTGTTGTCGCCGACCTGCTCAAGCTCGCGCACCAGACCCCGCAGCTCGCCCGCGCCCGCAGCGCGTTGCAGAGCCACACCGACGACATCATCGACGGCGCCGACATGATCCGCCTCGCCGAGCGGGAATTGATGGCGCCGCTCGACGAGGAGGCGCGGCGGCTGGTGTCGACGGCGGCGCAGCGCGTCTCCGTCGTCACCGCGGTCAGCCCGCGCGCGATGATCGACGTGCTGTTCGTGTTCGTGGCGAGCTTGCGGATGATCCGCCAGCTGGCACGGCTGTATGGCGGCCGGCCCGGCGCGCTCGGCATGATCCGCCTGTTGCGTCACGTCATCGCGCATCTGGCGATCACCGGCGGCATGGCCGCGAGCGACAGCCTGATCCAGCAGATGCTCGGCCACGGCATCGCGGCAAAACTCTCGCAGCGGCTCGGCGAAGGCATGCTCAACGGCCTGTTGACCGCGCGCCTCGGCCTCGCCGCGATCGACGTGACCCGCCCGCTCCCCTTCAACGCGCTGCCGCGCCCCGCGCTGACCGATCTGGCGAAAGACCTGATCCGCAAGCGCGAGGAAGAGGAATAGGGGTCTTCGCCTCGCCCCGCTTGCGGGGAGAGGCCTGATCGCATCGCCAGATGCGATCAGGGTGAGGGGGAGTCTCCACGAGTCTGTCCCTCACCGTCACTGCGGAGACTCCCCCTCATCCCGACCTTCTCCGCGCAGGCGGGGAGAAGGAGAAGGCCAGCACGCGCCAGCGGAAGAACGTCGTGTCCGGCGGCGGCGACAGATCGGGTGTCCAGCCGCTGATCTTCTCCAGCGCATAGGTGTCCATCACCATGCCGCGCCAGCTTCGCGTCACACGCTCCAGCGGCTGGCGCACCGCCGATGTCTCGCTCCACAGCGGCAGGTTGTTCTCGGGCTCGCGCCCGACATAGATGCCGACGTGATCCCTCATCAAGTTCATGCCGGGATCAGCAAAGCCTTGGAAGCGGCCGCGCTCGTTGATTTCGACGACCGGCACCCGCCCGCGCAGCATCCAGCGCAGCATCGCATAGGTGCGGTAATCCGTGGTCGCGACCCAGGTCGCGCCGGTCGCCTGCACCTGCGCCATGGTATGCGCAGCCACTACATCATAGCCCGCCTCAGTGCCGATCGGATCGGTACGGCCGATCAGATTCCACGGCGCGAACATGTAATATAGGAAGACGCAGACGACGAAGACGATGCCCGATGTGATCGCAGTCCGCGCCCAGGACACGGTCGATTTGACGAGCCCGACCGACCAGCCCTCGAACGGCATCCGCGTGACGTTGATGGCAACCGCCGCAAAGCCCGCCGGCCACAGAAACATCGGCCAGGTGTCGCCGACCCGCAAGGTCAGCGATTTCCAGAGGAAATATACGAACGGCACCAGCACCGTGGTTGCGAGCAGGATCGCGACCGGCTCGCGCCTGACATAGCCGCGCCATGCCGTCAGCACTGTCCCGAACAGCGTCACCGGCAGCAGCACGAAGCCGACCAGGCCGAACTGCATGCCGATGAACTCGCCGAGCGTACGGAACGTGAGATCGCGCTCGACGGTGGCGCGCACCGCCTGGAAGCGGAACGAGGCCCAGTCATGCTCGGCATTCCAGATCAGCACCGGCGAGAACACGACGATCGCGATCAGCGCGGCGAGGTAGGGATACGGACTGCGCAGCCAGCGCCAGCGCCAGTCCGGCACCAGCGCAAAGGCGAGCACCGCCGGCGCGAACATGATCGCGGTGAATTTCGACAGCAGCGACAGCCCGGCGAACAGCCCCGCGGCGAGCCACCAGCGCCCGTCATTGCTTTGCGCGAGCCGCACCAGCGACCACAGCATCGCAACCGAAAACGGGATCAGCGCCGTGTCGGGCGCGACCTTGGCCATTAACAATCCGTAATAGAGCGCCGCCTCCGGCAGCAGCAGCGTGAGCATCACGGCGCGGACATTGTTGGATGTCACGCGGCGGACGATGTCGGCGAGCAGCAGCTGGGTGGCCAGCATCGCCACGATGCCACCGAGGCGGACGCCGAGATTAGTGTCGCCGAGGATCGCTGTGCCAAAACGGATGAACCAGGCGACCATCGGAGGATGGTCAAGGAAGGACAGCACGTTTTCCTTCGACCAGGTCCAGTAATAGGCCTCGTCGGTGCGCAGATCGAGCGCATGGGCATAGACCAGCCGCATCGCAGTCATGACGACGATCACGGCGATGACGCCACGCCAATCCGGCGCGCGCGAACGGGCCGGCTTAACGCTGATGTTATCGGCTCCGGATTGGGCTGGGGCTATCGTCACGGCGCTTTTTGTTCGACTCTTAACGGAGTGTCAACGTGCCGCACGGCCAGCTACCGCGGCCCACCCGGACCCGCGGTGGTGTTCAGCTCGGGAATTAAGCACTAGAATTGCTGATATGAATCACATGGCCTCCCCCTCGCGCGAACATTTGCAGGACATGGCCCGCGGCATCGGCCAGCGGCAGGTTCGCCTGGTCACGGGGGCGATCATGTTCGCCTACCTGATCAGCCATTTCCTCAACCATGCGCTCGGCAATATCTCGACCGAGGCGATGGCGATCGGGGTGCATTACCACACCGAGTTCTGGCAGTTCCTGCCGGTCGCGATCGTGTTCTATTCTGCATGCCTGGTGCACACCGGCCTCGGCATCTGGGCGCTGTATCAGCGCCGCGAGTTCCACTGGAAGGCGATCGAGCCGCTGCAGCTGGTGCTCGGCCTGAGCATCCCGGTCTTCATCATCATCCACATCGTCGGCGTGCGGCTAGGCCAGACCCTGTACGGGCACGAAAAGCTCTACCCGCAGGAGCTCTATACCTTCTTCATCGCCTCGCCGGCCCGGCTGTGGCTAATGTTTGCGGTGCTGCTGATCGCCTGGGTGCATGGCTGCATCGGGCTGTATTTCTGGCTGCGGCTGCGCGCGTTCTTCCGGTGGGCTGCGCCGTTCCTGCTGGCCACGGCGGTGCTGATCCCGACGCTGGCAATGCTCGGCATCTATCAGGGCGGCCGCGCCACGATGGAGGACTATCAGGATCCCGACTGGCGGCGCGAGGAGCTGTCGGTGCAGAAGCTCGGCACGGCGGCCCAGGCTGCCACGCTCGAGAAGATCACAGGTGGCCTGACATCCGGCTATCTCGCCCTGCTCGGCCTCGTGCTGCTGGCGCGGGGCGCGCGTGCCCTGCTTGAGCGCCGCGGCGGCATGATCGCGCTGTCCTATGGCAACGGCCGCACGCTGCGGGTGCCAAAGGGATTGAGCGTGCTGGAGGCGAGCCTGCGCTACAACGTGCCGCATGCGAGCGTCTGCGGCGGCCGTGCGCGCTGCTCGACCTGCCGCATCCGCATCATCGGCGATCACGCCGCCCTCCCCGAGCCTTCCCCGCGCGAAGCCTTCGTGCTGCACCGGGTCGGCACCGACGATCCGTCGATCCGGCTGGCCTGCCAGTTACGGCCGACCACCGACCTGGCCTTCTTTCAGCTGTTCCTGCCGCACACGATGTCGGCCAATACGCACGCCTCCAATCCGACGCGGGTCGGCCAGGAGCGTTATCTCGTCAGCATGTTCGTCGACATGCGCGGCTCGACGCAGCTTGCCGAGAAGCGGCTGCCGTTCGACACCGTGTTCATCGTCAACCGCTTCCTCGGCGCGGTGTCGCAGGCGGTGCTGGAAGCCGGCGGCCGGCCCAACCAGTTCATCGGCGACGGCATGCTGGCGCTGTTCGGGCTCAGCACCGACCGGCAGCTGGCCTGCCGCCAGGCGCTGCGCGCGGCGGCGCTGATCGCAGCCAATATCGACGAGCTGAACCAGTTTCTCAGCCACGATTTGCGCGAGCCGATCCGCTTCGGCATCGGCATCCATGGCGGCGAGGTGATCGTCGGCGACATCGGCTATCGCGACCACATGGTGTTCACCGCGCTCGGCGACGCCGTCAACGTCGCGGCACGGCTGCAGGACATGACGAAGGCGCTGGCCTGCGAGGCGGTGATCTCCGACGAGGTGCGCGTCACCGCAGGGCTCGCCGACGATGCCCTGCCGGCGCAGGAGGTCGCGATCCGCGGCCGCAACGCGCCGATGACCGTGCGCACCGTCGAGGCGACGCGCGTCCTGTCCACGCTGGTCGATGACCGGCACGCTGTCGCGGCCTGACCAGTTCATCTCCCTCTTCACCGAATGTGACCTGCCGCACATCCGAAGCTGCGTTCAGCAGAGATGCTCGAACGTGCCCGGTGCCGGATGCGACTGACTGGCGATGGGTAACACTGCAACCGCGCCGCGACAGAGTTCAACGCGCATCTGAAGGAGACGACCATGCTTCGCAAAGTCACGCTTGCTCTCGCGACTGCCGCAACGCTTGCTGCCGCCGCGCTGGCGCCGACCTCGGCTTCGGCCAAGCCGTTCTTCTGGCATCCGTACCACCATCACTTCTGGGGCGGCCCCGGCATCTCCGTCGGCTTCGTCGACTCCGGCTGCTACGTCACCCGCCTGGTGATGACGCCCTACGGCTATCGCTATCGCACCGTGAACGTCTGCTACTGATCGAACCTTCTTCTCGACGGAAATGCCCCGGTCGTCTGATGCGGCCGGGGCTTTTCGTTGTTGCGACGCAGCGGCAGTGGACGCTGCGAAAGCTCAATTGACTTGCAGTTGCCCGATGCGACATTTGTCGCCGCGCGCATTCCATGATGCGAAGGCGCGCAAGCCAAGGTGAGCCTGGTGATGACCAGCTCACGACAGAACAGCTTCGGAGGAAGCGGAATGCTCGATCGACGAGACTTGATGAAGCGCGCCGGGTTGGCCGCTTTGGTGACGGGGCTGGGATCAAGGGGCGCATTCGCCCTCGACACCGTGACGCTGCCCTTCGGCAATGGCGAACGCCCGCTGGTGCGCTACCCGCAGAAGCGCCCGATGATCGGCCTGACCGCCCGGCCACCGCAGCTGGAAACGCCATTTGCGATCTTCAACGACGGTCCGCTCACGCCGAACAACGCGTTCTTCGTCCGCTATCACCTCGCCGGCATCCCCTACGATCTGGATCCGGACAAGTTCACGCTGGAGATCAAGGGCAAGGTCGACAAGCCCGTGAGGCTGTCGCTGAAGGAGATCCGGAAGCTGAAGGCGACCGATCTCGTCGCCGTCAACCAGTGCTCCGGCAACAGCCGCGGCTTCTTCAATCCGCGCGTCGCCGGCGGCCAGCTCGGCAACGGCGCGATGGGCTGTGCACGCTGGCACGGCGTGCCGCTGAAGACCGTGCTCGACATGGCCGGCGTGCAGGCCGGCGCCAAGCAGGTCACCTTCAATGGCATGGACGGTCCGGTGATGGACACGACGCCCGACTTCGTGAAGGCGCTCGACATCGACCATGCGCGCGACGGCGAGGTGATGCTGGCCTGGGGCATGAACGGCGAGGACCTGCCGTTCCTCAACGGCTTCCCGCTCCGCCTCGTGGTGCCCGGCTATTACGGCACCTATTGGGTCAAGCACCTCAACGAGATCACCGTGATCGACAACGTGTTCGAGGGCTTCTGGATGAAGTCGGCCTACCGAATTCCGGACACGCCGAACAATGCGGTCGAGCCCGGCACTGCACCAAAGGCGACGATCCCGATCAACCGCTTCACGGTGCGTTCATTCATCACCAGCGTTGCCGACGGCGCCAAGCTGAAGGCCGGCCGCACCACGCTGCGCGGCATCGCCTTCGACGGCGGCAAGGGCATCAAGGAGGTCGCGGTCTCGATCGACGGCGGCAAGAGCTGGACGCCGGCCAAGCTCGGCAAGGATCTCGGCAAATACGCTTTCCGTGAATGGAAGCTGAAAGTGGCACTTCCGGCCGGCGCCTCGGAGCTGAAGGTGCGCGCCACCAACAATGCCGGCGACAGCCAGCCGATGGATCCGTTGTGGAATCCCGCCGGCTATCTGCGCAACGTCGTCGAAACCGTGCGCGTCACCGCGGCGTGAGGAGAAGCATCATGACCAGCAAGCTGCTTCCCTCCCTCGCCGCGATCGCCATGCTGTCGATCGGCACAGCTGTTGCCGCGCCCGTCAACTACGCGCTTCCCGAGGAGACTGCGACCTTCAAGCCCGGTCCCAACCTCGACTTGGTGCAGAACAACTGCACCGCCTGCCACTCGGCCGACTACATCAAGACCCAGCCGCAGGGCGAGAAGTTCAAGAAGGACTTCTGGCAGGCCGAGGTGACCAAGATGATCAAGGTCTACGGCGCGCCGATCGACCAGGCCGACGTCGGCAAGATCGTCGAGTATCTTTCCGCGACCTATTGAGACGCGGCTGATCCATCCCCCGCGCGCCGGCCGAACGCCCGCGCGCGGGGCTATTGATCCAATTTGGTTCAGTGGAACGACCTTTTTTGCAGCGCATCAATTGACCACGAAACAGGCAATCCGCCGCCAAAACCCTGCAAAGCGGGTTGTTTCCGGGCAAAAACACACCGTGGTTTGATCTACCCAGCTTTTTTCAAACTGCTATCCTGTGCGGTACGGACAAGCCGGTTTGTGCGGGGACCGACTGGTCTGTTTTCGATTGATTCCGCGGAGACGACTGGAATGCCCAAAGGTACAGTGAAGTGGTTCAACCCGACCAAGGGTTATGGATTCATCCAGCCCGCAACAGGCGGCAAGGACATTTTCGTTCATATTTCAGCAGTTCAGAAGGCCGGTCTTCAGAGCCTCAACGAAGGCCAGTCCGTTGAATACGAAGAGATTGCCAATCGCGGCAAGACATCAGCCGAGAACCTCAAGGTCTAGCGCACCGCGCAAGATCCAGCGGCGCACTCTCGGACACGATCCGGGAGTGAGGGCCGATCCAACATCACACGACGTGACGTTCGGCGGAGCGGGCACGGCGCCCGCGCGCCACGGCGTTGAACTTTTTTCGGCCGCCACCGATCGCGTGCCGCTATTGGCCATTTGACCATTACATCCGGCACCGCCCCATTGCTGTGGCCGGCCGCACGTCAGCCTCACAGACAATCGCGGGATGTGTCTCTCTCCATCATGCCCGGGCGGTGACGGAAAATGCTGCGCCGTGAACGCAACGCGCGCGGCGGGAACGTTCAGCCGCTCAATCTTCCGTCACCCATTTGGCGACGGTCATGACGTCAGGCGGTTGCAGATAGCCGCGGGGCCAGAGATCGACGGCCCATTCCACCTTGGTGGCGCGTTCGAGCAGAACGGCGGTGTTGTGCGGCGTTTGGCCCAGCGAAAATCCGCGATAGTGGGGATCCCCGACGTCATGGAACTTGAACAGGTTCCACGACTGCATCACCAGCATCAGGCTGGTCGTGTTGCGCGTCGTGTCCCAGCAATCGTAATTGTGCTTGTCGTCGTTGGCGCGGAAGTCCGCTTTCGCCACGCGCTTGTCGGTGCCGAGGATCGGCCCCATCCGACGGTCGAACCAGATCACGGCCTTCTGCACGGCCGCGCGTTCGGCGGCGGCGTTGGCGCGGCCCATGGCCATGATCCTGGCCAAGGCCGCCCGGTCGGCTCCGCTGAAGTCGAGCATCTCGCGGCGCCGGCAGACGAAGCCGTAGCACACCGTCATCGCCGAGGCCGACGGTGGATAGATCGAGACCGATGTATAGAGCTGCATGATGCCGGAGCTGAACTCGGCCGCGCGGGACGGCGTCATCGCGGAGAGGGACAAGACGGCTGCGCATAACGCGCCGGCAACCCCGGTTCGCTTCGCACCTATCGGCTGATTGGCATCGTCCATGTTGCGGCCCCCAACTGAGGGCAGAATTATCGCGGGTGCGTCGCGATGCCAAGACATCCTGCGCATGGCTGTGGATCAGATCCGGAGCCCATCAGCCGACCGGAAGCGGCGCGTCGCGCTTGACTTCCTCCATCACCGCGTAGGTTCGCGTCTCGCGCACGCCCGGCAGCGCCAGCAGGGTCTCGCCGAGAAACCTGCGATAGGCGGTCATGTTGGCGACGCGCGCCTTGACCAGATAGTCGAAGCCGCCGGCCACCATGTGACACTCCAGCACTTCCGGCGCGATCTGGACTGCCTTGGCGAAGCGCTCAAACACATCGGGCGTGGTCTTGTCGAGCAGCACCTCGACGAACACCAGGAGGCCGAGGCCGAGCCGGTGCGGATTGAGCCGCGCGCCATAGCCCTCGACGAAGCCGTCGCGCTGCAAGCGCTTCAACCGCTCGCCAACCGAGGTCGGCGACAGGCCAATCCTCTCGGCCAGTTCCACATTGGCAATCCGGCCATCCCCTTGCAGGATCGAGAGGATTTTGCGGTCTATCTTGTCTATCTCTGTCATATATAAGGCAATACCTGACTTGATCCTTATTCTCTAAGGCAAATATGCTAATTTGTCTATCGAACTACGGTGCGACCGCGCGTAGGTGTTCCCGTGCAACCCCAAGGAATCGCCAAGGACCGCCAAGGAACCGCCATGCCAGACCCGTCCCCGCTCCCGCCCCCGTTCAGCGCGCCCTACGCCCCCGATGACACCGCGATCGCCGGCCGCCTGCGCCAGGACGCCAGGCTTGGCGCGGACCAGGAGGCCGGGGTCGACCGCACCGCGCGGCGCCTGATCGAGGCGATCAGGGCCAACGACGATCCGCTCGGCGGGGTCGAGGACATGCTTCGCGAGTTTGCGCTGTCGACCAAGGAGGGCCTGGCGCTGATGGTACTGGCGGAGGCGCTGCTGCGGGTGCCCGACGCGCGCACCGCCGACCAGTTCATCGAGGACAAGCTCGGCCAGGGCGACTTCGTCAACCACGAGACCAGATCGAGCGCGTTCATGGTCAACGCCTCGGCCTGGGCGCTCGGCATGTCGGCCCGCGTGATCCAGCCCGGCGAGACGCCGCAGGGCACGATCGGGCGGCTGACCAAGCGGCTCGGCGCGCCGGCAGTGCGTGCCGCAACCCGGCAGGCGATGCGGCTGATGGGCAGCCATTTCGTGCTCGGCGAGACCATCGAGGCGGCGCTGGCGCGGGCGCAATCACACACCGCGCGCGGCTCGCGCTATTCCTTCGACATGCTCGGCGAGGGCGCCCGCACCGCCGACGATGCCTGCCGCTATTTCGAATCCTACGCCCGCGCGATCGACGCGATCGGCAAGGCGGCCGGCGATCAGGCCCTGCCCGACCGGCCCGGCATCTCCGTCAAACTCTCCGCGCTGCATCCGCGCTTCGAGGCGGTCAGCCACGCCCGGGTGATGACCGAGCTGGTGCCGCAGCTCATCGATCTGGCGCGCCGCGCCAAGGCGTTCGACCTCAACTTCACCGTCGATGCCGAGGAAGCCGACCGGCTGGAGCTGTCGCTCGACGTCATCGCCGCTGCGTTCGCCGATCCATCATTCGCCGGCTGGAGCGGTTTTGGGCTTGCGATTCAGGCCTATCAGAAGCGCGCCACTGAGGTGATCGATTATATCGATGCACTCACGCGGGCGCTCGACCGCAGGATGATGGTGCGGCTGGTCAAGGGCGCCTATTGGGACACCGAGATCAAGCGCGCGCAGGAGCGCGGGCTCGACGGCTATCCGGTGTTCACCCGCAAGGCGATGACCGACCTGAACTATGTCGCCTGCGCGCGAAAGCTGCTCGCGCTGCGGCCGCGGCTGTTTCCGCAGTTCGCCACCCACAACGCGCTGACGGTCGCGACCATCCTCGAACTGTCAGACGATCCCGCGAGCTTCGAATTCCAGCGGCTGCACGGCATGGGCGAGGCGCTCTACGCACAGCTCGACGAGGACAGGCCGGAGATCGCCCATCGCACTTATGCGCCGGTCGGCAGCCACCGCGACCTGCTCGCCTATCTGGTGCGCCGGCTGCTCGAGAACGGCGCCAACTCGTCCTTCGTGGCGCTGGCCGCGGATAATCGCGTATCCATCGTGGACCTGCTGCGCCGCCCGGCCGAGATCATCGGCGTCGACAACAATGCTGCTCACTCCGGAATTCCGTTGCCCGCCGATCTCTATCGGCCGCAGCGCGAGAATTCGCACGGCATCGAGTTCGGCGAACGAAAGGCGCTCGACGCGCTGACGTCTTCGATTGCCATCGAACCCAAGGCGGCGTCAGGCATGGTCGCGACGTCGACGGTCGAACAGGCGAATGCCGCGGTCGCCGCCGCCCGCGGCGGCTTCAAGGCGTGGAACGGTACCCCGGCCACCGAACGTGCGGCGATCCTTGAGAAGGCCGCGGACCTGCTCGAGCAGCGGCGCGCGCGCTTCCTCGCCTTGCTGCAGAGCGAAGGCGGCAAGACGCTCGACGACGCACTCTCGGAGGTGCGCGAGGCGATCGACTTCTGCCGCTACTATGCAGCGCTCGGCCGGAAGCTGTTCGGGCAAGGCGAGGCGATGCCCGGGCCGACCGGCGAAAGCAACATGCTGGAGCTGCGCGGCCGCGGCGCCTTCGTCGCGATCTCGCCATGGAATTTCCCGCTCGCGATCTTCCTCGGCCAGGTGACGGCCGCACTGATGGCCGGCAACGCGGTGATCGCAAAGCCGGCTGAGCAGACCCCGCGGATCGCGGCCGAGGCCATCGCCCTGCTGCATCAGGCCGGCGTGCCGGCAACGGCGTTGCATCTGGTTCAGGGCGACGGCGCGGCCGGCGCCGCGCTGGTCAGCCATCCCGGCATCGCCGGCGTGGTCTTCACCGGCTCGACGGACGTGGCGCGCTCGATCAACCGGACGCTGGCGGCCAAGGACGGCCCGATCGTACCGCTGATCGCCGAGACCGGCGGCATCAATGCAATGATCGTCGATGCCACTGCGCTGCCCGAGCAGGTCGCCGACGATGTCGTCACCTCCGCGTTCCGTTCCGCCGGCCAGCGCTGCTCGGCGCTGCGGCTGCTATTCGTGCAGGACGACGTCGCCGACCGCATGATCGAGATGATCGCCGGCGCCGCGCGCGAACTGAAGATCGGCGATCCCTCCGCACCGTCGACGCATATCGGACCCGTGATCGATGCCGAGGCCAAGCAGCGGCTCGACGCGCATATCGCGCGGATGAAGCAGGAAGCACGGGTGCATCTCGCCGGCGAGGCGCCGGCAGGCAATTTCGTCGCGCCGCATATCTTCGAGCTCTCGGCCGCAAGCCAACTGCGTGAGGAGGTGTTCGGCCCGATCCTGCATGTCGTGCGTTACCGTGCCGAGCGGTTCGGCGACGTGCTGGCGGCGATCGAGGCGACTGGATTTGGGCTCACGCTCGGCATCCACTCACGCATCGACGACACGATCGAGCACGTGATCGACCGCCTCCAGGTCGGCAACATCTATGTCAACCGCAACATGATCGGCGCGGTCGTCGGCGTGCAGCCGTTCGGCGGCAGCGGCCTCTCCGGCACCGGCCCCAAGGCCGGCGGCCCGCATTACCTGACGCGCTTCGCGACCGAGCAGACGGTGACGATCAACACCGCCGCCGCGGGCGGCAATGCGGCACTGATGGCGGGCGTGGAGTAAGTGGGTGCGCACCCTCCCCTGGAGGGGGAGGGTCGACGCGAATGAAATGAGCGGCGGGGTGGGGTGACAGTCTCTCCACTCGAACGCCGCCCGTGTTGAGAGATCACCCCACCCCGTTTCGCATTGCGCTTCGCTCCATGCGAACCGACCCTCCCCCTCCAGGGGAGGGTGAAAGGGAGGGTAAGAAAGTGCCGTTGCATCGTGCCCCCGAGATGGGTCAAATGGCGGTCCGATCGGGATCATCGCTTGCGATTATTCCAGCTACCGGAAAAACACCAACAAGCGCCACGGGAGCGACGGCACGATGGAAAAAGGCATTTTTGACGGGCTCAAGGTCCTGGACTGCGCGAGCTTCATCGCGGCGCCCGCGGCCGCCACCGTGCTCTCCGACTTCGGCGCCGACGTCATCAAGATCGAGCCGCCGGGCGCCGGCGACCCCTACCGCAATCTGCCCAACCTGCCCGGCTATCCTGCAAGCGAGCACAATTTCGCGTGGATGCTCGAGGCCCGCAACAAGAAGAGCCTCGCGCTCGACCTCACCAAACCGGACGCGCGCGAGGTGCTCTACAAGCTCGTCGCCGAGGCCGACGTGTTCATCACCAACATGCCGCCGCAGGTGCGCCAGAAGCTCGGCATCACCTACGATCATCTTGCCCATCTCAACGACCGGCTGATCTATGCCTCCTTCACCGGTTACGGCGAGAAGGGCGAAGAGGCCAACAAGCCCGGCTTCGACTCCAACGCCTATTGGGCCCGCTCCGGCCTGATGGATCTGGTGCGCGCCGACGAGGACACCACGCCGGCCCGTTCGGTCGCCGGTATGGGCGATCATCCCTGCGCGATGGCGTTCTACGGCGCGATCGTCACCGCGCTGTTCCAGCGCGAGAAGACCGGCAAGGGCTCGCATGTCTCGACCAATCTGATGGCCAACGGCGTCTGGGCCAACGGCGTGCTGGCGCAGGCCAAGCTCGCCGGCGCCAAGTTCAAGAAGCGCAAGCCGCGCGAAGAGGCGCTCAATGCCGTCACCAACCACTACAAGTGCAAGGACGGCCGCTGGCTGATCCTGTCGCTGCTCAACGAGGACCGGCAGTGGCCGACCCTGGCGCGCTGCATGGGCCGCGAGGACCTCCTCGCCGATGCGCGCTTCGCCACCAAGGCGGACCGCCATGCGCGCTCGGTCGAGCTGATCAAGATCTTCGACGCGGTGTTCGCCGGCAAGGATCTCGCCGAATGGCGCAAGATCCTCGACGGCAACGGCCTGGTGTTCGGCGTCGTCGGCATCCTCGACGACATCCCGAACGACAAGCAGATGATCGAGAACGAGGTGCTGGTGCGCTTCGAGAACGACACCATGCTGACCGTCAACAGCCCGATCTTCATCGACGGCGCCAGGAAGGTGCAGCCGCGCAAGCCGCCCGAGGTCGGCGAGCACTCCGATGAGATCCTGCGCCAGGCCGGCTACGACGAGGCCGCGATCCAGAAGCTGCGCGCGTCCGGCGCGGTGGCGTAGCCAAATCGAACCTGGTCGTCATTGCGAGCGCTGCGCGCGATCGCTCCGCACAACGACATCCGTAGCCCGGATGAAGCGAAGCGAAATCCGGGAAAGCATGATCCGCTTGCGAGACCTGCCCCGGATTGCGCTTCGCTCCATCCGGGCTACGTAGCTAAGCCTTTGCGCCGATCAGGCCCCTGATCAACGCAAGCAGGCTCGCTGCCATCTCTCGCCGAAATCCGCGGCGGGGCGTTGCGAGCTGCTGCAGCAGCATGCCGATCAGCGCGGACACGAACAATTCCGCATGCCGGCGCGGCTCCGCGGAGCCGCCCGCGCGCAAGGCGAGCTCGGCGCTTTGCCGCCAGATGCCGAACCACCCCTCGACCACGGTCCGGTAGCGCTCGCTGCGCGCGGCGGCCAGGAAGGCTTCGTAACAGGCGATGTGGATCTCGGCCCTCGTCTTCAGCTCGTGATCGTACCAGCCCACCAGGGATTCCAGCCACGCCTCGACATCGAACGCCTTGCCTTGCAGGCTGAGCGCCAGCGCTTGCAGGCGGCCCGTCTCGCGAGCCAGGGCAAAACGAAGGGCGCCATCGATCAGCGCGTCGCGCGTCTTGAAGTGATGGGTGATCGCGCCGAGCGACAGGCCGGCCTCGACCGCCACCGCCCGGTGGGTCACGCCGTCGAGGCCCTTGCGCCCGATGATCCGGAGCGTCGCCTCCATCACCGGACGCTCGCGGCCTCCACTCTCCGGTTCGCTCCGCTTCATCGATTGCCGCTCAGTCCTGCCATGCAGAATCGACAGAACAAATGTTCTGTTTTGCGGATTATACGTATCGTCGAGTAAGTCGACAAGGATGTAGCCCGGATGAAGCGAAGCGAAATCCGGCGTGATCGGCTCGCAAGACCTGCTCCGGATTGCACTTCGCTCCATCCGGGCTACGTGGTCCGCGAGTTTTCTTTCATCGGAAGGCGTCCAACATGCCCCGCTATCGCCTGCACTACTTCCCGGAATCCGGCAACAGCTACAAGCTCGCGCTGATGCTCACGCTGTGCGGCGAGACGTTCGAGCCGGTGTGGACCGATTTCGGCGGCGGCGTCACGCGGACCGCGGAATGGCGCGCCACCGTCAACGAGATGGGCGAGATCCCGGTGCTCGAGGTCGACGGCGAGCGCCGCACCCAGACCGCGCCGATCCTGCTGCAGCTTGCCGAACAATACGGAAAATTCGGCGGCGAAACGCCTGCGGAGAAATTCGAGCTGTTGCGCTGGCTGTTCTGGGACAACCAGAAGCTCTCCGGCTACATGGCGACCTATCGCTTCATGCGCACCTTCACGCCGTCAGCCGATCCGAAGGTGCTGAAGTATTTCCGCGCGCGGCTCGACGATTTCCTCGGCATCCTCGACCAGCATGTCGGCAACAACGCCTTCATGATCGGGGCGCGGCCGACGGTGTCGGATTTCTCGATGATGGCCTATCTGCATTATCCGAGCAGCGAGACCGGCTACGATTTCGCGACCAGCCATCCCAACATCAGCGCCTGGCTCGGCCGTATCGCCGCGCTGCCCGGCTGGAAATCGGCCTATGATTTGCTGCCCGGCCCGCGCCTGCAGCACTACACCTAAGGGATCAGCGCTTCAGCCAGGACCAGACCAGGGCCACGACAATAATGCCGATGATGACCGCAAGCCCGATCGCCCAGACGCTGACGCGGACGGCGCTGACCGCCTGACGCTCGGCCTCGTTGGCCGCGATCTCGCGGTTGCGCTGCTTGTCCTGCTCGGGAGCACTCATCCGCCGGTCTCCGCTCAAGGGCTGGGCTGTTCGGGTCGTGGTCGCGAACCGCAATGTAGCATCAAATAATGACGCGCAGCCGCTTCGGTTCCGGCCGGAATTACCGGCCCTTCACGAAGCACATCCCCATCCGTGAGATCTTCCCCGCGACCTGGCAGGCGAGGCCTTCGGCGCAGGTCCAGCCGCGAAAGCTGCGGTCGGTCTCGGCCGGCCTGGCGCCCGGCAGATAGCAATGCGCGCCCCAGCCGTCGCTGTATTCGGTGCCGGCAAGCTCGGCGCCGGCGCGCAGTTGCGGCCGGTTGGAGAAGCCGCGCGAAAAGTCCGGCGCCTTGCCGTCGCGGAAGCTTGCGAGGATATCGCGGCGACGTGGTTGGTCGCCGAAGAAATGCGGCGAGGCCGGCACCACGGTGGAGTTCGACGGTTTTGCCGCCATCCAGTCGACGCCGGGGAAATGGAAGCCGCCGATGCCGCGGGTCTGGTGGCAGCCGGCGCAGGTGACGTCGTTGAGGCGCCGCTCGAGGCCGGCCAGCGACTGGATGTTTTGCAGCTTCGTTCCGTCGGCCGCGGCCTTCTGCAACGCGCCGACGACGTCACCTTCCGAGAACACCGCTGTGCCGGGCGTCCCCTCGCCCTGCACCATCCCGAACTCCGGCTCCAGGTCGCTGACGTCGAAACCGGTCGGCGTCGGCGCCACCGCACCGGTCGCGAGGAATTTGTCGGGGATCAACACGGTGCCGCGATCGAGCTCGGCAAAATGCCTGGGATCGAGCAGCCACGCCTTGAAGTCGCGCTTCAGCGCGTCGTCGGCGAGAATCCGGTCACGATCGATCTGGTTCTCCAGCGGCGCCTCGACAAAGCGTTTTGCCGCGCCGTCATAGTCGAACACTTTCAGGAGATAGTCGGTGCGGAAGTCGCGCACCGCGGATTTCGGCGCGTGCGCGATCTGCAGATTGGTCTCGATGCGGTCGATATTCCGTGCATCGATCAGGTCGAGCGGGCCATCCTTGCCGGACAACTTGTCCATCGCCGGCGGCGCGCCGGCGGTCGCGAGCCAGCGCCGCGCGATCTCGCGGCAGCTGAGCGACGGCTCGTTACCGTTGCCCTTGGCCTTCAGCACCAGATTCAGCGTCATCGGCAGCCGCTGCGACACCGCGTTCTCGCCGATCAGCGGCACGTCGGTGCGGGTCAGCCGATAGATCAGCCGGATCTCGCCGCAGCTGTTCGGCGCCACATAGGCGCGGTCCATGCGGTTGACGATGCCTGCCAGCACGAAGCGAACGTCAGGGGATTCAAACAGCGCGCGATCGAACAGCTGAAACGCAAAGCCGCCGCCGACCCCGATGCTCTCGTTCGGTAGGTTTTCCCTGTGCTTTCCGACATAACGATCGAATTCGCGATCGAGCGCCTCGCGCACCGGCACCATCGCAGGCAATCCCAAGAGATCGCGGTTCGACAGCGGCGTGTCGCCGGAGCGCTCCGGCGCGAGCATCCGGCCGAGACTGAGGCGGCCATGATCGAGCTCGCGCAGGATCGCGGGATCGATCACCGCCGCGCCGCGCTCGAGCGCGCGATCCTCCGCGGCGCGTGCCGGCACGGCGCCACCGAGCAGAACGGACATCACCAGGAGGCATTTCAGCGCGCGGCTCATGCCCCACTAACACCGCACGGCAAACCCTATTCAAGAAAAAAGGCGCTTCACATCGCAGTGAAGCGCCTTGGTATCGTCGTGTTTCGCCGATCAACGCGAAACGATCAGGCCCTTGCTGGTGACGACCACCCAACGGCCGTCCTGCTTGCGGATGGCGTCGACGCGGCCGAGGCCGGGGACGGGATCGCCGGCATAAACCTCGTAGATGCCGCCGCGGCCCTCGATCAGCGCGCCGCCATTGCCGACGTCGCGCAGCGCCCAGCCGTCGACCACCGGCATGCGGCCGACCTCGGGCCTGGGGGCCGCAGGTGCTGCCGCGGCAGTCGCCGGCGGGATCGAGCCGGTCACCTCGCGAGCCGGCGTCGCGGCGGCGACGGTCGTCTGCGGGGCGCGGAGCTTGTCGACGGTCTCGCTGAGCTTGTTGAGCTTGGCAATCGGCTCGGCCTGGGCCCTCTCGACCTTCTCGATCCGGTCGCTGGCCTTGCTGAACTGGGCCTGGCCGGCCTTGGCGGTCTGCTCCACGCTGGCCTTCAGCGCAGTGACCTCGGATTCGAGCCGGGCGAGCGCGGCGTCGGCCGCTTCCTTGGCGGCGGCGTCCTTGGCAGCATCCTGGGCAGCCACATCCCTGACAGAGGCAGCGGCAGGGGCGGCGAGATGGCCAAGCCCGGCGGTCGCGAGCGCGCCACCGATGGCTCCTGCCACGGTCGCCAGCGCAATGACCGCGGCCATGGCACCGAACCGGCGCGTGCCGGCCGGTTTGGCGGCCTGCTCGGCGCCCGGCTTGGAGGCGGATGCCTCGTGGTCCCAGGTCCGGTCACCGGGCGCCATGATCATCAGCTTGCCCGGGAAACGCGGCTCTTCACGCTTGCCGGTCTCGACCTTGGGCACGTCCATGTTGGTCGGCTCGATCTTGGCATTGATCTTGGCGTCGATCTTGGCCTCGATCATGGGATCGAGCCGGGACGGCTCAATCTTCGGGGATTCAACCTTCGGCGCGTCCATCCTGGGCGCGTCGGCCTTTGGCGACGTCTCTTCCTGCTCGGGCGCAAGCCTGACAGCCTCGACACCGGCCGCGGCCATCACGGGCTCGCTCTTCGCCGCCGTCTCGGCGCCGGCTTGACCGTTGACCGGCTCGCTCTGCTGCTCACTCACGTTCAAAGTCTCCAGACTGGGTTGACAATTCGGTAACTTTTATTGCTTGCGAAATGGTTACCCCGCTCCGCCATTACCTAAATTTTAGGGAGTTTTCCGGGCCGGATTTAGGCGATGTTGCCATGCGGCAATCTGCATCAGCTCCGTTTGCGCGCGGCGGTTTCCCGATTAACATACCGGCGTCTTCCAGCCAGAAGGCAGGAGAGCGCCATGACGATCGAGAAGTGCATCAACGAATTTGATGTCGATGACGTCATTTTTGAGGAAGGCTCGAGCGGCCGCGAGCTGTTTGTCGTGCTCGACGGCACCGTCGACATCGCCAAGATCAATGGCGGAAACAAGACAGTCATCGTGAGCCTCGGCAAGGGCGAGTTCTTCGGCGAGATGGCCGTGATCGACGGCTCGGCGCGCTCGGCAACCGCGATCGCCTCCGCACCCGCGACGCGGGTGATGCGGATCAACCACGCCCGCTTCGTCTATCTGGTCAGCCAGCAGCCGGCCTTCGCGCTGATGGTGATGGATGCGCTCTCAAAACGCCTGCGCGCATCCAACGCCGTCACTTACCGAGCGGCGGCCACCCCATGAGCGAGCGCAAACCGAGCCCGTTCAAGACGCTGTTCGAGGCCGACGTCGCCACGCTGATCCAGGCGGCCGACGACGTCTACCAGATCCGCTTCAAGAACCGTGCGGCGAATGCCTATCTCGTGCGCGGCAGCAAGCGGACCATCATGATCGACGTCGGGCTGTCGACCAACTATCCATCGCTGGTCGCCTGTCTCGACCATCTCGGCATCACGCCCGCGATGATCGACATGGTGGTGCTGAGCCACGAGCATCTCGATCACATCGGCGCGGCCTATCATTTCCACGGCAGCGCCTACATCGCGGCACACCGGCTCGCCGCCAACAAGATCATGCTGCGCGACGACTTCTCGATGCTGCGCAAGATGTTCAACGAACCGAACGTGCCGATCGACATCGACATCTGGCTCGAGGAGGGCAATCTGATCGACCTCGGCAATTTCCGCCTCAACGTGATGTACACGCCGGGCCATACATCGGCCTGCATCTCGCTGTTCGATCAGGACAAGGGACTGCTGTTCGCCGCCGACACGCTGATGCCCGGCGGCGTGATGGGCGGCGTGTTCGGCTCCGGCTCGATCGCCGACTACATCCAGTCGCTGGAGCGGCTGAAGGGCCTCAATTCGAAGCTCCTGCTGTCAGGTCATGGCCGGCTGTCCGACACGCCGCAGGACGACGTGCGGATCGCGCTGCAGCGCTCGCATGCCCTCCTCGAGGACACCGCGCAACTGTTCGACGCGCTCGATGCGCGGTCGAATTTCGAGCCGATCATGCAGTCGGTGCGCGATCTCAACAAGCTCGACGACTAACTCCGCACGTGACGGGGCGCGTGACTTTGCCTTCATTCCAGGCCTTGCCCGAACTCTGCGTGAGCCCACGCGGCAGCAAGTCATTTGACAAATCCGCGGGTGGCCTGTTCAACAACTGCAAGAATGACGCTGAAGAACGGGGAGCGAGGACCATGAAGCTTTACGACTCGATCGGACCCAATCCGCGCATCGTGCGCATGTTCATGGCGGAGAAGGGCATCGAGATGCCCAAAGAGACCGTCGACCTGCGCAAGGGGGAGAACCGCGAGGAAGCGCATCTGAAGCGCAATCCGCACGGCCAGATGCCGGCGCTCGAGCTCGACTGCGGCAACTACCTCTCGGAGATCACGGCGATCTGCGAGTATCTCGAGGAGAAGCACCCCTCGCCCGCCATGATCGGCACCACGCCGGAAGAGCGCGCGGAATGCCGGATGTGGACGCGCCGCGTCGATCTCAACATCGCCGAGCCGCTCGCCAACGGTTATCGCTTCGGCGAGGCGCTGAAATTCTTCGAGAAGCGCATTCCGGTCGCCCCCGAGGCCTCGCCCGGGCTGAAGATGATCGCCGCCAACCGCATCAAATGGCTTGATAACCAGATGGCCGATGGCCGCGACTACATCTGCGGCAAGCGCTTCACGCTCGCCGACATGCTGCTCTACTGCTGGCTCGATTTCGGTAACCAGGTCGGCCAGCCGCTGGACCAGTCGAACGGCAACATCGTGGCCTGGTTCAACCGCGTCGCCGCGCGGCCGTCGGTGAAGGCGTAGGGGTCTTCTTATTCTTATCCTCCCCTGGAGGGGGAGGATCGGTTGCATGAAGCGCAGCGCAATGCGAACCGAGGTGGGGTGATCTCTCCACTCGGGCAGCGTTCACGCGGAGAGACCTTCACCCCACCTCGCCGCTCATTGCATTCGCGTCGATCCTCCCCCTCCAGGGGAGGAGCACCGGACCAACCGTTGGTCGCTCAAATCACCACCGGCTTGTCGGGCAGCTCGTTCGGGCCTCCGGCGACATGCGGGAAATGCTGCGCCAGTTCCCGCGACACCGCCGCGATCCCCTTGATCACGCCCTGCTCGAACCGGCCCGCCCGAAAGTCGGTTTCCATCGCGCGGCAAATCGCTTCCCAACCGGCGCGGCCGACCTTCGCATCAATGCCACGATCGGCGACGATCTCGACGTCGCGGTCGGCGAGCAAGAGATAGATCAGGACGCCATTGTTGTGATGAGTGTCCCAGATCCGCAAGTGCGCGAATACGTCGAGCGCCCGCTCCCGCGCCGGCTGGTCGCGGAACAGCGGCACGCCGTCGAGCGCACCCTCGACGACGAAGCGGATCTGGCCGGAATGCGTGGCCTCGCCGGCCTTGATCGCCTGCTCGATCGCATCGAGCACGCGCGGCGGAAACTCCCGCCGCACGCGCCAGCGGTGTTCGAGCAGATGCTTGCCGATGCGCTTGATGCCCATGTGCCTACCAGCTCCCCGAAGCGCCGCCGCCGCCGAAGCTGCCGCCTCCGCCGCTGAAGCCACCGCTGTCGCTCGAGCTCGAGCCGCTGCTCCAGCCCCCGCCGCCGGACCAGCCTCCGGAATAGCCGCCGCCACGCCGGTACGGTCCCGAGCCGGCCGCCGGACCGCCAAAATTCAATCCGCCGAAGATCAGCGCCGCAACGGCGGCGAACAGCCCGACCACCAGGGCCGTGGCGAGCGAGCCGGCCACCATCCAGGCGAAGACGCCGACGATGCCACCGGTGGCGGCCGAGCCCAACAGCCGCCCCAGCATCGCGCGCAACACGCTCGCCACGATGATGACGACAAAGATCGTCACCGGATTGGCGAGATCGACGAAATTGGGACCCTGCCAATGCTCGGGCTCCGGCGCCGGCAGGTGCTCGCCATTGATCAGGCGGATCATGCGGTCGACGCCGGCCGAGATACCGCCGGCGAAATCGCCGGCCTTGAATTTCGGCGTGATGTCCTCGTCGATGATGCGGTGAGTGACGACGTCGCTCAGCACGCCTTCGAGGCCGTAGCCGACCTCGATGCGCAAATGCCGGTCGTTCTTGGCGACGACGAGCAGCGCGCCGTCGTCGACCTTCTTGCGCCCGATCTTCCAGGCCTCGGCAACGCGGATCGAGAACTGCTCGATCGTTTCCTCAGCCGTGGTCGGCACGATCAGGACCGCGATCTGGCTGCCCTTGCGGGTCTCCAGATCCTTCAGCCTGTCGTTCAGCGACGCGACGTCACTCGCCGACAGCGTCCCGGTCTGATCGACGACGCGGCCGGTGAGCTGAGGCACCGCGACCTCGGCCCACGCCGGGCACACGAAACCCAGCAGTAAGGCGAGCAGGATGATGCGTGCGGCGGTCATCGCGTTGGCGGGCACGCCCACGCTATTTCGACGGCGCGGGCGCCGGCGCCGGATTGAAATCGACCTTCGGCGCGGTCGAAATCTCCTTCTCGTTCTCGACCGAGAAGTTGGGCTTCTCCTTGTAGCCGAACACCATCGCAGTCAGATTGTTCGGGAAAGTGCGAATGCCGACATTATAGTCCTGCACGGACTTGATGTAGCGATTGCGCGCCACGGTGATGCGGTTCTCGGTGCCTTCGAGCTGCGCCATCAGGTCGCGGAACAGCGCATCCGATTTCAGCTGCGGGTAATTTTCGGTGACGACCAGCAGCCGCGACAGCGCGCTGGTCAGCTCGCCTTGCGCCTGCGTGAACTTCTGGAACGCGGCCGGATCGTTGAGCACCTCGGGCGTCGCCTGGATGCTGCCGACCTTGGCGCGCGCGTTGGTGACACCGAGCAGCACGTCCTTTTCCTGCTGCGCAAAGCCCTTCACCGAGTTGACCAGGTTCGGCACCAGATCGGCGCGCCGCTGGTACTGGTTCACCACCTCCGACCAACTCGACTTGACCGTCTCGTCATTGGTCTGGATCGCGTTGTAGCCGCAGTTGGTCAGGCTCAATGTCGCCAGCGCTGCCAGCACGGTCCAAAGCTTGCGCATGAAGTTGTTCCTCCCGGTGGATTCTCAATCAGAGTAACAGATTTTCGCCCGACAATCCCGCGTGGCGGGATTCACGGCCGGTTTTGCCGATGATGGCCCTTGCCTATCCCTCCCTGCGCCGTTCATCATGCCAAGAAAATCGATCCTGGGAGGATCCATTGGCGTCTGAACAATTCGAGACTGTCGTCGTCGAGCGGCCGGATCCTGCGATTGCGCGGATCGTGATGAACCGTCCCGAGGCCCGCAACGCCCAAAACCTGCAGATGACCTACGACCTCAATGCCGCCTTCGACCAGGCGGTGCAGGACGACGCGGTCAAGGTCATCATCCTCGCCGGCAACGGCCCGCATTTTTCGGCCGGTCATGATCTGCGGCCAGCGGGCAAGAACCAGGCGGGCGTCGATTTCCCGCCAGTCGGAAATTGGGGCGGCTTCGCCGAACCCAATGCGCATGGGCGCTTCGCACGCGAGCAGGAGATCTACCTGCAGATCACAAGGCGCTGGCGCAATCTCGCCAAGCCGACGATCGCGGAGGTGCATGGCAAGTGCATCGCCGGCGGGCTGATGCTGGCCTGGGCCTGCGACCTAATCGTCGCGAGCAGTGATGCCGAGTTCTGCGATCCCGTGGTGACGATGGGCGTCTGCGGCGTCGAATGGTTCGTGCATCCCTGGGAGCTGGGCGCGCGCAAGGCCAAGGAGATGCTGTTCACCGCCGACGTCTGGAGCGCCGACGAGGCGCATCGCCTCGGCATGGTCAATCACGTGGTGCCGCGCGGCGATCTCTCGGCCTTCACGTTGGCGCTGGCACGGCGGATCGCGACGAAGCCCGCGTTCGCGTTGAAGCTGTCCAAGGAGGCGGTGAACCGCTCGATCGACATCATGGGCCAGCCCGCCGCGATCGATCAGGCCTTCGCGCTGCATCAGCTCTGCCACGCCCACAATCTGCAGGAATTCGGAATGGTGGTGGACCCCGCGGGTCTGCATCCCTCCGTCAGAAAAACCGCCAACGTGAAGTAGACCAGATGGACCTGACCCTCAGCGACGAGCAGCGCCTGCTGCGCGAAAGTGCCGACCGCTTCGTGGCGGAGACCTTCACATCAGAGCATCGCAAGAAGGCGGCGAACGATCCGCTGGGTTATTCGCCCGCAATCTGGAAAGAGTTTGCCGAGCTCGGCTGGCTGGCGCTGCCGATCAGCGAAGCCCATGGCGGGCTTGGCGGCGGCGCGATCGAGATCGGGCTCTTGATGGAGGCATTCGGCCGCGGCCTGGTATCCGAACCATTCCTCTCCACGGTCGTGATTGGTGCTGCGCTGGTCGCCGAATGCGGCACCGAGGCGCAGCAGCAGATCATCCTGCGCAAGGTCGCCGAGGGCGCGTGCACGCTCGCCTTTGCGCATTCGGAGCGCGCCGCGCGGTTCGACCTCGGCCATGTTGACGCGGCGGCGACGAAAACTGCCGACGGCTGGCTTTTGAGCGGCAGCAAGATCGCGGTGCTCGACGGCGCATCGGCCAACCAGATCATCGTCTCGGCCCGCGTTGCCAATGCCAACGGCGCATCCGGCAAGCTCGGCCTGTTCCTGGTGCCAGCTGGTGCGCCCGGCCTTACCCTGCGCGACTACGCGCGGCTTGGTGGCGGGCGCGGCTGCAATCTTGATCTGAAGGGTGTGCAATTGCCCGCCGATGCGCTGCTCGGCGACGGCCAGGATGTGCTGCCCGCGATCGAAACGGTGGTCGACCACACGATGGCCGCGCTCGGCGCCGAGGCGGTCGGCATCATGCAGACGCTGCTCGACACCACGCTCGAATACACCAAAATTAGAAAACAGTTCGGGCGGCCGCTATCGGCCAACCAGGTGATCCGCCACCGGCTCGCCGACGTCGCGATGCAGGTCGACGAGGCGCGCTCGATGGCGCTGCGCGCTGCGCTGATGGCCAATGCCGAGCCTGTGGCCCGCGGCCGTGCGGCGTCCGGCGCCAAGGCGAAGATCGGCAAATGCGCGCGCTTCGTCGCCGAGCAGGCGGTGCAGCTGCACGGCGCGATGGGCGTCACCGAAGAACTCGACATCGGCGCCTATTTCAAGCGGCTGCTCGCCTTCGACACGCTGTTCGGCGGCAGCGCCCATCATTATCGCCGCCACGCCGCGTTGAGCGGCCGCGCCCACGCCTAACGGAGAGCGCAAGATGAATCTCACCTTCAGCGCCGAGGAACGTGCTTTCGAAAAGGAAGTCCGCGACTACATCGCCGAGAGCCTGACGCCGGAAATGAAGCGCGCCACCGCGCTGACGCCGTCGGTGTTCTCCGACCCCGACATCGGCATGGCCTGGCAGCGCGCGCTGCACAAGAAGGGCTGGGGCGCGCCGGGCTGGCCGGTGGACCATGGCGGGCCGGACTGGACGCCGGCGCAGCGCTGGATCTTCGAGGCCGAATGTGCCCGCGCCGGCGTGCCGAATGTCAACGTGATGGGCGTCAAGATGGTCGGCCCGGTCATCATCGGCTTCGGCTCTCCGGAGCAGAAGAATTTCTATCTGCCGCGGATCCTCTCCGGCGAAGACTACTGGTGCCAGGGCTATTCCGAGCCGGGTTCGGGCTCCGATCTCTCGTCGCTGAAGACTCGCGCGGTGCGCGACGGCGACGACTACGTCATCAACGGCACCAAGATCTGGACCACGCATGCGCACCACGCCAACCGCATGTTCGCGCTGGTGCGCACCAATGAGGGCGAGCGGCAGCAGGACGGCATCAGCTTCATCCTGATCGACATGAAGACGCCGGGCATCACCACGCGCCCGATCCTGACCATCGGCGGTGACCACGAGGTCAACCAGGTGTTCTTCGACGACGTTCGCGTGCCCGTCGCCAATCGCGTCGGCGAGGAAGGCAAGGGCTGGACCTACGGCAAATATCTGCTCGAATTCGAGCGCGGCTCCGGCATTGCGTCGGCCAAGCTGCGCGAGGCGCTGAAGACGATCTCCGATCTCGCCGGCTCCGAGGTCACCGGCCGCGCCATCGAGGACCCTGATATCGCGATGCGGATGTCGGAGGTCGAGGTCGATATCGATGCGCTCGAAATGACCGAGCTCAGGGTGCTGTCGGCGCTGCAGACCGGGCAGAACCCCGGCGCGGTGTCGTCGCTGATCAAGCTGCGGGTCAGCGAGATCCGCCAGGCCGTGACGCGGCTTGGTGTCGACGTGATCGGCCAGGACGGCCTTGCTGTCGAACCGGCGCGGCCGTTCTACCGGTTGAACCACGAGCCGGCGATCCCGGAAGAGCTGCTCCCGGTGGTGCCGGAATATCTCAACGGGCGGGCCTATACGATCTTCGGCGGCTCGTCGGAGATCCAGCGCGACATCATCGCGAAGATGGTGTTGGGGTTGTAACGGTCACACTCTCCGTCATTCCGGGGCGCGCATAGCGCGAGCCCGGAATCCATTTCACCGCACAACGTGCGGCCCGATGGATTCCGGGCTCATCGCTTCGCGATGCCCCGGGATGACAGAAACCTAAGCCGCCCCCGCCTTCGCGTCCTGGATCGCCTGCCAGATCTTCACCGGCGTCAGCGGCGTGTTGAGCTGGGTGATCCCGACCTCGCTCAGCGCATCCATCACGCCGTTGGTGATGCAGGGCGGGCCGCCGATCGCGCCCGACTCGCCGCAACCCTTGGCGCCCAGCGGATTGGTCTTGCACGGCGCGGAGGGATCGAGCGTCACTGACATCGGCGGAACGTCCGAGGCGCGCGGGATGCAATAGTCCTGATAGCTTGCGGTCAGAAGCTGACCTTCCTCGCTGTAGGCCACGCCTTCGTAAAGGGCCTGGCCGATGCCCTGGACGACGCCGCCATGCACCTGCCCCGTCACCAGCATCGGATTGACGGCGACGCCGACGTCGTCGACCGTGGTGTAGCGCACCACCCGCGTCACGCCGGTCTCGGGATCGATCTCGACCTCGCAGATATGGGTGCCGTTCGGCCAGCTCGGGCCGTCGACATTACCCTCGCTCTCGACCGAGAGCTTGGCGCCGCTTTCCTTCTTTGCGATCTCGAACAGGCTGATGCGCTTGTCGGTGCCGACCACGGTGAGGAAGCCGTCGCGATACTCGATGTCCCCGACGGAGGCTTCGAGCAGGTGGGAGGCCTTGTCGCGCGCCTTGTTGATCAAGTCATTGCTCGAGACTGCAACCGCGGTGCCGCCGACGAACAGCGAGCGCGAGCCGACGCTGCCGAAGCCGGTGGCGAGATCGGTGTCGCCCTGGATGACGTCGATCTTGTCCATGGCAATGCCGAGCGTATCTGATATCATCTGGGTGTAAGTGGTGGCGAGGCCCTGCCCCATCGCCATGGTGCCTGAATGCAGGATGACGCGGCCTTCCGCGGTCGCATGCAGCGAGACGTTTTCGGTGTGGGCGCGGCCGCCGGTCCATTCGATGTAGCTGGTCAGGCCGCGGCCGTAGAGCAGGCCCTTCTTCTTCGCCGCCTTCTTGCGCGCGGCAAAGCCGTTCCAGTCGGCCAAATCGGACGCGCGCTCCAGCATGTGGGCGAAGGCGCCGGAGTCATACACCTGCCCGACCGCATTGGTGTAGGGCAGTTGTGCCGGCTTGATGTAGTTGACCTTGCGGATGGTGCGCGGGTCCATGCCGATCTGGCGCGCCGCGGCATCGAACAACCGCTCGACGATGAACACCGCCTCGGGCCTGCCGGCGCCGCGATAGGCGCCGACCGGCGCGGTGTTGGTCATCACCGACTTCACCTCGAAATGCACCAGCGGCAGATCGTAGACGCCGGTCTGCACGAACGGGCCGAGCACCAGCGGAATGATGTTGGCGGTGCCCGACGAATAAGCGCCGGTGCCGCCGATCGAGCGCACGCGATAGGCCAGCACGCGGCCCTTGGCGTCGAGCGCGAACTCGCCGGTCGAGGTCAGGTCGCGACCATGGGTGCCGCCGACGAACTCGTCGGTGCGGTCGCCGCGCCAGCGGATCTTCTCGTTCAGCTTGGTCGCGGCATAGGCGACGATGCCGTCTTCGGGATAGAGGCTGGTCTTCTGGCCGAAGCCGCCGCCGATATCGCCGACCAACACGCGCACGCTGTCCTTCGGCCGCTTCAGGATCGATTCCGCCAGCAGATCGCGGGTCGAGCCCGGGGTCTGCGACTGCACATGGAGAATCAGCCGGCCGGTCTTCTTCTCGATCTCGGCAATGGTCGAGCGCGGCTCCATCGCCGACGGCACCAGGCGCTGGCTGACCAGGTCGAGCGACACCTTGTGCGCGGCGCTGGCGAAGGCTTCCTCGACCTTGGCGGCGTCGCCATAGCTCATCGCGGCCACGATGTTGTCGGGCGCCTCCGGCCAGACCGCCGGCGCGCCCGGCTTGATCGCCTCGACCGGATCGACCACCGAGGGCAGCACCTCATAATCGACCTCGATCGCCTCGGCCGCCGTCTGCGCCAGCACGCGCGAGGTCGCGACCACAGCCGCAACACCCTCGCCGGCATAACGCACCACCTCATGCGCCAGCAGGCGCCGCGGCGGCACGGTCATCGGCGAGCCGTCGGGGCGCTTGAAGATCGCCAGCGTCGGCAGCGTGCCTATATCGTCCTTGACGAGGTCGGCGCCGGTATAGACCGCCTTGACGCCGGGCATCTCGAGCGCCGCCTTGGCGTCGATCGACTTGATATTGGCGTGGGCATGCGGCGAGCGCAGCACGTGCAGCCAGAGCGCGCCGTCCTGCGGCTTGTCGTCGATGAAATGTCCCTTCCCGGTAAGCAGCCGCTGGTCTTCCAGACGCTTGACCGGCTGGCCCGCACCAAAACGCATATTGCCGGGAAGAATGTTCATCGGAGGGTCCTTGATTTCAGAAATTTCGGCGGGTTTTAACGGATTTTCGGCGCGAGACAACACGCCCGGAAACGACGAGGTAATGCGCCTTATGCAACGCGCAAGCCAGCTTCAACCGAGATCGCGCAACGCGGCCTCGACGACCTTGCGCTGCTCGGCGGTGAGCGGCGCCTGCGGCGGCACGGGGTCGCCGACATCGTAGCCCTGGCTCGCGAGCCCGGCCTTGATGCAGGCGGCGAGGTTGAAGCGGGCGAACGCCTCGTTGATGCGCCAGAGCTTGCGCTGCAAGGTCATCGCCTCGTCCCAGCGGGCGCGGCGGCAGAGATTGTAGAGCTCGACGCTCTGGCGCGGGATGATGCAGGCCGGGCCGGCCATCCAGCCATGGCCGCCGATCAGCATCACCGCGGCCGGAATATGGGCGGAGGCCGAGAACACTTTCAGGCTGTCGCCGCAGCGGTTCATGATCGACAGCAGCCGGCCGGTGTTGGTCGAGGCGTCCTTGATGTAGCCGATCCGCGGATGCTGGGCGAGGCGCGCGATGACGTCGAGCGTGAGGTCGGAGCGCTGGAAATTCGGATTGGTGTAGATCACGACCGGGATGTCGACGGCGTCGGCGATGGCGCGGAAATAGGATTCCACCTGCGCGTCACTAAGCGGAAAATACGCCTCCATGATCGCCAGAATGCCGGCAGCACCCCGCTTCTGATAGGCCTTGGCCTGTGCCACCGCATCCGCCGTCGAGGTCGAGGCGACGCCGGCGACCACCGGCACGCGGCCCTGCGCGGCCTCGATCGTGGTCGCCACCACCTGCATGCGCTGCGCATTGTTGAGATAGGCGAACTCGCCGGTCGAACCGAGCGGCGTCAACCCATGGACGCCGGCCTTGACCAGATCGTCGCAGAGCCGGCCCAGCACCTCGGTGCGGACATGGCCGGCGGGATCGACCGGAGACACCAGATACGGAAAGACGCCGTGAAAGTCAGCCATTTGCGAGCCTCGTTGACGGCGAGACATAATCGGGATCGTGCGCAAAGGGAAGCGGCTCGCCGCTGCGCAGGGCGCCGAGCACCGCGGCAAAGTCGGTTACGGCGCGGAAACCGAGCAGCCGTTCGGCCTTGCTCGCATCGTAGATCCGGCCGATCGATTGCGGCAAATGCCAGCCTTGGCGCTCGAACAGCGCCGAAGCATCGGGGAAATGGCGCGCGATCACGCCGGCGGCGTCCGTCTTCAGATCAGCGACGTCGCTGCGCGCAAACGGCGTCGGCGCGCTGATCACCAAGACCTCGAAGCCGCGGATCTTCTCCAGCGCCACGACATGGGCATCGGCGGCATCCTCGACCGTGAGACGGCGATACAGCAGCTCGGTCGCCTTCAGGTTCTCGCCGTGGATATCGCGGATCGTATCGTCGTCCTCGGGGAAGAAGCGGCTGGTGCGCAGCACCGCGCAGTTCAGCCCATGCTCGCGGCTGAAGAGCCGGCACAGCCCCTCGGCAGCAAGTTTCGTCACCCCGTAGATGTTGCGCGGCTCGAGCGGCCCTGTCGCCTCGTCAAGCCACACCGCCGCATGGCCTTCCTCGTCGCGGATCGCCTGCGAGATCATCAGCGAGGTCGTCGAGGTGAACACGAAGCGGTCGTGGCCGGCGGCGGCGGCCGCCTGCAGCAGATTGAGCGTGCCTGACACGTTGACGTCGACAAAGGCCTGCGGCGCGAACCGCGCGATGTCGGGCTTGTGCAGCGCGCCGCCATGGATCACGGCCTCGATGCCGTGATCGCCGAACACCCGATCGATCACCGACCGGTCGACCACGGAGCCGACCACATTGGTCGCCTCGCCCGGGACGACGTCGAGGCCAGTCACGTCATGGCCGGCCTGTCGAAGCCGCAGCGCAAGGAAGCGGCCGAGCCAGCCGGAAGAGCCGGTCAACAATACGCGCATGAATTCCGCCCGGCCTTGTGCTCTCAGAACACCTTGGCGATCGCGGCCTGCGCGTCGCCCTGGATCTGTTTCAGATGATCCGGCCCGCGGAAGGTCTCGGCGTAGATCTTGTAGACATCCTCGGTGCCGGACGGACGCGCGGCAAACCAGCCGGCCTCGGTTTCGACCTTGATGCCGCCGAACGGCTGATCGTTGCCCGGCGCCTTGGTCCTGACCGCGCGCACGGGATCGCCGGCGAGCTCGGTCATGTTGAGCTGCTCGGGCCCGAGCGCCTTCAGCGCATTCTTCTGCTTCGGCGTCGCCGCGACATCGATGCGCTCGTAATAGGGAACGCCGAGTTCGGCGGTCAGCTCGTTGAACAACTCGCTCGGATCGCGACCGGTCTTGGCGATGATCTCCGCCGCCAGCAGGCCGAGGATGATGCCGTCCTTGTCCGTGGTCCACGCCGAGCCGTCGCGCTTCAGGAACGACGCGCCGGCGCTCTCCTCGCCGGCAAAGCCGAAGCCGCCGCTGCCGAGCCCTTCGACGAACCATTTGAAGCCGACCGGCGTCTCGACCAGCTTGCGGTTCAGCTTCTTGGCCACTCGATCTATGATCGAGCTCGACACGATGGTCTTGCCGATCGCTGCGCTCCCGCTCCATTGCGGCCGATGCGCGAACAGATAGGCGATCGCGGTGGCGAGGAAGTGGTTCGGGTTCATCAGCCCGTTCGAGCGGGTCACGATGCCATGGCGATCGGCATCGGTATCGTTGGCAAAGGCGACGTCGAATCGGTCGCGCATCCCGATCAGGCTCGCCATCGCATAAGGCGACGAGCAGTCCATCCGGATCTTGCCGTCCCAGTCCGCGGTCATGAAACGGAAGGTGGGATCGACCGCCTCATTGACGACGGTAGCGTTGATGCCGTAGCGCGCGATGATCGGCTGCCAGTAATGCACCGCCGCGCCGCCGAGCGGATCGATGCCGATCTTGACGCCGGCGGATTTGATCAGCGCCAGATCGACGGTGTTGCCGAGATCGGCAACATAGGGCGTGATGTAGTCGTGCAGATGCGTGGTCGCGGCCTTGCGCGCCCGATCATACGGCATCCGCGCGACGCCCTTGAGACCGGCCTCGATGTAGCGGTTGGCGTTCTTCTCGACCACAGCGGTGACGTCGGTGTCGGCCGGACCGCCATGCGGCGGATTGTATTTGTAGCCGCCGTCCTCCGGCGGGTTGTGTGACGGCGTGATGACGACGCCGTCGGCAAGGCCCGTGCTGCGTCCCTTGTTGTAGCTCAGGATTGCATGCGAGATCACCGGCGTCGGGGTGTAGCCGCCCTGCCCGTCGATCATGATCTCGACGCCGTTCGCCGCGAACACCTCGACCGCGCTGGCCAATGCCGGCTCGGCGAGCGCATGGGTATCGATGCCGATGAACAGCGGCCCGGTCAGCCCCTTCTCGCGTCGGTAATCGCAGATCGCCTGCGTGGTGGCGAGGATGTGGTCTTCGTTGAAGGAATTCTTCAGCGACGAGCCGCGATGGCCCGAGGTGCCGAAGGCAACCCGTTGGGTGGGATTGCTGGCGTCGGGCTTGCCGGCAAAATAGGCCGTGACCAGCCGCGGCACATTGGCAAGCGCTGAGGGATCGACGGGTTTGCCGGCGGCAGGATTAGGTGCAGTCACGTGACCTCTCAGATCTGGTATCGCCGACCATCCGCACAACGAGTGATACTCATTGCGTAACATCCTGGCGTGCTACCATGGCGGCTTACGTTCAATCAAGCCGAGGACTTTTCGTTCCCTGCGAAACGCAGCTATGCTCTACGACACGTCGATCTGCTGCACCTTCTCGCGCAGCTCGTCGACCAGCACCCGCTTGTTCTCGGTATAGTCGATCGGCACCACCACGAGATGCACGCCGCCGCCGGAGAAGGCCCGCTCCAGGGTCGGGACGATCGCCTCCGTGCTCTCGATCCGCGAACCCTTGGCGCCATAGCTCTCGGCATATTTGACGAAATCCGGATTGCCGAAAGTGAGGCCGAAATCCGGGAAGTTGTCGACCGCCTGCTTCCAGCGGATCATGCCGTAGGCAGAATCCTCCAGGATCAGGATCACCAGATTGAGCTTGAGGCGGACCGCCGTCTCCATCTCCTGCGAGTTCATCATGAAGCCGCCGTCGCCGCAGACCGCGAGCACGCGGTTCTTCGGATACAGCATCGCCGCCATCATCGCCGACGGCAGGCCGGCACCCATGGTGGCGAGCGCGTTATCGAGCAGCAACGAGTTCGCGAGCAGCGTGCGGTAGTTGCGCGCAAACCAGATCTTGTACATGCCGTTGTCGAGCGCGACGATGCCGTCTTCGGGAATGACCTGCCGCACATCGTGCACGATGCGCTGCGGCGTCGGCGGCCAGCGGCCTTCGGTGGCGCGATCGGTGATCCTCGCCAGAATTCCTTCGCGCAGGCTGAGCAGCGCGCTGGCGGACGGCAGCTTTCCCGCGACCCGATCGGCCAGCAATTCGAGGCTCGGCCCGACATCGCCGATCACCTCGCATTGCGGGAAGTAGACCTGCTCGACATTCGCCGCCGTGTAGCTGACATGGATCACCTGCGGCCCCTTCGGGCCCATGATGAAGGGCGGCTTCTCGATCGTGTCGTGACCGATCGCGATGATCAGGTCGGCGCGGTCGATCGCCTCGTGCACATAGTCGCGCTCGCTCAGCGCGGCAGTTCCCATGTACTGGTTGGTACCGCCCGATACCGTGCCCTTGCCCATCTGGGTCGTGAAGAACGGGATCTTGGTCCGCCGCACGAAGTCGCCGATCCCGGCGGTCGAGCGCGGGCGCGATGCCGCCGCGCCGAGCATGATCAGCGGGCGCTGCGCCTTCAGGATCATGTCGGCGGCGCGGTCGAGCGCAGCCGCATGCGCGATCGGAATTTCGATCGGATGCGGCGGCACGATCTCGACCGGCGCCATCTCCTCGCGCGCGATATCCTCCGGCAGTTCGAGCAGCACCGGCCCCGGCCGTTCCTGCGTTGCGATCCGGAAGGCGTCGCGGACCAGCGTCGGAATGGTGGCGCCGCTGACGATCTGCAGCGACAGCTTGGTCAGCGGACGGAATGTGTTGACGATGTCGACGATCTGGAACTTGGCCTGCCGGCTGCTCAAGATGCCCTTCTGGCCCGTGAGCATCACCATCGGCATCGCGCCGAGCAGCGCATAGGCGGCGCCGGTGGTCAGGTTGAGCGCGCCGGGACCCAGCGTCGTCATGCAGACGCCGGGCTTTCCGGTCAGGCGGCCATAGGTCGCCGCCATGAAAGCCGCCGCCTGCTCATGCCGGGTCACGATCAGCTTGATCGAGGATTTACGCAGGCTCTCGACGACGTCGAGATTCTCCTCGCCGGGAACGCCGAACACCCGTTCCACGCCCTCATTCTCGAGGGCCGCGACCAGCAAATCGGAACCTTTGACCATATCAGCCTCGCATCGTTGATTGCATGCCGCGCGCGGAGCATAGCCGCATCGCGCGCCGCCGGAAACTCTCTTGCGATCTCACGGCTTGTGCGCCCTGATCCAGGCGTCGGCCACGGGCAGCACACGCGCGGCGAGATCGGCCGAGATCGCGATCGCTTGCAAGGAGCGCGCCACCGTCACCCGCCCGCCGCTGGTCGATTGCGACGGGGCAAACGCGGCGAGCTGTGCCGCGTGGTCCTGATCGGTAAAATTGATCATGAAGTTCGGCACGAACTGGTCGCGGAAATTCGGCCCTTGCCTGGCCAGCAACGTATCGAAATTGGCCTGGACGAAGTCCCAGGCGAGCTGCGGATGCTCGCCTGCGGACGCAACCGAATTGATCATCCCTGTGACGATCGTGTCGGGCAATTCGTTGGTCAGCGTCAACCCCAGCGTCGCGCGCGCCAGCTCAGCATCGCGGGCGCTGGCCACGGCGAAATAATAGCGCAGCCGCTCATTGGTCGCCGTGCTGTTGCGTGCGAGCGCCAGCAGTTTGTCATATGTCGCCCGATCGGCCGTGATGCCGACGACATGGGTGACCGCATCGCGCAGCGTGGTCGGCAGCGATTTGGGATCATCGAGGAACGCCGCAAAGCGCCGCTTCGCCTCGGCGATGATGGCCGCGTCACCGAGGTCGCCAAGCGTCGAGATCAGGCTCGCGCGGAGCAGCGCAGTGTCGTCGTCACCCGAGCCGCCGCCATCCCATCCGATCCGGTCGAACACCGGGCGCAGTTTGGCGCGGGCATAGGCCTGGATCACACCCCGCTCGCTGCGGTCGCGCGACAGGCGGTTGAGCGTGGCAAAGGTCGAGATCACCTGATCCCACACCGCGCGATGGTCGCCGGCATCCAGCGCGTCGAGCAGCGCGAGATAGGACGGCGCTTCGGCGCGGCCCGCCTGCACCAGCGCCCAGCTGTCGGTGACGACATTGAGCCGGTCGGCAACCTGCATTTGCGGGAAGGTGTTCAACAATGCGGCACGGTTCTTGGGGCCGTATTCGACCCTGAAGTAGCCGACATCGCCGAGATTGACCTTGATCGCATCGCCGCATGCGCCGGCCGGAATATCTGTACTACCCTTCAGCAGGATCTCGTCAAACGGCCTGCCCTGCGCCGGTCCAGCCGCAACCGGGATCGGCCAGTCGTGGGCCGGCAGCGGCGGATCGTTGGCCGGGGCGATCACGAAACGGTCCTGCTGCAACGTCAGGCGTTGCGCGGTGCCATCGCAGGCCGTCTCGGCCATGACCAGCGGCACGCCATCCTGCTCCGTGAAGGAGGCGGCGATGCCGGTGATCGTCTTGCCGCCGGACGTCTCGAGCGCCTGCCAGAGATCGGCGGTGGTGGAATTGCTGTGGGCATGTGCGGCCATGTACTTGCGGATGCCGTCGCGGAACGCCTGCTCGCCGAGATAATTCTCGAGCATGCGGATCAGCGCCTGGCCCTTGTTGTAGGTGATGGCGTCGAACGCCGTGACGGCTTCGCTGTGGTCGGCGATCGGCTGCTGCACCGGGTGTGAGGTGCGGCGCGCATCGAGCGCCATGGCAAACTGCTTCGCGCCGTAGCCGTTCAGCCAGCTCTGCCATTGCGGATAGAACTGCTCCGAGGCCTTGGTCGCCATCCAGCTGGCAAAGCCCTCGTTGAGCCAGAGATTGTCCCACCACGCCATGGTGACGAGATCGCCGAACCACATATGCGCCATCTCGTGCGCGATGATGCCGAAGATGCCGCGCCGCGCCGTCTCGGCATTGGTCGCGGGATCGAACAGCAGTCGGCTCTCGAAGAAGGTGATACCGCCCCAGTTCTCCATCGCGCCGCCGAACCCGCCGGGAACCGCGATCAAATCGAGCTTCGGCAGCGGATATTTGACGCCGAAATAGTCGTTGTAATAGGCGAGCAGCTTCACCGCGCTGTCGAGCGCGAACCGGCCCTGCCCGCTCTTGCCCTCCGTCGTCACCACGCCGATGGTGACGCCGCCGGCATCCGCCGTGATCCGCTCAAGTTCGCCGACGGTGAGCACGAACAGATAGCTCGACATTTTCGGCGTCGGCGCGAACGTGACCTTCTTGAGATCGCCGGCGGCCGCCGCCTCGCTCGCGATGGGCATGTTGCCGACCGCTAGCAGATTGCGCGGGATCACGACGGTCAGCGCGAAGCTCGCCTTGAACGACGGCTCGTCCCAGCACGGAAAGATCCGCCTTGCATCGGCCGGCTCCAGCTTGCTGGAGATCAGCCGCTTGATCCCGGTCGGGGTCGGATAGTCGACCACAAACAGCCCGGTGCCGAATTTGTTGATCTGCGCCGTGAACGCGATGCGGAGCTTGTGCCGGCCCACCGCAAGCGGCTTGGCGAAGGTCAGCGTCGCGGTCTGCGCGGTGGCGTCGGTCGCGACCTCCGCGCGCTGCGCGCCGTCATCGATCGTGGCCTCGGCGAATGTCGTGTTGATCGCGTTCAGCGTTAGTTGCGCCGTAGCCTCACGCACCTCGATGTCGACGGTCTCCACGCCAGGCAGCGCCAGGCTGGTGATATCGGGCGTCAGCTCGATCGCGTAGCTCAACGGGACAACCGTCTTCGGCAGCTTCCCGGGTGTGCCGTCGAACGAAAATGTCTGCTCGGCCTGCGCGCCTGCGGCCGTCGCCAGCAGCAAGCCGATTGCCGTGGCAAGACGACGCAGCAGCGCGGTTCGGACATGGGTCGCAGGCTTGTTCATCGCGCAGCTCACCGGGTTCTCGGGATTTGGGATGTCATTGCGGAAGGACGTAGCAGGCAATCTAGTAGAGAAGATGTCGCCACAAAACTGACAACTCCGCGACATCCGACATCGCAACGGGTCGCATCGATTGGTGCGCCGCTCGCTACCGCGGCTCGACCTCGCGGCCTTGTTGCTCAACCGCGGGGTGGAAGGTTAACCTGCGGCTGGCATTCCAGCCGCGGCATCCGGCGACGGGAGACAACAATGTTCGGAAAGTTCTCGCGCCGGCAGTTTGCGGGCCTTGCAGGCCTCTCGGCGCTCGGTTTGACCGGCCCTGCCGAGGCCGCGAACCACGCTCCGCGGCCTGACGGCGCGAACTTTCCCGCCGGCTTCGTCTGGGGCACTGCGACCTCGTCCTACCAGGTCGAGGGCGCGGTCAAGGAGGACGGCCGCGGTCCGTCGATCTGGGACACATTCACCCACACATCGGGCAAGATCGAGGACGGCTCTACCGGCGATCGCGCCAACGAGCACTACCACCGCTACAAGGACGATGTCCGCCTCATCAAGGATCTCGGCGCCAGGGCCTATCGCTTTTCGATCGCCTGGCCACGGGTGTTCCCCGATGGCACCGGCACGCCGAACCCGAAGGGCCTCGACTTCTACAACCGCCTGGTCGACGAGTTGCTCGCGAACGGCATCGAGCCGTACGCCACGCTCTATCACTGGGACCTGCCGCAGGCGTTGCAGGACCGAGTCGGCGGCTGGCGCTCACGCGACACGTCGAGGGCATTTAGCGATTACGCCGGCTATGTGGCGCAGCGGTTGACCGACCGGGTCAAGAACATCTTCACCCTCAACGAGGTCGGGCGTTTCCTCCCGTTCGGCTATGCACTCGGCGTTGACGCGCCGGGCCTGACGCTGCCGCCGGCCGAGGTGAACCAGGCGCGCCACCATGTCGCGCTGGCGCACGGGCTCGCGGTGCAGGCGATCCGCGCCAAGGGCCGCCCCGGCACGCGGGTCGGTCCCGCCGAGAACATCACCGCCTGCGTGCCCGCGGTCAACACGCCGGAGAACATTCGCGCCACCGAGATCGCGACACGCGAACTCAATGCGGGTTTCCTCGGCGTCCTCCTCGAAGGCAAGTACACCGAGGGCTTCCTGCAATATGCCGGTGCGGACGCGCCCAAATTCACCGCCGAGGAGCTGAAGATCATCGCGCAGCCCAACGATTTCGTCGGGCTCAACATCTACGCGCCGCACTGCTATGTCCTCGCCACCGACACTGCCCCCGGCTGGAAGCCGCTGCCGATGCCGGGCTCCTTCCCGCATATGAATTCGGATTGGCTGCGGATCGCGCCGGAGACGATCTACTGGGCGCCGCGGATTGCGGCCAAGCTCTGGAACATCAAGAGCATCTATATCAGCGAGAACGGCACGTCCGGCGAGGACAAGCTGCAGCCGGACGGGCAGATCTACGACCTCGACCGCATCATGTTCCTGCGCAACTACCTCGCCCAATTGCAGCGCGCGACCGCCGACGGCGTCCCGGTCCACGGCTATTTCCTGTGGAGCCTGATGGACAATTTCGAATGGATCTACGGGTACGCGAAGCGCTTCGGCCTGTACCGGGTGGATTTCGAGACCCAGGCGCGCGTGCCGAAACTGAGCGCGGCGTTCTATCGCGACGTGATCGCGCGCAACGCCATCGGCGTGTGATCTATCCCGCCTGCGGCCGCGCGCCCGACCACGCGCGCCGCAGCAGGTCGCTGATGCCGCTGTCCTCGATCGGCCGCGGATTCCAGTAAGGATTCCTGGTAGCGAGTGCGGCCGCCTTTGCGATGCCGTCTTCGGGCATGCCGATCTCGGCGAGCGAGCGCGGCGCGCCGAGCCTTTCCGACAGATCGAACAGGCCATCGGCCGCATCAGCGGCTCCAAGCGCCCGCGCGGCACGGCCGATCGCATCGCGCGCGGCCGGCGTGTTGTAGGCGATGGTGTGCGGCAGCAGCACCGCATGGGTTTCGGCATGCGGCAGGTCGAACAGCGCGCCGACGGTGTGGCAGAGCTTGTGATGCAGCGCCATGCCGACGGTGCCGAGACAGACCGCGCACAGCCAGGCGCCATACAGGGCATCGGATCGCGCGTCGAGGTCGTGCGGCCCCGCGATCACGTTCGGCAGCGATGTCGCGAGTTTTGCGATCGCCTCTTCCGCCATCAGCGAGGTGATCGGATTGCCGTCCCGCGCATACAGCGCCTCGGCCGCATGTGCGATCGCGTTGAGGCCGGATATCGCCGAGAACTTTGCCGGCATCGAGATCGTCAGGTTGACATCGTAGATCACGGCTTCGGGCAATATCTTCGGCGAGGATTGCGTGGTCTTGACGCCGTCGACAGTCTCTCCGAGCACCGGCGTCATCTCGGAGCCGGCATAGCTGGTGGGGACGATCAGTTGCGGCAGGTCGGTGCGCAACGCAATCGCCTTGCTGAGGCCAGTCGCGGCACCCGCGCCGATCGCAACCACGCCGTCGGGCTTCAACTCGCGGACCATCTGCATCGCACGTTCGGTGACCGCGACAGGGGTGTGCACAACAGCGCCGTCGAACGCGCCAGCCATGCGGCCGCCGGTCAAGCCTCGGAGATCGCCGAGCTCGGCCTGCTGCCGCCGGCTTGCGAGCACCAGCGCGCGGCTGATGCCGAGCCGGCCGATTTCGTCCGCCAGCGCGGCAACCGTGCCGGTCCCGAACACGACCCGCATCGGGCTGACCTGATAGGTGAATGATTGTGACATCGTGACTTCCGAACTTTGCGTTAGCTCCGGCGCCAGTCGCGCGGCGTGCAGCCGAAGCGATGCCGGAAGCGCCGGGTAAAATGCGACAGATCGGAGAAGCCCCAATCGAACGCGATGTCGCCGATCGCGCGCCCGGCGATCGCGGGATTCTTCAGATCGCGCGCCGCGCCATCGAGGCGACGGTTCATCACATAGCTGGCGAATGTGGTGCCGGCCCGCTCGAACAATTTGTGGACGTAACGCTCGCTGATGCCGATCGCGGCGGCGATCGCGGCAACGCCGAGGCCGGGCTCGCGCAGCCTGCGGTCGACGGCGCGGCGCAGCGCGAGCCAGGTTGCATCGGCAAGACTCGCGCTCTCGGCAACGCCCGCGCGGCCAGTCCGCGACAGGCTGAGCGCCACCAGGTCGAGCAGCACGCCGAACAGCCGGGCGTTGTCAGTATCCGATGCGCGGAGCGCCGAATTGTTCAGCACCTGCGCGGTCTCGGCGATGAGATGGCCGACGAACGGATCATCGGAGATCCGCGCCGGGGCCACCTCCGGCGCCGACGGCAGCCGCTCATCGAGCGCCTCGGCCGGCACCCAGAACGAGGCGACCTGCAGCGCGGGACCGCGGTCGTGCAGCAGCGAGAACCGCTGCCCGCTGTCGAAGATACCGACCTGCCCGGGCGAGAGGCTGATCTCGCGCCCAGCCTGCTGGATACGGCAGCGGCCGGCGAGCTTGAGATTGAGATAATAACAGCGCCGGCTGGACGCCGCGATATCGGCAGCCGAGCGCCGCACGACATGCTCCGGGAAACTGACCCGGTTGACCGCGCCGTCGCCGAGCCCAACGGGCCAGGAAACCCGGCGTCGCCGGCGGCTCCGGCGTCAAGTTCATGAAGGCCTGGCAGATCGCCTCGCGATAATAGGCGAACTGCTCGCCTGGCCGCGTGTCCGCGGTATTCCAGCTCAGCCTGCGCGAGCGATCCGCGGCGGCGATTTGCTGCATCAGTTCACTCCGAGCCCAATCCGGTTCGGCTACAGCCAAGCGCGTTCCGTGGCCCCGGGTCAATATCCATCAGGAATTGCTTGAGCTCGGCGCTTATCCCGGGCGTTCGGGGGCGCGGCGGCCGATCTCACAAACCACGCAGGGAGGTACAACATGTCGACCTATGTTCTTGTCCATGGCGCCTGGCATACCGGCGCCGAGTTTGAGCCGGTTGCGGCCGCCATCCGCAAGGCCGGCCATGTCGTCCACACCCCGACGATCAAGGGCAACCGCCCCGGCGACCGGAAGGATACTGGTCTTGCCGAGGCGATCCAGTCGATCGTGGATTATCTCGCCGAGCACAATCTGAATGAAATCGTGCTGGTCGGTCACAGCTATGGCGGCATGGTCATCACGGGCGTTGCCGACGCCGCCGCCAGCCGCATCCGCCGGCTGGTGTACTGGAATGCGTTCGTGCCCAACAATGGCGAATGCCTCAACGACATGGTGCCGCCGCACTATGTCGGCCTGTTCGATGCCATCTATGCCGAGCGCGGCGACGGCTCGGTGGTGTTGCCGTTCCCGATCTGGCGCGAGGCCTTCATCAACGACGCCGACCTCGAGACCGCGCAGCGGGCCTATGACAAGCTCAACCCGCACCCGCTCAAGACCTTCCAGGACAAGATCGCGCTGCGGAGCAATCCGGCCGAGATGCCGATCGCAAAATCCTACGTCAACTGCACCGAGGACACGGCGATGCCGCACGGCCTGCCCTGGCATCCGCGGCTGTCGGAGAAGCTCGGGCTATTCCGCCTGGTCCAGGTGCCGGGTAGCCACGAGCTCTGCTTCTCCAATCCCGAGCGTCTGGCGCAAGCCTTCCTCGACGCCGGCCGCGATTAGGCCACGGCCTCGTACATAGGCGCGGTCGCAAGGAAGCGCGCATAGGCGTCCGCGTCCGGCGGCGTGAATTTTTCGACGAACGGGTTGCGGCGCGACGCCTTGGTGCCGATGTCCGCCAACAGCTCGTCGAAATGCTTGAAGTGATAGGGCGCGACGCAGAGCCCGCCATAGACGCCCGCCGCCGGCCGCTCGACGCGCTTGAAGTTCAGCATCATCGCGATGTTGTCATGCATCTCGGCCGCGCTCGGCTGCCGCGCGAGCTGGCCGTCGGCATAGCGCACCAGCCAGTTCGCCGCGAGGTCCGCGCACAGCACGGTGCAGAAGCTCGAATTGAACCCGACAAAGCCCATGTCGGGCAGATCCGGGTTGGCGATCAGCCGATAGAGCCGGTACTGCCCGTCGGGCTCGACCAGCTTGTTCTGATACTCCTCGGGGAGGAACGGCACACCGAGCTTGTAGCCGATCGCGAGCACCGCGACGTCAGCCGCGACACGCTGGCCGCCGCTCATCACGATGGCCTTGCCCTCATAATGATCGAAGGTGCCCTGCACCGCCTTGATCCGGCCGTCGGCGACCATCGGGTAGAAGCCGGGGGTCGCGATCGGCACCGAGCAGTTGACGCCGTCCTCGATCCGCTCCTTCGGCACCATGCCGCACTGCTTCAGCTTGAGCTGCATCTTCAGCATGCTCTCGAGCCCGCGCCAGTTCGCCCAGACGAACGGCTTGGCCACGACATGCGCGAGGCGCGCCATCGGCCCGATGCCCCAGCTCGCGAACATCTGCTCCTGCGCGCGGATGTAGAGGATGCGCTTGAAGTTGACGAGGCCGCCGACGAAATAGGGGATCCGCCAGACCGGCTCGCGAAACACGATGGTGACCTCGCTGGCGCCGGAATTGACCGCATTCACGGCGATGTCGGTCGCCGATTTGGAGCCGCCGAGCACCACCACCTTGCGGCCCTTGGCGAGATCAGGATCGCTGTACTGCGACGAGTGCAGGATCTGGCCGCCCTGCGCCTTGAAGCCGTCCTCGCCGGAAAGCGGCAGCGAGTGCGGCTCGTTGAATTGCCCGGTGCAGACGGCGACGAAGTCAAAATCCTCGTGGCCGGTGGCGCCGTCGGTCGAGCGCAGTTCGAGCGTCCAGCCCGGTCTGCCATCGGCGCGGCGCGTCATGCTCTCGACCCTGGTATCGAACCGCATCGCACCGTCGAGCCCGTGGCTGCGGGCATAGTCCCGCAGATAGGCATGGACCTGTGGGCCCTTCGGCCATTCCGGATAGGACTCCGGCATCGCCTTGTCGGTGTAGCGATAGAGCTCCTTCGGGCTCTGGGTCTGGACGTCGGGGTAGGAGCGCGCCGGCTCCCAGACCCCGCCGAGATCGCCGCTGCGCTCGATGATGGTCACCTTGTGGCCGCGACCGGCAAAGGCTTTGCCGGCGGCGAGCCCGGAAATGCCGGCGCCGATGACGCACACCTGCTTCTGCTTGACCATGAAACGTCTCCGCGATGAATGAACAGGCCCATTTCCCTAAGCGCACGCGTCCCCGTCATCGCCGGAGCCAACTCCGGCGATCGCTGTCTCGGGTGCGCTGTCTGTGTGCTCGCCGGACTAGTCGTTGGCTTCCGGCGGCAGGAAATCCACCTCGTGTTCGGCGGAAATGCGCACCACCTCGACGGGGTCCTGCAGATTATGCAGCTTCTCAAACAGAGCCTCGAGCTTCTGCATCGGCGACACCCAGAACAGCGCCCGCGCCGGCTTGTCTGACTTGTTGAAATAGCCGTGCGGGATGCCGCGCGGCATGCGCACGAGGTCGCCGGCCTTGGCCTGCACCCAGACGCCGTCGAGCTTGAGGTCGAGCACGCCCTCCTGCACCAGGATGAATTCGTCCTGGGTCGGGTGGATGTGGACCGGCACGAACTGGCCGGGATCGCTGTTGGTCTCGAACGCGAAGGTCGAGTCGGTGACCGCCTTCGGATAGTAGACCTGGCCCAGGATATTCCAGGTCTTGCCGCCGTAGCCGGTGCCGGTTCGGGTAATGCCTTTTTCGAGCGTGCCCATGTCAGCCTCTCCAGTTTTGGATGCGTATTGCCGACACGGAGCCTGTCGCCAGCTGGAAGGGCTGTCTAGCCGATAAACGAATCCGCAGCCGGCACGATCATGCTGCAATGCGGGAGCGTCGAGCCCGCGGCTTCTGCCCAATGCTGCCGCATCCGCCTGCGCGCCGATCGGGCAGATTGCGCTACGAAACGGCGTTCCCCTTTGCCGGTGGATGCACTAGGCTGCATGATGTTTTAGACCTCAAACAACTCCGGACGGCCGGCGTGACTGCTGTTGGCAACGAGGTTTCGGCAAGAGGAAGGCTCAAGGATTTCGCGCGCGTCGCGACGGCGCGCGTCGACGACGCGGCTGAAGCGATCGGCCGCATCTTCTGTCCACACGAGCTGACGCCGGTCGATCGTTCTGAGCGTGCTTTCTCGGCGCACCACAATTGCGCCGGGTTCGACGGGTTCTCGGTCAACTATGTCGCCTATGGCGGATCGGTCGCGATCAACCCGGGTTACCTCGACCGTTTCTTCCTGTTGCAGATGCCGCTGTCCGGCTCGGCCACGGTGCGGACCGCCGCGCGCGAGCTCACCACCGGACCACGACACTGTGCCTCGCTGCTGTCACCGACGATTCCGACCGAAATGACCTGGCGCGGCGACTGCGCCCAGCTCATCCTGCTGCTCGACCGCAAGCTGGTCGAGCATCGCGCCGCAGCGCTTGGCGGCGTGGCGGTCCGGCCGGTCGAGTTCGATCCGGCCGTTGCACTGAGCGGGCCACTCGGGCAGACGCTCTCGGCCAGGATCGAGCAACTGGTGACGACCGCCGAGCAGATCGGGCCGCACAAGAGCTTGTCAGCGGTCGCGGCGGCCGATTGGCGCGAGTCGTTTCTCAATGTCCTGCTCAACGAGCAGCGGCACACCTTGAGTTCGGCGATCGATGTCTTCAACGGCCGCGCTGAGGCCCAGCCTGCGGCGCTGAAGCGCGTGCGGGCCTATCTCGAGACCCGCGCGACCGAACCGCTGGATCTCGCCGAGCTTGCCGAGATCGCAGGAACCGGCGTCCGCGCGCTGCAACTCGGCTTCCGCCGTCACTTCGGCACCACCGTTTCCGAGATGCTGCTCGACATCCGCCTCGCCCATCTCAACGCCCGCCTCAAGACGGCGCGGACGGGCGAACGCATCGTCGATATTGCATTCGACCTCGGCTTTACCCATCTGAGCCGAATGGCGAGCGCCTACCGCGCCAAGTTCGGCGAGAGCCCGAAGGCGACCCTGCATCGGCTGAGCTGAGCTGCGATTCCGATCGGCGGGGCCGCGCCCTGCCCATCCGGCCAGTTTCACCGCCGGCCGCAACATCCCAGATTGAGGGAAGCCAACGGAGTTTCCCATGACCGAACCGACCACTCTCGCCTCGCTGTCATCAGCCCTTTCCGAGACCATTGCGCGCGCTGCGCCGGCAATCGTCTCCGTGCATTCGCACCGCGCGCGCGCCTCCGGCTTTGTCTGGAAGACCGGCCTCGTCGTCACTGCGGACGAAGCGCTCGCCGACGAGGGCGAGATCGAAATCCAGTTTGCCGACGGCAGCCGCCGACAGGCCACCGTCGTCGGACGCGACCACACCACCGACATCGCGCTGCTGCGCGTCGACGGCGACGTCGCGCCGATCAAGCTGTCGACCGAAATCCCCGCGCTCGGATCGCTCGCGGTGATCGTCGCGGCCGACCGCGGCGCGCCGATCGCGCGGCTCGGCATGGTCTCGCGGTCGGGCGCGGCCTGGCGTAGCCTGCGCGGCGGCGAGATCGACGCGCGGATCGAGCTCGACGTCCGGCTGCGGCACAGCCAGCAGGGCGGGCTGGCGCTGAATGCCGCAGGTGCGCCGTTCGGCATGGCGGTGCTCGGCCCGCGCCGCGTGCTGACGATCCCTGCCGCGACCATCGAGCGGGTCGCGGCCCAGCTCGAGAAGAGCGGCCGCATCGCACGCGGATATCTTGGCGTCGGGCTGCAGCCGGTCCGTCTCGACGACGGCCTCGGTGCGATGGTGATGAATGTCGACAAGGCCGGCCCGTCAGCTGCCGCCGGCATCCGCCAGGGCGACGTGATCATTGCCGTCAACGGCGAGAAGTTGTCCGGCGTGCGGGCGCTGTCGCGCGGCCTCGGGCCGCAGAGCGTCGGCAGCGTGGTCGAGCTTACCGTGCATCGCGGCGGCGAGCCGTTGAACTTCAAAGTGACGGTCGGCGAAAGGCCCGAGACGTGAGCAGCGAGCCTGCCGCCGACATCATCATTGCACTCGAGATCGACGACCCCGCCCTCGCCGACCGGCTGGCGACGCTGCTCGGCAGCGTCGCCGGCCTGCGGCTCGCCGCTCCGGGCGAACAGGCGACGGCGACGCTCGTCGCGCGCAACCGGGAGACCGCGGGCGGCGGCGACTTCGAGCTGACGCCGCGCGAGCTCGACGTGCTGGCGCTGCTGGCCGAAGGCGCATCCAACAAGATGATCGCGCAGCGGCTCGGGATTTCAGTCCACACTGCCAAGTTTCATGTCGGCTCCCTGCTCGACAAGCTCGACGCCACCGGCCGCACCGATGCGGTGGCGCATGCGGCGCGGCGCGGGGTGATCAATTTGTGAGGGCGGGACGTACAAGGTTGATGCTGGCGGATTGAGACCTATCCCTCCGTCGTCCTGGCGCAAGCCAGGACCCATAACCACCGCATTCGGTGATTAACCGAGCTGCGGCCCCAGCGTCGCGCAACAATTGAGATTTGGGGTAATGGGTCCTGGCTTGCGCCAGGACGACATCAAGTGGGTTGCGCAAGTTGTGAGGCACACATCTGCATTCTCGCGACATGATCACGCAACCACTGGACAACGACCCCCAACTCAGTGATTGCGAAAATTCCGTGATGCGGACACTTAGACCAATTGCGTAGGTAGTCGTCCGGATACAGACGCCTCCTCGATCTGGTTATGCAATCTTCAGCCAACAAAAAGAAACGGCATGAAGAAGCTGATCGATCGTCATCGGGACATTCAATACACGCTCACCAACATCGAACCCGACCTCTGGAGCTGGTCATTCGAAATCAACGGCAAGATCAGGCAGGGTACCACACGCGCGCGGCTCGGCCTGCTGGCGCAGCGGCGGGTCTGCACGCTGATCGATCGCGAATTGAAAAGCGCGGAACGCGACAAGCCGAAGAAGCCTGACTAGGCCACCTGCGTCCTGGCCCCGCTTCTCGGCCGGGCGGGCGCCGCCGACTTTGGCTCATGACAAAGCGAACACGGCCGCAGCGACGTCGAGCCGTGGTCCGGCATATCGCCTGTCGTCCGGTCCATGCTGTCCGCACCCGACGCTCCAGAGCGCGGGCCACGAGAACCGCTCGAGCCCCGTCGCCGATATCGCCGCGAACGACGTCCAGCTGATGTCACCGCTGCGTCGCCACAGCACGCCGCCCGGTCCCATGTCCGGATAGAAGGCGATGTCGAGGTCGAAATCCCGCTCATCGCCGAGATCGGGACCGACCCAGTAATGCGGACTACGCCCGGGCTCGCGCCCGAGGATCAGGGTGAGCGTCTGGTTCGGCCCGCGCAGGCCGAGCCAGAGCGGTGCGATCATGTCCGGCACAGGCGTGCACAGCAGCGTTTGCGGCGCGGCGCTTGCCGCGGCGGTGCGGCCCGATAATTTCAGGGCGACTACCGTCGCGGGCGCCGGCATTCCGGACAATGGCGCGGAGCTGGTCCCGTGCGGCAATGGCGACCACGCGGCGCGGTCGAGAGATGGCAACGGCCATGCGAGCTGCTCGCGCACGGCGCCTTCGGTGTCGAGCACCTGATAGCGAAGACCATCCCGATCGAGCGCCGCCTGCACGCAATGCAGATACTCGACGCCTTCGGGCATCCGGTGTGCGGTGCCCGCCCCCGCCGTGCAGATCTGCAGCACGCCGCGATGGACCTGAACATCGAATGCGAGAATGTGGCTGCACAGATAGGCGGTCACGCCGGCGCCGACCAGGATCTCCCAGAAGCGCGCGCTGTATTCGTGGCCGATCTCGCGCTGATAGCTGCCGCTGAAGCCGTTGATGGGGTACACGGGATGATGACCCAGCACCAGCTTGTGCCGGGCATCCCTGTGCTGTTCGAGCACCGCTTGCAGCCAGTCGGTCTCGACATGCCCCTCGCCGCCCAGCCCGCTCCACAGCGTGTGCACGAACACCATCAGGAGATCGTCGCGGCGGACCCAATAGGACAGGCCCTCCTGACCCGGCGGACCATTGCGTGGCAGCTTGAGGACCTCGCGAAACACCGCCTCGCTCATCTCGTCATAGGTGGTGTGGTTGCCGGTCGTGTGCCACAGCGGCACCGCGCGCCGATCGAGCCAGCCCATTTCGGTGTCGAGCCAATGCCGCCACTGCGCCCGCAACGCGTCGGCATCGGCGGTGAGGCCGATGATCTCGTCGCCGGGGAAGAGAATGAATTCGGGCGCAGGGTGCAGCCGGCGAACCACGTTGTTCACCGACGCGAAGGTACGCTCATGCAGCGCACCTGCTACCCCCGAGCAGGCGTCGGCATAGATCACGAACTGGTGGCCCGAATTTCTCGGCAACAGAGACGGAATTGCATCATGCATGGTCGGACCACGTCCTCGCGAGCCACATCATAGAGGAAGGCAGGCCGATCGCTCAAGACAGACACTTGCGCGCAAGATCGTGGCCGGCCAGCGCTTCTGCGACCGGACACACCAAGACGTGACGCTGCGGAAAAGCTGGTCTGCCGGCACAAGCTAGGCGGCGGCGCGCCAAGCTGCTAGCCTTTTGCGCTTCAGATTGGCCAAAGCGCGATGAATCGTCATCGCACTTTGGCTCATTGTTTGGGCATGATCTTTTCGGAAAACCGCTTCACACTTTTCCTGATCATGCTCCAGCGAGCCAAGGAACCGAAGCAAATGGACAACCGTAATGATGTTTGGCGCGGCGTCGACACGATCAAGCCGCGTTTCATCGAATTGAGCGACCGGGTCTGGGCGATGCCCGAGGTCTGCTACACCGAGGCGCGCTCATCCGCCGAACATCTGGCCGAACTGCGCCACCAGGGTTTTCGCATCACCGAGAACCTCGCCGACATTCCGACCGCGGTGATGGGCGAATGGGGCGAGGGCGGCCCGGTCATCGCTTTCCTCGGCGAATATGATGCCCTGCCCGGCCTCAGCCAGGAGGCCGGCGTTGCCGAACCTCGTCCGGTCGAGAGCGGCGGCCACGGCCACGGCTGCGGTCACAATCTGCTCGGCTCCTCCGCGCTGCTCGCGGCGACCGCGGTGAAGGACTGGCTTGCTGCCAACAAGGTGCCGGGCCGGGTGCGCTACTACGGCTGTCCCGCCGAGGAAGGCGGCGCGGCAAAGGCCTTCATGGTGCGGTGTGGCGCGTTCGAGGACGCCGACATCGCCATCACCTGGCATCCGCACAGCTTCTGGGAGGTGGCGGTGACGCCGTCGCTCGCCAACACCCGCGCCGATTTCATCTTCACCGGCCGGACCTCGCATGCGGCGGCCTCGCCGCACCTCGGCCGCAGCGCGCTCGATGCGGTGGAATTGATGAATGTCGGTGTCAATTACATGCGCGAGCACATGCCGAGCGATGCCCGCGTGCATTACGCGCTGCTCGACACCGGCGGCATTGCGCCCAATGTGGTGCAGGCCCATGCCCGCGTGCGCTACTCGATCCGCGCCCGCGACCTGCCCGGCATGAACGAGCTGGTCGAGCGCGTGCACAAGATCGCGCAGGGCGCAGCCCTGATGACCGAGACCAAGATGGAGATGAAGATCATCTCCGCGGTCTCCAACATCCTGCCCAACACCCCGCTGGAGCAGACGCTGCACCGGATCATGGAAGATCTCGGCCCGCCGCATTTCGACGATGCCGACAAGGATTTCGCCGGCAAGATCCGCGCGACCCTGACCGACAAGGACATCGCCTCGGTCTACTACGCGATCGGCATGGATCCGACCGACCGGCCGCTGGCCGATTTCCTGGTGCCGATCGACGCCAAGCGCAATCCGCTGATCGGCTCGACCGATGTCGGTGACGTCAGCTGGGTGGTGCCGACGGTGCAGGTCCATGCACCGACGGTTGCAATCGGCACGCCGTTCCACACCTGGCAGGTTGTGGCGCAGGGCAAGACGCCGGCCGCGCACAAGGCGATGGTGCAGGCCGCCAAGGCGATGGCCGGCCTCGGCGTCAAGGCGCTGATGGAGCCGGAGCTGATCGCGGCCGCCAAGGCCGACCTCAAGAAGCGGACCACCCGAACGCCCTATGTCAGTCCGCTGCCGGCGAATGTTGCACCGCCGTTGGACATGTCGGTCGCCTGAGCGCCGCATCTGCGGCCGGGCCTGCGCGTCGATGCGCGGCCCGGCCAGCGCCTATTCTGATCCGATTGGAGTGGAGCGAGGGCTCTGCATTTTTGCTTTGACGCGCTTTCGCCACGCGAACCGGCGTCCGCTCCGCTCGAAAACGCGCGCGCGTGACAAAAAAGCATCTCGGAACAAAGGATAACGAACAAATTTTCCGCACTGCGAGGCGTGCGCAGGCGCGCTTTGGCGCCGAAATGCCGAACCGATGTGCGGCGCGGAGCGGTTCTGCACAAGCGATAGCCAAAAGATCTAGTCGCTGAACCTCGGGAGGCGTTGACCTGCGCGGTCATTCGGTGTGCCATCTGCCGCCAGCACGGCGGCCGGTTCCAAGGCCCGCCGCAATCACACGTGAGCCGGACCGAGGGGACAATGTTCGACAACAATCTGCGCGGGATGATCGACGACGTAAGGGACGGACGGATGGACCGCCGCGCCTTCGTCAAGCGAATGATTGCCGTCGGCCTCACCGCACCGTTGGCGAACCAGATTCTGGCGATCGGCGGCGTCGCAATGGCGCAGAGCCCCAACCCCTACAAGCCGACCAAACGCGGCGGCGGCGGTCCGCTGAAGCTGTTGTGGTGGCAGGGCCCGACCCTGCTCAATCCGCATTTCGCCACCGGCACCAAGGACCAGGACGGCTCGCGCATCTTCTACGAGCCGCTGGCCAGCTGGGACGTCGACGGCCATCTCAACCCGATCCTCGCCGCCGAGATCCCCTCGATCCAAAACGGCGGACTCGCCGCCGATGCCAAATCGGTGGTCTGGAAACTCAAACCCGGCGTCAAATGGCACGACGGCAAGCCGGTGACCGCCGACGATCTCGTGTTCAACTGGGAATATGCCAGCGATCCCGCGACCGCGGCCGTATCGATTGAGACCTATAGCGGCCTCACCGTCGAAAAGGTCGACGACCTCACGGTCCGTATCAATTTCAAGAAGCCGACACCGTTCTGGGCCAACGCCTTTGTCGGCGCTTACGGCTGCATCATTCCGAAGCATCTGTTCGCGGAGTACAAAGGCGGCAAATCCCGCGAAGCGCCGAACAATCTGAAGCCGGTCGGCACTGGCCCCTACAAATTCGTCGAATTCAAACCGGGCGATCTGATCCGCGGCGAGATCAACCCCGACTACCACATGGCCAACCGGCCATCCTTCGACACGATCGAGATGAAGGGCGGCGGCGATGCCGTCTCGGCGGCGCGGGCGGTGATCCAGACCGGCGAATATGACTTCGCCTGGAACATCCAGGTCGAAGACGAGGTGCTGCTGCGCCTGGAAAAGGGCGGCAAGGGCAAGTCGCTGTTCGCGGTCGGCGGCGACATCGAGTTCATCGCGGTCAACTTCACCGACCCGAACACCGAGGTCGACGGCGAGCGCTCGTCGATCAAGACCAAGCATCCGATCCTGTCCGACCCGCGCGTGCGCAAGGCGCTGGCGCTGCTGGTCGACCGCGAATCCATCAAGAAGGTGATCTACGGCCGCGCCGGCCGCGCCACCGCCAACTATCTCAACGGCCCCGAGGAGTTCGTCTCCAAGAACACCAAATGGGAGTTCTCGGTCGAGAAGGCGAGCGCGCTGCTCGAGGAGGCCGGCTGGAAAGTCGGCTCGGACGGCGTCCGCGAGAAGGACGGCAAGAAGCTGAAGTTCCTGTACCAGACCTCGATCAACGGCCCGCGCCAGAAGACCCAGGCGATCGTCAAGCAGGCCTGCCAGAAAGCCGGCATCGACGTCGAGCTGAAATCGGTGGTGGCGTCGGTGTTCTTCTCCTCCGACGTCGCCAACCCCGACACCTATTCCCACTTCTATGCGGACATCGAGATGTTCCAGATCCCGATGACCCAACCCGATCCCGCACTGCACATGCGCCGCTATCATTCGCGCAACGTGGCCACCAAGGAGAACAAGTGGCAGGGTCCGAACTTCCCGCGTTGGGTCAACAAGGATTTCGACGCCGCGATCGACGCGGCGGAGATCGAGACCGATCCGCTCAAGCGGGCAGACCTCTATATCAAGGGCAATGATTTGATGTGGCAGGACACGGTGATGATCCCCGTGATGCATCGCCTCGCGGTCGAAGCCTGCTCCAACACGCTGCGGCCCGCGCTGTCCGGCTGGGCCAACCAGACGGACAATCTGCAAGACTGGTATCGTGAAACCTGAGACGTCACGGGCTCGGGAATTGCTCCTCCCTCTCCCCGTTCTTATCGGGAGAGGGTTGGGGTGAGGGGCTCTATCCGCAAATGCATTGGAAGGTGAGTTCGTGGAGAGTGCCCCTCACCCGGAATTCAAGCTGCGCTTGAATTCCGACCTCTCCCCGCACGCGGGGTGAGGTGAAGGTCGCCTTTCGATTGGAAGCAAAATCAACGTGCTCTCAAGGTGCAAGCGTTAGTCAGATGATCTCCCGATGAGTCAGTATATCCTGCGCCGTCTGATGATCGCGATCCCGAGCTTGCTCGGGATCTCGCTCGTGCTGTTCGTCGTGCTGGCGCTCGCGCCGGGCGATCCGTTCAGCGAGCTCGCGACCAATCCGAACGTGCCGCCCGAGGTGCAGGCCGCGCTGCGCGCCAAGTTCGGCCTCGACGACCCGATCTATCTGCGCTACCTGCACTGGCTATCGGCGATGGCGCAGGGCGACTGGGGCTTCTCCTTTGTCAGCCGGATCAATGTCGACACGCTGATCCTGCAGCGGCTGCCGACCACGCTGTACGTGATTGGCTCGGCGCAGCTCTTGGCGCTGCTGATCGCGATCCCGGTCGGCGTCTACGCCGCCACCCGGCCTTATTCGCTGTTCGACCAGCTCGCCAACACTTTCGCCTTCATCGGCTTCTCGCTGCCGACCTTCTTCACCGGCATCCTGTTCATCCTGGTGTTCTCGGTGAAGCTGGACTGGCTGCCCTTCGTCTACACCGACGTGCCCGGCAGCGGCATCCCCTGGCTGCTGGAGATGATCCGGCAGGCCATCATGCCGGTGATGGTACTCGCCCTGTTCCAGGCGGCGTCGATGACCCGCTTCGTGCGCTCTGCGATGCTCGACGTGATCCGACTCGACTATGTCACCACCGCCCGCGCCAAGGGGCTCGGGCAGGCCAAGGTGATCGTCAAGCATGTGATGCGCAATGCGATGATCCCGGTGGTCACGCTCATCGCGCTCCAGATGCCTGCCGTGTTCGGCGGTGCCATCGTCACCGAGCAGATCTTCCGGATTCCCGGCATCGGCTCGCTCCTGATCTCCTCCATCCTCGCCAACGATACGCCGGTCGTGATGGCCGTGACCTTCGTGTTCGCGTGTCTCGTGGTGCTCTTCAACCTGATTGCAGATGTCCTCTATGGCTGGCTTGACCCTCGCATCTCCTTCCGCTGAGCGGCGCGGCTACTCGCCCTGGCGCGAAACCTGGCGGCGCTACCGCCGGCACCGGCCTGCCGTGGTCAGCGCCGTGCTGCTGCTGCTGCTGATCGCGGCCGTCGTGATCGGCCCGTTCATCTGGCGCGTCTCGATCAGCGACATCGACGTGGTGGCAGGCATGCAGGGCCCCTCACTGGCGCATCCGTTCGGCACCGACGATCTCGGCCAGGACCTGCTTGCCCGCATGATCTATGGCGGCCGCATCTCGCTCGCGGTCGGCCTCGCCGCGATGCTGGTCTCGGTGTTCGTCGGCACGCTGATCGGCGCGCTCGCCGGCATGTCGCGCGGCCCGCTCGGCTACGCGCTGATGTGGCTGACCGACCTGTTCCTGTCGTTGCCGCAACTGCCGCTGCTCTTGATGCTGATCTATCTGTTCCGCGACGGGCTCAAGGCCATGTTCGGCCCCGAGGGCGGCATCTTCATCCTGATCGTGCTTGTGATCGGCGGCCTGCGCTGGATGCCGGTCGCCCGCCTGGTGCGAGCCCAATTCCTGTCGCTGCGCGAAAAGGAATTCGTCGAGGCCGCGCGCGCGCTCGGCGCGAGCCCGACGCGGCAGGTGGTGCGCCACATCCTGCCCAATGCGCTGGGACCCGTGATCATCGCCGGCACGATCGATGTCGCCGCCGCGATCATCGCCGAATCGACGCTGTCGTTCCTCGGCCTTGGCTTCCCGCCTGATACGCCGACCTGGGGCCGCATCCTCTATGACGCCAAGGACTTTCTCGATATCGGCCCGCACTGGGCGCTGTTTCCGGGCGGCGCGATCTTCATCGCGGTCGTCGCCATCAACTTCATCGGCGACGGGCTGCGCGACGCGCTCGACGCGCGCAAGGTGATCTGATGGCGCTGCTCGACATCAAGGGCCTGAAAACCCATTTCACCACCGACGACGGCATCGTCCAGGCGGTCGACGGCGTCGACATCAGCATCAACCGCGGCGAGACGCTCTGCGTGGTCGGCGAATCCGGCTGCGGCAAGACCGTCACCGCGATGTCGATCCTGAAGCTGATCGCGATGCCGCCGGGCAAGATCGTCGCCGGCGAGATCATGTTCGAGGGCCGCGATCTGGCGCCGCTGACCAGCCATCAGCTCGACGAGATCAGGGCCAAGGAGATCGGCTTCATCTTCCAGGAGCCGATGACCTCGCTCAACCCGGTGCTGACCATCGGCGAGCAGATCGCCGAGAGCCTGCGCCGGCACGAGGCGGTGACCAGGAAGCAGGCGCTCGAGCGCACCATCGAGATGCTGCAGCTCGTGCAGATCCCAAATGCCGCAGGCCGCGTGCATCACTATCCGCACCAGTTCTCCGGCGGCATGCGCCAGCGCGTGATGATCGCGATGGCGCTGGCCTGCCGGCCCAAGCTCGTGATCGCGGACGAGCCGACCACCGCGCTCGACGTCACCATCCAGGCGCAGATCCTCGACCTGCTGCAGGACATGAAGGAGCGCCTCGGCATGGCGGTGATGCTGATCACCCACGCGATGGGCGTGGTCGCGGAGACCGCGCAGCGCGTCGTCGTGATGTATGCCGGCAAGGTGGTGGAGGAAGCGCCGGTCGACGAACTGTTCGGCAATCCGAGCCATCCCTACACCCAGGGCCTGATCCGTTCGATCCCGCGCATCGATCTCGACGCCGAGCACAAGACCCGGCTGGAAGCGATCGGCGGCTCGGTGCCGATCCTGATCAACCCGCCGCCTGGCTGCCGGTTTGCTTCCCGCTGCAAACACGCCATGAGCATCTGCACCGAGCAGGAGCCGCGGCTGCGCGAGATCGCGCCCGGCCATCGCATGGCCTGCCACCTCGGAGACGCGTCATGAGCGAACCGCTGCTGCGCGTCAGCAATCTGAAGAAGCACTTTCCGGTGCTCGGCGGCCTCTTGTCGCGCGAGGTCGGCCAGGTCTATGCGGTCGATGGCGTGTCGTTTGCGGTCAACCGCGGCGAGACGCTGGGACTGGTCGGCGAATCCGGTTGCGGCAAGTCGACCACCGGCCGCTGCGTGCTGCGGCTGATCGAGCCGACCTCGGGTGAAGTCGTGTTTGACGGCCAAAACGTGATCGGGCTTGGCGGCAGCGACCTGCGCGCCATGCGGCGCAACATGCAGCTCGTCTTCCAGGACCCGTTCGCCTCGCTCAATCCGCGCATGACGGTCGGCGCAATCCTCGCCGAACCCTTCATCATCCATAACCTCGTGACCTCGGCCAGCGAGCGCGAGGACCGCGTCGCGCGCCTGCTGGTCAAGGTCGGGCTGAAGGCCGAGCACATGCGGCGCTATCCGCATGAATTCTCCGGCGGCCAACGCCAGCGCATCGCGATCGCCCGCGCACTGACCTTGGAGCCGAAGCTGATCGTGTGCGACGAGCCGGTCTCGGCGCTCGACGTCTCGATCCAGGCCCAGGTCATCAACCTGCTCGAAGATCTGCAGGCCGAGCTGAACCTAACCTACCTGTTCGTCGCCCACGATCTGTCTGTCGTCGAACACATCTCCGACCGCGTCGCGGTGATGTATCTCGGCCGCATCGTCGAGCTCGCCAAGGCCAGCGATCTCTACCGAAATCCGCAGCATCCCTACACCAAGGCGCTGCTCTCGGCCGTGCCGGTGGCGGATCCCAAGGCGAAAAAACTGCGCATCCGCCTCAAGGGCGACGTGCCGAGCCCGATGAATCCGCCGAAGGGCTGCCACTTCCACACCCGCTGCCCGATCGCCGAAGAGCGCTGCCGGCAAACCGCGCCCGAGCTGCGGCAAGGCAGCAATGGGCATTCTGTGGCGTGCCATCTGGCGTAGGGCTGCACGCAGGCGGCTGCCGAACTGCCGACGCTCCCCACTCCCTCACCGTCACCCTGAGGCGGCCGCTTCTTCAGCGGCCCTCGAAGGGTCGACGGCCCGACCGGGGCCGTGCATCCTTCGAGGCTCGCTCCGCTCGCACCTCAGGATGACGGGGCAAAAGCCCTTGCTCACCGCCGCTTCTTCACAGCCTTTGTCTTGACCTGCGCTTTGGCCTTCGCTTTGGCTTTCGGCTTGGGCCGTGCGGCAGGCACCTGCGGCGCGCCGCTCACCTCCTCGCTCTCATTTGCCTCCGTCCGCAGCGTGTCGAGCAGCCAGTCGCGGAAGGCGCGCATGCCTGGCGTCACCTCGCGCGACTTCAGCCAGGTCAGCCAATAGGACCCCGCCGGCACTTCGGCCGCGAATGGCCGCACCAGCCGGCCGGAGGCCAGCTCATTGCCAAACATCGCAGTCGGCACCAGCCCGACGCCGACGCCGCGCGCCGCGGCCTCGGCCATCGCCACCGAACTGTCGAAGATCGGTCCCTGGATTTTCGGGCACGGCGCGCCGGCCACCGCAAACCACAGCGGCCATTCCTCGGCGCGGTAGGAGCGCAGCAAGAATTCCTGCGCGAGATCCGACGGCTTGCGCAGCCGGCTCGCCACATCGGCGCAGCACACCGGCGAGAGCGGCGCGGACAGCAGGTGGATCGCCTCGGTGCCGTGCCAGGAGCCGTCGCCGAAGCGCAGCGCAAGATCGAGCCCGTCGCCCGCGATGTCGACGCGGTTGTTGTTGGTGAGCAGGCGCAGGTCGATATAGGGATGCGCGCGCTTGAACCGGTCGACCCGCTGCAGCAGCCATCCGGTCGCAAACGTCGTGACGCAGCCGACGGTGACGACCTCGCGCGTGCCCTTGGCCTCGATGCGGTCGATCGCCGCACCGATCCGGTCGAGCGCGTCTGACAGCACCGGCAGCAGCGCCAGCCCCTCGTCGGTGAGCACCAGCCCGCGCGGCAGGCGGCGGAACAGGCTCGCGCCCAGGAGATCCTCGAGCTGCTTGACCTGGTGGCTGATCGCGGTCTGCGTCACGCGCAGCTCCAGGCCTGCGCGGGTGAAGCTCAATAGCCGCGCAGAGGCCTCGAAGGCGCGCAACGCGTTCAGCGGGAGGTGCCGGCGCACGGCGTCATGACCAAGTTTTCCTCATGCCTCGTTGTATAAATGATTGTTTGTGCTCCGTCACGCCGCCCGGCAGGTTCGCGCCGCCAACGGAGACGAGAGATGCTGACGAGACGGACATTTGGATTGCGCGCGCTGGGCCTTGCAGTTTCCTGCACTTTGCCGCGGTCAGGCGCAGCGGCCGGACAGAGCGCAGCGGCGGGACCAGGCGGACCGGCAAAACGGCTGCAGGAGGAGTTTGCACGCATCGAGCTCGCGACCAGCGGCCGGCTCGGCGTCGCCGCGCTCGACATGGAGACCGGATTGCGCGCGAGCCGGCGCGGTGACGAGCGGTTCCCGATGTGCAGCACCTTCAAGGCGCTGGCTTCTGCCGCGGTGCTGCACCGGGTCGACCGCGGCGAATCCAGCCTCGACCAGCGCGTGCAGGTTGAGGCCAAGGATATCTTGGCCTACGCGCCGGTGGCCAAGCAACACGTCGGATCGAGCATGACGCTGTCCGAACTCTGCGAGGCCGCCATCACTCTCAGCGACAATACCGCCGCCAACCTGCTGCTGCGCGAGATCGGCGGGCCTGCCGGCTTCACAAGCTTCTTCCGCACCATCGGCGATAATGTCAGCCGGCTCGATCGCTGGGAGGTGGCGCTGAATGAAGCCGTGCCGGGAGATCTGCGCGACACCACGAGTCCGGTTGCGATGCTGAAAAGCTTGCAGCGCGTGGTGATCGGTGATGTCCTGAAGGCCGCCTCGCGCCAGAAGCTCGTGGACTGGATGGTCGCCAACAAGACCGGCGACACGAGGCTGCGCGCCGGCGTGCCGCGCGACTGGCGGGTTGGCGACAAGACCGGCACCGGCGAACGCGGCACCTATAACGATATCGGCGTGTTCTGGCCGCCCGGCCGCAAGCCGATCGTGGTGACGGTCTACCTGACTGGGGCAAGTGCTCCGATGGAGAAGTGCAACGAGGTGATTGCCAACGTCGCGCGCGCCGTTGCCAATGCGAGCACCGGGCAGACCGGCTAGAGTGGCACAACGCCGCGCGGCTTGGCAGCATCCAAGGATCATGCGACGCTCAATCGGAATGGCCGACCTGTCAGCAGACCATACGGAGGACACGTATTGTTTCGCCGCATCGCTCTCGCCGTGCTGCTTGTTGCGGGCCACGTTCACAGCAGCTTTGCTGCGGCCGACCCGGCACGCTGCCGCGAGTTGATCCGCAAATACGAAACCGACAAGGCGCAGTTCAGCGCGGTCGAGATCTCGCTGACCTTGTTCGCGGCGGCCAATGCCGATTGCATCAATCTCGCCACCGAGCTGCTCGATGGCGGCGCCTCGGTCGATGCCCGCGACCGGCTCGGCGCAAGGCCGCTGAGCCACGCCGCCCGTTCCGGCCATCTCGACATGGTCGACCTGCTGCTGGCCCGTGGCGCGCCGGTCGATGCGCGCAACCTCGCGGGATCGACCGCGCTGTATCTTGCCGCCGAGCGCGGTCATGTCGCGATCGTGCAGCGCCTGATCGACCGCGGCGCCGACGTCAATCTCACCGGACGCAGCGGCGCATCGGCGGTCGCGGCCGCCGCCTATGCCGGCCGGGACATGGTGGTGCGCATGCTGCTGGCCCGCGGCGCCGACGGCCGCAAGGCCGATGACACTGGCAAGCCGCCGGTCGTGTATGCGGCCGCCGGCGGCCAGATCGGCATCGTCAAGCAACTGCTCGCGCTCGATATCGACATCAACGCCCGCTACGCCAATGACCTCACGCTGCTGATGTGGGCAGCCGGGCCGGATGAGACCGTGCCGGAGGCGCAGGCGCTCGAGGTTGTCGCGTATCTCCTGGACGCGGGCGCCGGGGTCGACGAACGCGACGCGCGGGGACGCACGGCGCTGATGATCGCCGCCGAAGGCAACCACCCGGCGATCGCGAAAGCGCTGCTCGCTCACGGCGCCGACGCGGCGCTGGCCGACAAGGCCGGCAAGCACGCCGCCGATCTCACCGTCCTGTCCGCGCTGCGCGAGGAGCTGACGCCGCGCTGAAGCATGACGCGATGGACTCATTGGTTGCGGAAGGTCCGCAGGTCGGCTAAATTCTCCTCTACGAAGAGTCTCCGTGCTCATTCGTCCTATCGCGCGACTGGCGAGCTAACGTGGAATCGACCACGGGGAAGCGCGAAGGGTTCCAACGCCGATCGCCTGGGCAACCAATCTGCTGGAAAAACAGCGTGTTGAGGAGCCCGAGCATGCCGTCATTTTACAACGAACTGTTCATCAACGATCAAGAGATCGCTGCTGCCCTTATAGGGGAAGAGCGCCGTCAACAGGACGGCGTCGAACTGATTCCGTCCGAGAATTACACCTACCCGGAGGTGCTTGAGCTGCTCGGATCGGTCTTCACCAACAAATACTCCGAGGGCTATCCGGGACGCAGATACTACGGCGGCCAGCAATATACCGACAGCATCGAGAACCTCGCACGCCAGCGGGCCTGCTCGCTTTTTCGTGCCGAGCACGCCAACGTTCAGCCGCTTTCCGGATCACCGATGAATCAGGCCGTCTATCTCGGCCTGTTGCAGCCCGGCGACACGATTCTCGCCATGGACCTGTCCCACGGCGGTCATCTCACCCACGGCGCGCCGGTGTCCCACATGGGGCGTTTGTTCAACTTCGTTCGCTACAAGACGGCCCCGTCAAACGGCGCGATCGATTTCGATGAGCTGCGCGCGATTGCGCGTGAAGCACGTCCGAAGATGGTGTTGTGCGGCTACAGCTCCTATCCGCGCGACCTGGACTATGCGGCGTTCAAGAATATCGCCGACGAAGTTGGCGCGCTCACGATGGCTGACGTGAGCCACTATGGCGGATTGGTTGCCGCGAACGTCATGCGCAATCCGCTTGATGCCGGCTTCGACATCATGACGACGACATCCCACAAGACACTGCGCGGCCCCCGCGGCGGGATCATCCTGTGCCGGAAGGAGAATGCCGGTCGGATCGATGCTTCCGTCTTTCCCGGGTTGCAGGGCGGACCTCACATGAACGTCGTGGCCGGGATTGCCGTGACGCTCAAGAAGGCGGCGACCTCGGACTTCCAGGTTTACGCGCGACAGGTTCTGCGCAACGCGAAGGTTCTTGCCGGCGCGCTGATGGAACGCGGGATGAAGCTGGTCACGGACGGGACGGACAATCACATGATGGTCGTCGATACGGTAGCTTCCGTCGGACTGGACGGGCGAGCAGCCGAGGACGTGCTCGATGCCATCGCCATCACCACAAACAAGCAAGTTATTCCAGACGATCCGCGTCCGCCGCTCAGGCCAAGCGGTATTCGAATTGGGACACCGGCAGCGACCACGCGTGGCATGGGAGATTCCGAAATGCGCCGTATCGGCGAGTTCATTGCGGGGGCTCTGCAGGCGAACGGAGACGATGCGATCCTCGCGCGTCTCAGGTCGGAGTGCATCGAGATGTGCCGAGCTTTTCCCGTTCCAGGCGTGGTGTCCCGGTCTCGACCAAACTGACCGGCTGTACGACCGGAGCTTTGACGCGCAGATATGCAGAACGTGGTCGGGCGCTCGCGCCCGACCCCAACCGCCAAACGCATATGCGACAGCCCTGCGCTCGCGTGAGGGTCAACCTGCCCGCCGCTACAACCCCGCCAGATAGTCCACCAGCGCGGCGAGGTCGTCCGGCGACGTCGCTATCATAAGGTCCGACATGCCGGGATTGTTGCCGCGGGCGCGGGTGCGGAAATCGGCGATGGTTTTCGCGAGGTAATCCCGTCCCATCCCGGCAAGCCGCGGCACCGTGCCGTCGCCCTGGAAGCGATCGAGGTGGCAGGCCGGGCAACCGACGGAAGCGCTGGCGCTGAGCGCCTTCGCGGCGACGTCCTTGGGCGCGCTGGGCTGGCCGAGATTCGGCCATGGCTTCTGCGAAAAATATTCCGCGATCGCCAGCATGTCGTCGCGCTCGAACTGGGTCGCGATCGGCTGCATGATGTCGCTCTTGCGATCGCCGCGCTTGAAATCGCGGAGCTGGATATAGAGATAGCCGGCCTGCTGACCCCAGATCGTCGGAATGGTCTTGTCGACGGGCTTGCCGTCCTCGCCGTGGCAACCGGTGCAGACCTGCACCTTCTCCTCGATCGTCTCCGCGCGCGCTTGCGCCACCATCAGCAGCAGCGCGGCGCCGCACATCATCAATTTACCGAACATTGGCCCATCCGAAGAAAACAGAGGCGGGACCGAACCGGTCCCGCCTCGCCGTCAGTGCTTGCACGCGCGATGATGCATCCCGCCCCGGCTCAGTCGAGTGTGAAGGCGATGATGTTGTTGCCGCGCTTGTAATCGAGCTGGGTGTTGCCGCCGGCGCCGACCACGACGTATTGCTTGCCGCCGATCATGTAGCTCGACGGCGGCGCGTTGACGCCGGCGCCGGCGCGGAAGCTCCACAGCTCCTTGCCGCTCGACGAATTATAGGCCGCGAACTTGCCGTTGCCTTCGCCGGTGAACACCAGGCCGCCGGCGGTGGCGAGGATGCCGCCGATCATCGGCTCGGGCGTCTTGACCTGCCATTTGATCTTGCCGGTGTTGTAGTTCACTGCGGTGATGTTGCCCGACTGCTTCTCGCTCGGGATCACCTTGAAGGCACCGCCCAGCCACAGCTTGCCGTTTGGATAGGCCGAGCTTTCGACGTGGTAGGTCATCGGCTGGTGCAGGTTGATGGCGTAGGCCAGCTCCTGTCCCGGATCGGTCGCGATCGGCGACCATTCGACGCCGCCATTGGCGCCAGGCAGCATGCGCGCGCCTTCCTTGGTCGGCAGCACCCACATGTTCTCCTGCGGCACCATCGCCTCGGAGAAGCGGATCAGGCTGCAGTCCTTGCGATCGTGCACATAGATGTGCCCGGTCTTGCCGGCATGGATGACGCCGGGAATGGTCTTGCCGTCCTTGTCCTTGACATTGACCAGCACCGTCGGGCTGACCGCGTCGAGATCCCAGACGTCATGGGCGATGTACTGGAAGTGGCAGACATACTTGCCGGTATCGAGATCGAGCGAGACCAGCGAGTTGGTGTAGAGGTTGTCGCCGGGCCGGTTCGAGCCATCGAGGTCGGGCGACGGATTGCCGACGACGAAGTAGATCCGGTTGGTCGCCAGATCGACCGACGGATTCTGCCACACGCCGCCGCCGAGCTTGGCATAGGGATCGCCGATCTTGGCGAGCATGTCCTTCTCGGCCTGGATATTGCGATGCATGTCGCGGCCGGTGGCGTCCTTGGTCGCCCAGACGCCGACGGAGTTCTCCGGAATGGTGTCGAAATTCCAGAGCTGCTTGCCGGTCTTGGCATCATAGGCGCGCACGAAGCCGCGGATGCCGTATTCGCCGCCATTGGTGCCGATCAGTACCTTGTCCTTGACCACGGTCGGCGCCATCGTCTCGCTGTAGCCGAGCTCGGGATCGGCGATGTTGGTGGTCCAGACCACCTCGCCGGTCTTGGCGTTCAGCGCCATCAGCTTGGAATCCAGCGTCGCCAGATAGACCCGGTCGCCGAGCACCTGGACGCCGCGATTGTTGGGACCGCAGCAATAGACGGTGATCGGGCCCATCTTGTGGGCATAGTGCCAGAGCTGCTGGCCGGTCTTGGCGTCTAGCGCATAGACATGGCTGAACGACGTCGTGACATACATCACGCCGTCGACGACGATCGGCGATGTCTCGAGCGACTCCTTGACGTCGGTCTGGAAAATCCAGGCGACGTGCAGGTTCTTCACATTGTCCCGGCCGATCTGCTTGCCCGGATAAAACCGCGTCTGGGCGTAATTTCCGTTGGTGAGCAGGAAGTCCTTGCCGTTCTTGTCGGCGGCGTTGAGCTGCTCCTGGGTCACTGGAGGCACATTGGCGTTACCCAGGACCGACTGCTTCTCCTGCTTGACTTCTTGTGCGATGGCAGCACCGGACAACAGGCCAACGCCGACCGCTGCGGCGAATGCCGCAAGCCCTTTCACGTACATAGTCTCCCCCGTTATTTCTTGGTTGCAGTATCAGGGATGATGTTTGCTACTTCCCCCTCGAGGCCTGGCCGCCGTAGCGAGCGCACACCGTGGTGGCCCTTGGTTGCGCTGCAATAGGTGATCAAAAAAGACAACGACAGGTATCGATGGACGGGTTCCATGTTAGCGCTGTCCTTCACAAAGACAACCGATGCGCTCAATGCGAAACCGCAACAGCATGCGGTCGCGCGCCCGAAGTGCTGCGACCGCGGGCTTGCATCAACCTGAGCAATATCGGTGGCTTCCGGCGCCTTCGCGCATCGCCGGACACATTCGCCTTCGCAGGCGCAGCACGCAAAATGAGACTAAGCGTCAAGCGACGGCGTCGCGCGAGGGGCGGCGCCGGCTGAGGCCATTGGTCTCCACCGGCGCGATCGCTTCCTCCCGGATTACTCCCAAGCCCAGGTCGAGAAATCATTCTCGAACTGCGGCACGTCCTTCCACACGCCCTTCAGCTTCTTGCTGGCGATCGTGATCAATTGCGGCTGGAACAGGAAGCCGGCAACCGCATCGGTTGCCAGCAGGCGCTGCGCGTCGCCGAGCAGCTTGGCCCGGCCGGCTTCGTCAGGCGTCGCCATGATCTGCTGATAGAGCGCGTTGAACGCCTCGGACTTGTAGCCGAGATAGTAATCCGGCTCGGTCAGCTTCACGAGGTCGAACGGCTCGACATGCGCGACCATGGTGAGGTCGTAATTGTGCGGGCCGGTGAAGACCTGCGACAGCCACTGCGCCCATTCCACGTTCTCGATCTTGGCAATGATGCCGATCTTTGCGAGCTGGGCCGCGAGCACCTCGCCGCCCTGTCGCGCGTAGGACGGCGGCGGCAGTTTCAGGCTGAGTTCAAGCGGCGTCTTGACGCCGGCCTCGGCCAGCAGCTTCTTGGCGAGTTCAGGATCGTAGGGATTGATGCCGGTGGTATCGACATAACCGAGCGATCCCGGCGCGTAGAAGCTGCCGATCGGCGTGCCGAAGCCGTCGACCGCGCCGTCGATCATCGCCTTGCGGTCGATCGCCGCCAGGATGGCGCGGCGAACGCGGACGTCGTCGAGCGGCTTCTTGCGCTCGTTGATGCCGACGATGGTTTTTGTTCGCGAGCCGCCGATCAGGACATTGAAGCGCGGATCGGCCTTGAACTGCGCCAGGCTGCGCGCCGCCGCAACCCGCGGAAACGCGTCGACGTCGCCCGACAGCAAGGAGGCGACCTGCGCGGCGGGATCGCCGATGAAGCGGATCGTCACCTTGGCGAGCTTGATCGCGGCGGCGTTGCGATAATCCGGCCATCTGACCAGCGTGATCGACGAGCCCTTGGCCCAGCTGCCGAGCGTGTAGGGTCCGGTGCCGACCGGCTGCGTCGCGTCGGTCGGCGCGCTCTTCGGCTCGACGATCGAGCCCGACGCCTGACCGAGCAGGAACGGCAGGTTCGGCTCGGAATACTTCAACGCGACGACGATCGTCTCCGGATCGGGCGCCGTCACCGACGCGAAGGCCTGGTACAGGCTCCTGTCCTTGTTGGTCGAGGTCGGCGCCGCGGCGCGGTCGAACGTGAACTTCACCGCCGCGGAATCGAACGGCTCACCGTTGTGGAATTTGACGCCCTTGCGGAGCTTGAAGGTGTAGGTCTTGAGATCGGGCGACGCTTGCCAGCTCTCGGCGAGCAGCGGCGACACCGAGCCGTCCTCGTTGATCTTGGTCAGCGTCTCATAGACGTTGTAGAGCGTGACTTCGGCGATCGCCGCAGCCGCCGCGTTGGTGGGATCGAGTCCCGGCGGCTCCAGCGTCATGCCCATCACGACGCTGTCCTTCTTGCCTTGCGCGAGGCTCGGCAGCGGCGCTGCGGCGAGTGCGGCAGCGGCCGCGATGACGCACAATTTCCTCAACATTGGTCTGCTCCCCGGACGTGCTATTTCATCAGCCTGGGCTGGTCCCGCACAATAGACTAACCGGCCTCCGCGACCACTGGCGGCAACGTCATCACGGATTCGGCGTAATGGCAGGCAGCCAGATGGGCGTCTCCCACGCTGCGTAGCGCAGGCGCGGTCTCGCGACAATGCTGGTCGGCGAGCGGGCAGCGCGGCGCGTAGGGACAGCCGGTCACAGCGGACGCCTGCGAGCCGATCGCCTGCGCGCCGCGGCGGCGCCGGACGCCACCTGCCCGGGCGCGCGGAACCGCATCCAGCAGCGCGCGCGTGTAAGGATGTGCGCTGTGGGCGAACAGATCGGCAGGCCGGCCCTGCTCGACGATCCGCCCGAGATACATCACCGCGATCTCGTCGCAGAGCAGATCGACCACCGCGAGGTCATGGCTGATCAGGATGTAGCTCAGGCCGAACTCGTCCTGCAGGTCCTGCATCAGATTGAGCACCTGCGCCTGCACCGAGACATCGAGCGCCGAGACCGGCTCGTCGGCAACGATCAGCTTCGGCTGGGTGATCAGCGCCCGCGCGATCGCGATGCGCTGGCGCTGACCGCCCGAGAATTCGTGCGGGAACTTGTCCATGTCGGCATCGCGCAATCCGACCTGCCGCAGTGCCGTGGCGACGCGCTCGCGCAGGCTGCCGCGATCGATCCGCCCGAGCGCAGTCAGCGGCTCGGCCACGATCCGCGCGATGGTCTGCCGCGGATCGAGCGAGCCATAGGGATCCTGGAACACCATCTGGAAATCGCGGCGCGCGTGGCGCAGTTCGTCCGGCGGCATCCGGTTGAGGTCGCGGCCCATCATGACGACTTGCCCCGACGACGGCCGCTCCAGCGCCATCACCAGCCGCGCAAAGGTCGATTTGCCCGACCCGGACTCACCGACGACGCCGAGGCTCTTGCCCGGCATGACCCGCACCGTGACGCCATTGAGCGCATGCACCTGCGCTGCGGGCTTGAACAGGCTTTCACGCGGCAGGGTGTAGCGCTGCGCGAGGTCCGTCACCTCGAGCAGCGGCGTCGCGGGCGCGGGCTGAGGCTGATCGAGCACAGTCATGTGCCAACGCCCCCGGCCGCCATCGAGACGTCGGTCCTGATGCAACGCACGCCATGCGCCGCGCCGACATCGACGACGGCCGGCAGCGCCGCGCGGCAACGCGCTTCGGCGATCGCGCAGCGATCGGCGAAGGTGCAGCCCGCGGGCAGGTCAGCCAGCTCCGGCACGGTGCCGGCGATGGTCGTGAGCCGCGTCCCCTTGCGTGCGCCGAGCCGTGGGCGGGCGCGGAACAGGCCCTGCGTATAGGGATGGCCCATCCGCGTGAACACGGCATTAGTTTCGCCGCTTTCGACGACGGTGCCGCCATACATCACCATCATGCGCTCGACATTCTCGGCGATCACGCCGAGATCGTGCGAGATCAGGATCATCGACATGCCGCGCTCCGCGACGAGATCGGCGATCAGATCGAGGATCTGGCCCTGGATCGTGACGTCGAGCGCGGTCGTCGGCTCATCGGCGATCAGCACGTCGGGCTGGCAGGCGAGCGCCATCGCGATCGTGATGCGCTGGCGTTGGCCGCCGGAAAACTGGTGCGGATAGGCATCGACCCGCTTCGCTGCATCGGGCAGCCCGACGCGATCGAGCAAGGCAATGGCTTCCAGCCGCGCCTCTGTTGCCGAGACACCGGTATGACGCCGCAGCGGCTCGGCGACCTGGTGCCCGATCGTGTGCATCGGATTGAGCGCGGTCATTGGTTCCTGGAAGATCATGCTGATGCGGTTGCCGCGCAGCTTGCAATAAGCCGTGTCAGGCAGGCCGACGAGCTCTGCGCCTTCGAGCCGGATGCTGCCGCTGATCACAGCGCTGTCGGGCAGCAGCCCCATCAGGGCCAGTGCCGTGACCGACTTGCCGCAACCGGATTCGCCAACCAGGCCTAGCGTCTCGCCGCGGCGAAGCGCGAAGCTGACGCCGCGGACGGCCTGCGCCGGGCCGCGGCTGGTGTTGAGCCGGACACCCAGGTCCTTCACCTCGATCAGCGGCACGCCTACCTCACGCATGCTCAACGCTCCCGCGCCAGACGGGGATCAAGCAGATCGCGCAACCCGTCACCGAGCAGGTTGAGCCCGAGCACCGCGATCGCGATCGCAACACCGGGATAGACCGCGAGCATCGGCGACTGGAACAGCAGGGTCTGCGCATCGTTGAGCATGCGGCCCCAGGACGGCTGCGGCGGCTGGGTGCCGAGCCCGAGATAGGACAGCGCGGCCTCGGCGAGGATCGCGAGCGCGAACTGGATCGTCGCCTGCACGATCAGGATCGACAGGATGTTCGGCAGCACATGCTCGATGGTAATGCGGACCGAGCCCTTTCCCGCGGCGCGCGCGGCCAGCACGAATTCGCGGGCCCAGATCGCATTGGCCGAGCCGCGGGTGACGCGGACGAAGGTCGGGATCTGGAAGATGCCGATCGCGGTGATCGAGGTCACCATGCCCGGACCCGCGACCGCGGCCAGCATGATGGCCGACAGCACGGCCGGGAAAGCGAAGGCGAAGTCGCTCATCCGCATGATGAGCTCCTCGGTCCAGCCCTTGCGAGCCGCCGCGATCAGGCCGAGGCCGACGCCGAAGGTCAGGCCGATGCCGACGGCGATGACGCCGACCATGATGGTGGAGCGCGCGCCGACCAGCAGCAGCGAGACGATATCGCGGCCGAGCACGTCGGTGCCGAGCCAGTGCGCCGCCGACGGCGCGTGCAGCTTCGAGGCGACGTCGATGTCGTAGGCCGACCACGGCGTCCAGACCAGCGACAGCAGCGCCGCGCCGAGCACGAGCAGGCTGAGCACCGCACCAAGCACGAAGCTGCGATGGCGCAGCGCGCGGCGCCAGAAGCCGGTCGCCGGCCGCGCGCCCGGTGCGATCGCCGCTGTGGCGGATGCGGTCAGCGGCGCGCTCACAGGTTGGCGACCTTGATGCGCGGATCGATGAAGGCATAGAGCACATCGACCACGAAATTGACTGTCACGACCATCGCGGCGAGCAGCATCACGCAGTTGCGCACCACGATCAGGTCGCGGTTGGCGATCGACTGGAAGATCAGCCGGCCGAGGCCGGGCAGATAGAACACGTTCTCGATCACGATGGTGCCGGCCAGCAGGTTGGCGAATTGCAGGCCCATGACAGTCATGACCGGGATCATGGCGTTGCGCAGCACATGGCGCCACAAGACCTCGCGCTTGCCGAGCCCCTTGGCGCGGGCGGTGCGGACGAAATCCTCGCGCAGCACCTCCAGCACCGCCGAGCGGGTGACGCGGGCCAGGATCGCGGCCTGCACCACGGCGAGCGAGATCGCGGGCAGCAGCAGCGAGCGGATCCCGAGCCAGATGCCGTCATCCCAGCCGGCAAATCCGCCGGCGGACAGCAATTGCAGCTTCACCGAGAACAGCAGGATCAAGAGGATCGCGAACCAGAAATTCGGCAGCGCGATGCCGATCTGGGTCAGCGACATCACGCCGACGTCGCCGATCTTGTTGTGGTTGGCCGCGGTGTAGATGCCGGCGGACAGCGCCAGCACCACCGTGATCAGCATCGACATGATCGCGAGCGGGATGGTCAGCACCAGCCGCTCCGCGATCAGGCCGGCCACCGGCGTGCCATAGACATAGCTGTTGCCGAGATCGCCGACCGCCATGCCCTTGATCCAGAGCAAATAGCGAACCGTGAGCGGCTGGTCGAGCCCGAGCTTGACGGTGAGCGCGCGCACCGCATCGGGCGAGGCGTCGGCGCCCATCAGCATCTGTGCGGCATTGCCCGGCAACGCGTCGAGCACCAGGAAAATGATCAGCGAGGCCGCGAACAGCGTCGCCACCAAGGTCAGGATCCGCCGCAGGAAGAATACGCTCATGCCCGCCCGAAGGGTAAGGAACAGGCCGCAGGTTTCAACATGTTCGCGAACGAATGCAAGCCCTTCGCCGCGTCATTCATGATTTCAGCGCCGGCCAGCGGCCGAGCAGATCGCTCGCCTCTTCGAACAGCGCCGCAACGCGCAGCAGGTCCGCGTCGGCCCGGAAGCGGCCGACCAGATGCAGGCCGATCGGCAGGCCGTCGCGGCCGAAGCCGGAGGGAATGCTGACCGCGGGATGCCCGGTCATGTTGAACAGCATGGTCCAGGGAAACCAGTGCGGCCGCACGCTGTCGAAGCTCTGGCCATCGATGTCGATGGTGCCGAACAGATCCTGATCGATCGGCAGCGCCGTGCGGGTCAGGGTCGGCATCGCCAGCAGGTCGCCGCGCGCAAGCAGCGACTGCACGCGGCGGAACAGCGCGGTGCGGTTGAACATCGCCTGCTGGTATTCGACGCCGCTGACCTTTGCGGCGAGCGCGAGCTGCTTCAGGAAGGTGGGGCTGAGGTCATCGGGATGATCGGCCGCGAGCTTCTCGAAGCGGGTGCGCCAGACCGTGTGATTGATGGCTCGCCAGATCGGCTCGATGTCGAATCCTTCACCGGAGAATTCCTCGAGTTCAGCACCGAGGCTGGCCAGCCGGTCGAGGCTCGCCTTGAAGTCAGCGGCGACGTCCGATGTCACCGGGCGGCCCGGCGGCGACAGGCAGTACAGCACCCGCCTGCCCCGGAGATCGCCGCGCGGCGTCGCGCGATCGAGATAGTCAGGCACCGGCACGCCAATCGACCAGGGATCAGACGGATCCTCGCCGGCCATCGCCTGCATCATCAACGCGGTGTCGGCGACGGTGCGGGTGGTTGGCGTGACATAGGTCTGGTTGCCGAACGCGTCCTGCACCTGGCTGTGCGGGATCACGCCGTTGCTCTGCTTGATCCCGACCACGCCGTTGCAGGCCGCCGGAATCCGGGTCGAGCCGCCGCCATCGGTCGCAACCGCCAGCGGCGCGATGCCGCTTGCGACCGCCACCGCCGCGCCGCCGCTGGAACCGCCGCTGGAGCGATCGGCGCTCCACGCATTGCGGGTGCGGCCGAACAGCGGCGAGTCGGTCAGGCACTTGCTGCCGAACTCCGGCGTCGTGGTCTTGCCGATCAATATTCCGCCCTGCGCACGGAGCCGGGCTACCGCCACGGCGTCATGATCGGGCACATTGTTCCGGTACGGCACCGCACCGAAGGTCGTGCGTACGCCTTTGGTGCTGACGATGTCCTTCACGGTGAACGGGATGCCGTGGAGCAGGCCGAGCGGCTCGCCGGCCATGACCTGCCGCTCCGCGGCCTTCGCCTGCGCCATCGCCTCATCAACGCACAGCGTAATGAAGCAGTTCAATTCGGGTTGCAGCCGCTCGGCGCGGGCCAGCACCGCAGCCGTCACCTCAACGGGAGATATTTCCCTGGCGCCGATGCGCGCGCGCAATTCGATCGCCGGGAGCAAACATGGATCTCCGCTCATCCCCAAACACGCTCCAAAAGCCGGCCAGCACGTTCGACCGCGTTGACAGGCAGAATGCCCCCCATGTTAACTCGGCGTCCAATACGAATTTAAAGGCCAACCCATACATTTTCGGTATGTCTATGGATTTGCGTCGGCTTCGTTACTTCGTGGCCGTGGCTGAGGAGCGCAGCGTTGGCAAGGCTGCCGAGCGGCTGCGGATGGCCCAGCCGCCGCTGTCGGTACAGATCCGCAAGCTCGAGGCCGAGCTCGGCACGCCGCTGTTCCGTCGCGGCACGCGCGGCATGGATTTGACCGAGGCCGGTCTCGCGCTGCTGTCGCGGGCGAGCGAGGCGCTGGCGCTGGCCGAGGAAGGCGTCGAGGCGGCGCGCGCGATCGCCTCCGGACAGCGCGGACGGCTCTCGGTCGGCTACATGTTCGTGCTGGCGAGCGCGGTGCTGCCGCGCCTAGTGCCAGAGCTGCGCCGCTCGCTGCCCGGCGTCGATCTCGATTTCGTGGAGCTTTCCGCATCGACCCGCGAGACGCTGCTGCTCGACCGCGCCGTCAGCGTGGCTCTGTGCATGCCAGCAATCCATCACCCGGAAATCCAGGTCGCCCAGATCGGCACGCAGCCGCTGATGCTGGCGATGCCGGCCCGCTCGCCGCTCGCCCGCCTCCCTGCGGTACCGGTCAGCAGATTGCAGGGACGTCCGCTCATCGCCCTGCCGCGGCCGGAGGAGCCCACCTCGTCGGCGGTATCGGCGATGCTGCGCCGGCATCAGGTCGTGATGCCGATCGTCAGCCGGGTGGAGACCGTGCACTCGGCGCTCAGCCTTGTGCTCGCCGGCGAAGGGCTCGCGATCCTGCCGGCCTGCGCCAAGCTCGGCGCGCCACCCGGCATCGCGTTCCGGCGCTTTGTCGACATCGCCGACACGATCGAGATCGCGGCTTGTTGGCGGCGCGATTCCTCCAGCCCGTTGATCCCAAATTTCCTCAAGAGCGCCGAGAAGGTCGTTGCGCGGCTGTGACGCGAGGTCTTTTCTGCTGTGGAGCAGCTACCAGGTGTCCGCGGGCAACTCCCGGCTCCGCGGCGGATCAGCGCCGGCGCGCGTGCAGGTGAAGGCGGCGCATTTGCAGGCAAAGGACAGCGCGCGCGTGAGCTCGGCCGCGCTGATCTCGCGCAGACGTTGTCGCGCGATCCGATCCAGCCGATGCAATGCGGCGAGCAGCGCGGCCTGAAAACTGTCGCCGGCGCCGATTGTATCCACGACCTTTACGGCCGGCGATGCGACCTCGATCGGTCCGGCCTCGCGATGCCAGGCACAGGCGCCATCATTGCCGCGCGTAATGACGACGAGCGACGCCCCGCCGGACAGCAGCGCCTCGGCCCGCGCAGCATAGGCCTGATCGCCGAACAGATAGGCGAAGTCGACGTCGGACATTTTTACAATGTCGGCCTTGCCGCAGAATGCCAGCATGCGGGCGCGATAGGCGTCCTTGTCCTTGACGAGGTTCGGCCGGCAGTTCGGATCGAGTGAGATCGTCGCGTTCGTCCGCGCATCTTCGATAAAGGCCAGCGTCTCGGCTGCGCCCTTGTCATGGACCAGCGTGGTCGAGCCGGTATGAAGGCACGTGACGCGGTCAAGCGCGATCGCCTCACGCCGATAGGTCCAGTTCCGCGATGCGGTGTCGGCGTCATAGAACGCGTATTGCGTCTCGGTGCCGGTCACGCGGGCAAAGGCGAGCGTGGCCTGGCGATCGCTGCGCGTCGCGCGGCTGAGATCGACGCAGGAATCCGTGGCATGATCGGCGATCATCCTGCCGAACGTGTCGGTAGAGATGCCACCGACAAAGCCGGTGGGAACATCGAGCCGGGCGGCGCCGATCGCGATGTTGAGACAGGAGCCGCCAACGGCGGGCGTCAGGGCCTCGCGTCCATCCGCCGTCCGCGACGGCAGGAAATCGATCAAGGCATCTCCGCAACTCAGCAGCATGCAAACACCTCAACCCGGCGCCGCACCGGGCGCCCGCTTCATCGCCTCGCGGCTGTCGCGATCAAGCTGACGCAGCATCTTGTGCACGCCGCGCTTCTTGCGATGGAAATCGGCAAGCTCGGGCCTGGTCGGCTCGCTCAACCGCCCGAGCGCCGACATGCCGGCCATCGCCGCATTGATCGAGTTGTGCGCACCGCTGGCGACCGCGCCCAGCATGGCGGCGCCGAGCAGGACGGGTTCTTGCGTCTGCGGCAACGCTACCGTGTAGCCGGTGGTGTCGGCCATGATCTGGCGCACCAGGGGGCTGCGGCTGGCGCCGCCGCCGATCACGATGGTCTTGCCGCTGACGCCGTGGGCCTGCAGCGCCTCGATGACGTCGGCGAGGCCATAGGCCAGCCCGCACAGGCCGGCGATGAACAACCGCTCCAGCGCCGACACGTCGGTGTCGAGATCAAGCCCCGCGATCACGGCGCGCGAGCCGGGATCGGCATAGGGCGAACGGTTGCCGAGAAATTCCGGCAGAACGTGAACGTTGCGCGCGAGGAGCGCGGCCGCGCCGGCATTGCCGCTGCGCGCCAGGATGCGCTTTTCGAGGTACTCGATGACATCGACGCCGTCGTGCTTCGCGGCAAGTAAAACCTCGGCATGCGCCGGATGCGATTTGAGCAGATGATCGATCGCGGCACCCGCCGCGGATTGACCGCCCTCGTTCAGCCAGAAGCCCGGCACCATGCCTTCGAAATAGGGGCCCCAGACGCCGGGCACGAAGCAAGGATCGACGGTCGTCGCCATGATGCAAGCCGACGTCCCCATGATGTAGGCCAATCGCTGGCAGACATCGACGTCGGCGCCGGAGCCATCACGGCCGCCGATCGCGCCGACGCCGCCGGCATGGGCATCGATCAGCGAGGCGCCGACCGCGGTTCCCGGCACCAGGCCGAGATCGCGCGCGGCATCTTCCGACAAACCCCGGCCGAGCGGCGAGCCCGGCGGCACGATCTCGGTGCCGATCCGGGCGAAGCGATCCGCTGCGAGCGCCTCGAGCCCGACCCGCTTCAGGAACGATTCGCTCCAGCCGCCCTCACCCGCCACATAGGTCCATTTGCAAGTGACCGTGCAGGTCGAGCGCGCCAGCGAGCCGGAGGCGCGGAACGAGAGATAGTCGGCGAGATCGAAGAAATGCCCGGCGGCCTCGAAGGTCGCGGGCAGATGCCGCTTCAGCCAGAGGATCTTCGGGATCTCCATCTCCGGCGAGATGGCGCCGCCGACATAGCGCAGCACGCGATCGCCGGTCGCGTTGACGAATTCGGTCTCATCCATCGCGCGGTGGTCCATCCAGACCACGACGTTGCGCGCGGGATCGCCGGACGGGCTGACGGTGAGCGGCCGGCCTGCTCTGTCGAGCACGACCAGCGAGCAGGTCGCATCGAAACCGATGCCCTTGACCTGCTCGGCGGCGACCGCTGCCTCCCGCATCGCGTGACGCACGGACGTCACGCAGGCCGCCCAGATGTCATCGGACGATTGCTCGACGATATCGCCCGGCTCGTGCCAGACCCGGATCGGATGCCGGGCCGAACCCAGTAGCTTGCCGGCCTCGTCGAATACCCCCGCCCGGGCGCTGGTGCTCCCGACGTCCACCCCGATATAGGCTTGCCGCATGGCCGCTCCGTTATTTCCGGCGCAAGCTTACCAGCAAGTGTAGCCGCCATCGACCAGAACGATGCTTCCGGTCATCAGGCTCGCCGCCTCGGAGGCCAGGAACAACACCACCGAGGCGATCTCGTCGACCTGCCCCATCCGCGCCATCGGGGTTCCGCCGATCCAGGCGTCGTACATTCGCGGGCTGTTCTTCACAAAGGCGTTCAGCGGGGTCTCGATATAGGTCGGCGCCACGGCGTTGACGCGAACCCCGCGCGCGCCCCATTCGGCGGCGAGCGATTTGGTCAGATGATGCACCGCGGCCTTGGATGCATTGTAGAAGCACTGCTCCTGCGGCTTGTTGACGATGAAGCCGGACATCGAGCCGACATTGACGATGGTGCCGGACTTCGCCTTCAGCATGTGATTGCCGAACGCGCGGCAGCACCAGAAGGTGCCGTTCAGATTGACATCGATGACGTTGAGCCAGTGCTCGTCGGTCACCGTCTCGGCCGGGGTCTCGCTGCGCGCGATGCCGGCATTGTTGACGAGGATATCGACCTTGCCGTACTTGCGGACCAGCTCGTCGGCGACCGCGGAGACGCGCCCGGAATCCGTCACGTCCATCAGCGCGATATCGGCGTCAAAACCCTTGGCCTTCAGCGCCGCCTGCGCGTCATTGGCCGCCTTGGCGTCGCGGTCGCCGATGACGACCTTGGCGCCGGCCTCCGCCAGTGCCTCGGCGCAGGCGAGCCCGATGCCCTGACCGGCGCCGGTGATGATGGCGGTCTTGCCGCCGAGCCTGAATTTCTCGAGATACATTTTCTTCTTCCTTACGCGTGGATCGACTTTCCGCTGTCGTCGAAACGATGGATGCGCGCCGGATCCGGGATCAGCGACACCTTGTCGCCGGGATGCAGGTCGAGCTCGCCGACATAGCGCGCGGTCAGCATCCCGAGCGGTCCGGCATCGACATAGAGAAAGGTGTCGCTGCCGAGATGCTCGGCGACCGCCACCGTCCCCTGCCAGCCGCCCTGCCCGTCGCGCTCGACCTTCAAATGCTCGGGCCGCACCCCGATGGTGGTCGCGCCCTGCTGCTTGGCGAGTTCGCCGGTGACGAAATTCATCTTCGGCGAGCCGATGAAGCCTGCAACGAACAGGTTGTTAGGCTTCTCATAGAGCTCGAGCGGCGAGCCATATTGCTCGATCTTGCCGCCGTTGAGCACGACGATCTTGTCGGCCATGGTCATGGCCTCGACCTGGTCGTGGGTGACGTAGATCGCCGTGGTGCCGAGCTGCTTCTGCAATCGCGTCACCTCGAGCCGCATCTGCACCCGCAGCGCGGCGTCGAGATTCGACAGCGGCTCGTCGAACAGGAACGCCTTCGGCTCGCGCACGATGGCGCGCCCGATCGCGACGCGCTGGCGCTGGCCGCCGGAGAGCTCGCGCGGCTTGCGCTCGAGATAGGGCGTCAGGTTGAGGGTGGCCGCGGCGGCCTCGACCTTGCGGTTGATCTCGTCCTTGGCGACCCCGGCCATTTTCAGGCCGAACGCAATGTTGCCGCGCACGCTCATATGCGGATAGAGCGCGTAGGACTGGAACACCATCGACAGCCCGCGCTTGGCCGGCGGCACATCGACCACGTTGCGTCCGTCGATCAGGATGGCGCCGCCGGTGACGTCCTCGAGCCCGGCGATCAGCCGCAGCAGCGTGGTCTTGCCGCAACCCGACGGACCGACGAAGACGACGAAGGAGCCGTCCGTGATCTCGAGGTCGGCGCCCTTGATGATGTGGACCGGCCCGAATGATTTTTGCACACCCTGCAGCGTAATCTGACCCATGGCGAAAGCCTTTCTGCTACTTGACCGCGCCGAAGGTCAGGCCGCGGACGAGCTGCCGCTGACTGAACCAGCCGAGCACGAGAATGGGCGCGATCGCGAGCGTCGACGCCGCCGACAATTTCGCCCAGAACAATCCTTCCGGGCTGGAATAGGATGCGATGAACACGGTGAGCGGCGCGGCCTCGAGGGTCGACAAATTGAGGGTCCAGAACGCCTCATTCCACGCCAGGATCAGATTGAGCAGCAAGGTCGAGGCGAGCCCCGGCACGGCCATCGGGGTCAGCACATAGATCAGCTCGCGCCCGATCGTGGCGCCGTCCATCCGCGCCGCCTCGAGGATGTCCTTCGGGATCTCCTTGAAATAGGTGAACAGCATCCAGATCACGATCGGCAGATTGCCGAGGCACAGGATGAAGATCAGGCCGCTTCGGGTATCGAGCAGGCCGAACGTTCGGTAGATCAGGTAGATCGGCACCAGCACGCCGACCGGCGGCATCATCTTGGTGGACAGCATCCAGAGCAGCACATCCTTGGTCCGCTTGGTCGGCGAGAACGCCATCGACCATGCGGCCGGAATTGCGATCAGCATCGCGATCAGCGTCGAGCCGCCGGCGATGATGATCGAGTTGAGCGCGTGGTGCAGGTAGTCGCTGCGCTCCTGCACCGTGACGTAGTTCTCCGTCGTCCAGTGGAAGAACAGGAACGACGGCGGGATGGCGAAGGCCTCAAGTTCGGTCTTGAAGCTCGCCAGCACCATCCAGAGGATCGGGAAGAAGATCAGGAAGCCGACCAGCCAGGCCGCCGCCGTCGAGATCACCTTGTTCCGTGTCGTGACCATCCGCGCCATGACGTTACGCCTCCAGATTCCGGCCGACGATGCGAACGAGGAAGAACGCCACGATGTTGGCGAGGACCACCGCGACCAGGCCGCCCGCCGACGCGCTGCCGACGTCGTACTGGATCAGCGCCTGCGAATAGATCAGGAAGGCGATGTTGGTGGTCTGCAGGCCGGGGCCGCCGCCGGTGGTGACGAAGATCTCGGCAAACACCGTGAGCAGGAAGATGGTCTCGATCAGGATCACCACCGTGATCGGGCGCGCCAGGTGCGGCAGCGTGATGTAGATGAAAGTCGAGATCGCACTCGCGCCGTCCATCTCGGCCGCTTCCTTCTGCTCCTCGTCGAGCGATTGCAGCGCGGTCAAGAGGATCAGGGTCGCGAACGGCAGCCACTGCCAGGAGACGATCAGGATCACCGAGAACAGCGGCGCATCGTTGAACCAGTCGATCGCCGGCAGCCCGAACAGATGCGCGATCCAGGCGAACAGGCCCGACACCGGATGCATCAACAGGTTCTTCCAGACCAGCGCGCTCACCGTCGGCATCACGAAGAACGGCGCGATCACCATCAGCCGGACGATCGAGAGCCCGACCACCTGCTGGTCGAGCAACAGCGCCAGTGGCACGCCGAGGATGATCGTGATCGCGAGCACTGAGCCGACCAGCACCAGGGTGTTCTGCAACGAAGCGAGGAAAGCCGGATCGGTCAGGAAGTAGCGGAAGTTCTCCAGCCCGACGAAGGATTCGGAGCCGGGATCGAGCAGGTTGTAGTGCAGGGTCGCGAAGTAGATCGTGAGCGCCAGCGGCACGATCATCCAGATGAACAGCAGCGCCACGGCGGGCGTGAGCAACGTGCGTGCGAGCAGTTGGGTCTGCTGGGTCGCCATCCCCGCCTCCTTCTCTCGAAAGGAGCGACCATCCCGCTGCGGGACAGGATGGTCGCAAGTAGCCCAGCTCGGGAGGTTTGAGCTAGGTCGGGCGGCCAAGGCGCGTGCTGCGCCCTGGCTTTGTCTGGGCGTGGCTTATTTGATGTAGCCCGCGCGCTTCATCTCGCGCTCGGTCACGGACTGCGCAGCGGTGAGCGCCGCATCGACGGTGGTCGAGCCGGACAGCGCGGCCGAGAACTGCTGGCCGACCTGGGTGCCGATGCCCTGGAATTCAGGGATTGCCGCATACTGCACGCCCACGTAAGGCACCGGCTTCACCGTCGGCTTGTTCGGATCGGCGGCGTCGATCGAGGCCAGGGTCAGCTTGGCGAAGGGCGCGACCTTCAGATAATCGGGGTTCTTGTACAGCGAAGTGCGCGTGCCGGGCGGCACGTTGGACCAGCCTTCCTTCGACGCGACGAGCTTGGTGTAATCCTTGCTGGTCGCCCAGGCGATGAACTTCTCGGCCGCATCGACCTTCTTCGAGCCGGCGGGGATCGCGAGGCTCCATGCCCACAGCCAGTTGGCGTTCTTGCCGAGCCCGGTGTTCGGGGCCAGCGCGAAGCCGACCTTGTCGGCAACCTTGGAATCCTTCGGGTTGGTCACCATGGACGCCGCCACCGTGGCATCGATCCACATCGCGCATTTGCCGGCGCTGAACAGCGCGAGGTTCTCGTTGAAGCCGTTGGATGAGGCGCCGGGAGGTCCGGCCTGCTTCATCAGGTCGACATAAGTCGTGAGCGTCTTCTTCCATTCCGGCGAATTGAACTGCGGCTCCCACTTCTCGTCGAACCAACGCGCGCCGAACGAGTTGGACATCGCGGTCAGGAACGCCATGTTCTCGCCCCAGCCGGCCTTGCCGCGCAGGCAGATGCCGTAGACGCCGCCCGACTTGTCGGTCAGCTTCTTGGCCGCATCGACCACGAAGTCCCAGGTCGGGCTTTCCGGCATCTTCAGGCCGGCCTTGTCGAACAGGTCGGTGCGGTACATCACCATCGAGCTCTCGCCGTAGAACGGTGCGGCGTAGAGCTTGCCGTCGACCGAGACCGCATCCTTGATCTTCGGCAGCAGGTCGTTGACGTCGTAGTCAGCGCCGAGCTTGTCGAGCGGCACCAGCCAGCTCTTCTTGGCCCAGATCGGCACCTCGTAGGTGCCGATGGTGAGCACGTCGAACTGGCCGCCCTTGGTGGCGATGTCGGTGGTCACGCGCTGGCGCAGCACGTTCTCCTCAAGCGTCACCCATTTGACAGTGATGTCGGGGTTCTTCGCGGTGAATTCGCTGGTGAGCCCCTGCATGCGGATCATGTCGCTGTTGTTGACGGTCGCCACCGTCAACGTGGTCTGGGCGATCGAGGGGGCAGAGATCAAAAGAGCAGCCGCGCCCGCAACGGCGCAAAGGACGTTTTTCAAGGTGACCTCCCTTATGTCACGTTGAGCATATGCCCACGTGTTGAGCGTATGTTCAACCCGTCGTTAAAATTTGTCAAGCACGCGACTACGCCGTCCCGCGCGATTGCGGGTTCCACTGCAGCCTGGGATGGAGGTTTGTGCGGAGGTGAAGGGAGGCGACAGCGCCTGGGAAGGCGGCTAGCATCGCGACGGCAACGGGACGGCGCTCCCTCGCCCCGTTCTTACGGGGAGAGGGCTGGGGTGAGGGGCTCTCTCCGCGCATACGAAATCAAAGGAATGCGCGGAGACTCCCCCTCACCCGGAACGCATCTGACGATGCGTTCTGGCCTCTCCCCGCGCGCGGGGCGAGGCGAAGCGTAGCGCGTGGTTCGCTTCGAATAGACTGATACAGCGCCTAGCGATCCAGCACCGCGCGTGCGGTGGCCTCATCCGTGATGAGGCCGTTGATCACCCGGCCCGCCAGCGCAGCCTTGATCGACGGCACCTTGGCGGCGCCGACGGCCGCCGCGATCGTGGTCGACACCGCAGGGATCTGCGGCGGAATGCTGGTCAGGCGCTTGTTGGTGCCGCCCTTGATCAGGCGGCCCTTGGCGTCATAGGCCCAGCCGGTCACCTCGCCGATCGCGCCGAGCCGCATCATCTCCAGCAATTCTTCGCGGGTGACGAAGCCGTCGACATGGACCTGGGCCTTCTGGTCCATCTGGCCGATGCCGATCAGGCGCAGATCGGCCTTGGCGGCGACCGCCCTCACCCGCGCGATCGGATCGATGCGGATCATGCGGTTGCGCTCGTCCTCGCTCGACATCAGGAACGGCAGCGGCATCGGGTAATGGCGTGCACCGGTGCGGTCGGCGAGCCGTCCGACCGTGTCGTAGAAGCTCGCCGAGCCGTCGGCGGAGATGTTGCCGACCAGCGAGACGATCTGATGATCGGGCCGCTCGATCGGCGAGACCCGCTCGACCGCGGCGCGCACCGCGCGGCCGGTGCCGAGCGCCACGATGACCGGCGTCTCCGAGCGCAGCGTCAGCTCCAGCAGATTGGCGCTGCGCTCCGCAATCCCGGCATTCGACAGCGGCGCCGCCGGATCCGATGGCACGACGTCGCAATGCACCAGATCGAACCGCGCCTTCAGCCGGGACGCGAGCTCCATGCAGGCCGCAATGGGGTGCTCGAGACGAAACGTGATCAGCCGCTCGGCAAGGCACAGCGACACCAGGCGCTGCGCCGAGGCGCGCGACACCTGCAGCATTTTTGCAATCTCGTCCTGGGTGTGGCCCGCGATGAAATACAGCCAGCCGGCGCGCGCCGCATCGTCAAGGCGAGACTTTTCGTTGTCGGGCGCAGCCATGATCGTACGTCAGCCTTCGTTCCAGAAATCGGTCATCGCGGCGAAGATTCGATCCGCCCCGGCCTGCTTCAGCAGAGCACTGCCGTCCGTCAACCGATAGTGGGCGCCGCCGACAAATCCCCACACTTTCATGCCAGCGGCCTTTGCCGCCGTCACCCCGCTGACGCTGTCCTCGATGACAAGCGTGCGGCGCGGCTCGGCTCCCATTTTGCCGGCGGCAAACAGGAATAGATCCGGCGCCGGCTTGCCACGCTCGACCATCTGCGCGGTATAGAGCCGCTGTCCGAAGCTCGCCGCAAGACCGGTCAGCTCCAGCGAGAACCTCACGCGGTCAAGATCGCTCGATGAGGCGACGCAATACGGCAGGTGCAATTCCGCGAGCACGGCGGCGATGCCCGCAATCGGCTTGAGCCGCGAGCGGAAGGTCTCGCGCACCTGGTGCGCCAATTCGGGCAGGAAGGTCGCAGGCAACGGCTTGCCCACGCCCCGGCAATAATCGATCAGGGCCGTGGTGCTGCGCCCGAGGAAGAGTTCGAGCGCCCGCTCGGTGCTCATCTCGATGCCGGCCTTCGCCATCGCCCCGGCGAGGCAGCGGCAGCTCAACTCCTCGCTGTCGACGAGCACGCCGTCGCAGTCGAAGATGACCAGATCGGTCTTGGGCAGCCGCGGATCCATCCCGGCATGAGATCATATGCTCACGCCATGAGCAATAGATCACCATTCCGCGCGCGGAATGCCGCGCCTCAAATGGTCGCGGTGCACCGTCAACCATGCTGTGCGACAAGGCGAAATGCCGCATGACACACCTCTGATCGCGACCATCGTCGCGGGCCTCGGACTCGCCTTCGTCTTCGGAACCATCGCCCAGCGCTTTCGGGTTCCGCCACTGGTCGGTTATCTGCTCGCGGGTGTCGCCGTCGGTCCGTTCACGCCCGGCTTCGTCGCCGATCAGGCGCTGGCAACCGAGCTCGCGGAGCTCGGTATCATTCTCCTGATGTTCGGCGTCGGCCTGCATTTCTCGCTGAACGACCTGCTGTCGGTGCGCGCGATCGCGGTGCCCGGCGCCATTGCGCAGATTGCGGTCGCCACACTCTTGGGCCTCGGCCTCGCGCTGGTGATGGGCTGGACCGTCGGTGCCGGGCTGGTGTTCGGGCTCGCGCTGTCGGTCGCAAGTACCGTCGTGCTGTTGCGCGCATTGCAGGAGCGCCGCCTGATGGACACCGAACGCGGCAAGATCGCGGTCGGCTGGCTGATCGTCGAGGACCTCGCCATGGTGCTCGCGCTGGTGCTGTTCCCGGCGGTCGCGAGCTTCCAGGGCGGCGACGGCGCGGCCCTCACCTCCGACCCGCTCGCCACCCGCTTCGGGCTTGGGCTGACCGGCGTGCTGGTGCTGACGCTGGTCAAGATCGCCGTGTTCATCGCGCTGATGCTGGTGGTCGGACGCCGGCTGATCCCATGGGCCCTGCACTACATCGCGCATACCGGTTCGCGCGAGCTGTTCCGGCTGGCCGTGCTTGCGATCGCGCTCTGCATCGCGTTCGGCGCGACCAAGCTGTTCGGGGTGTCGCTCGCGCTCGGCGCCTTTTTTGCCGGGATGATGCTGCGGGAATCGCCGCTGAGCCAGCGCGCCGCCCAGGAGACCCTGCCGCTGCGCGACGCATTCGCGGTGCTGTTCTTCGTCTCGGTCGGCATGCTGTTCGATCCGCTCAGCGTGGTGCGCGAACCCTGGCCGTTTCTCGCGACACTGTTCGTGATCGTGGTCGGCAAGTCGCTCGCCGCGCTCGTGATCGTTCTGCTGTTCCGTCACCCGATGGCGACCGCCCTGATGATCTCGGCGAGCCTTGCCCAGATCGGCGAATTCTCCTTCATCCTGGCCGAGCTCGGCGTTGCGCTCAATCTGCTGCCGAAGGCCGGCCGCGACCTGATCCTGGCCGGCGCGATCTTCTCGATCATGCTCAACCCGCTGGTGTTCGCGGTGGTCGACTGGCTGACCTCGCGGCTCGAGAAGCCGCAGGCTTCCTCGCCAACCGTTGAAACCGCTGAACCGATCCCGATCACCGACTTGCAGGATCACACCATCCTGGTCGGCTACGGCCGGGTCGGCAGCATCGTTGGCGATGCGCTGCATCAGCGCAACGCGCCGTTCCTCGCGGTCGAGGCATCCGACGACATGGTCGCAAAGCTCAGGCAGCGCGGCATCCAAGCCCTGATGGGCAACGCCGCGCGCGCCAGCGTGCTGCGCGCGACCAATCCCGCCGGCGCGCGATCGCTGGTGATCGCCATTCCCGAAGCGTTCGAGGCCGGACAGATCGTCGAGCAGGCCCGCGTGGCGAATGCCGCCATCCGGATCATCGCGCGCGCGCATTCCGACGCCGAGGTCGATCATCTGAAGGGCCTCGGGGCCGACATCGTGATCATGGGCGAGCGCGAGATTGCCCGCGGCATGATCGAGGAGCTCGACCGCAGACACTCTGGCGTTGCCGCACAAGATGCGGCAACCGCGCGGGAAGATTCTGCGGCCTGAGGTAACGGCGTCCACAGCGCGACGAAAGGAGATCAAGACATGGCGTTCAAGAGCCCGCACGTTTCGCTGGTGTCGTTCTCGATCGAGCTCGGCGCCGAGGCCACCACCAATGTGATGCAGATCGAGACCGATTTGCATCTGAACACCCGTCATCCGAGCTATGACGCCGCGGCGATCGAGCGTCTCGTGCGCGACGCGCAGGCCTATCTTGCCGGCAATGCCGACCAGATCACGCAAATCCGGCTGGTCTCCAACCGCAGCGGCCAGACCTGACGAAATCAACCGCCGAGGAATGCCGGCGCCAGGTCTTCCTGCACGATGATGTTGGCGGCTTCCGTCGTCAGCTCGCTGCCGACAAGGTCCAGATTTTTCGCGGCCTCGAACAACATCGCGCGGACGTCGTCCGGCGTCAGCACGCCCTTTGCGATCAGCTTGCGCACCAGCGCCTGCAAGATCAGAACGTCGATCTCGCCATGGGCCAGCGGCGTCGGCTTGTCCGTCATGATCGTCTCCCGGGACCGAGGTTCGCCGTAAGCGAGGCGGCTAGCGCGGCGATGACGCGATATCCTTGTGCAACTCTTCGAACGCCCGGCGCAGGCCGTGCAGTTGGTCGACCAGATGGAGGATGACGTCGATCCCCTCGTCGTTGACGCCGAAATCACCTTTCAGATCCCGGATCAGATGCGCGCGCGCCAGGTCGGTGTCGGAAAAGCTGATCTCGTGCGTCGTCTCGTCCGGAACGAGCCATTGCTGCTCGATCCAGAACTCCAGGGTCTGCACCTCCAGACCCGCATCGATCAGGAACTGCTGCTTGTTCATGATGCACCATCATCGCGTGGATTGAATCCCTTGCGATCCCAGTTCGACACGAACGCCTCGAGCGCGGGATCGGGTCCCTTGGGCAGGACCACCTTGAGTTTGACGAACTCATCGCCATGACCACCGCCGGCCCGGGGCGCGCCCTTTCCGCGCAACCGCAGCGTCGTGCCGGTGTTCGAGCCTTTCGGAACCGTCATGGTCACGGCGCCGGTCGGCGTCGGAACGTTGACCTTGCCGCCGAGCACCGCCTCTGACAGCGAGATCGGCAATTCCAGCGAAATGTCATCGCCCTCGCGGGTGAAGCGCGGATCGGGCCTGATCTCCACTTCGATCAGCGCGTCGCCGGGGCCGCCCTTGCCGGTGCCGGGCATGCCCTTGCCGCGCAGACGAATGACCTGACCGTCGATCAGTCCCGGTGGGATCGTCACATCGAGCGTGCCGCCATCGGGAAGCGCCAGGCGCTTGCTCGCGCCGGCGATCGATTCTGCGAAATCGATCACAAGGCTGTAGTGCAGGTCGCGGCCGCGCCGGTTGGCACGCGCCTGCTCGGTGCGGCGTAGCAGCTCGGCGAACGCGTCGTCCTGGTCCATGTAATCGGCGTAACCGGAACTGTCGGCGTAGGAATGCCCCCCATCCGCGGTGGCGAAATCCCGGTAGTAGCGATGCTGCGGCCGCTCGGTGCCATCAGCGTCGATCTCGCCGGCGTCGAAGCGCTTGCGCTTGTCGGCATCTGAGAGCAGATCGTTCGCCGCAGCGACTTCCTTGAATTTTTCTTCAGCCGCCTTGTCACCCGGATTGAGATCCGGATGCAGCTTCTTCGCCAGCTTTCGATAGGCCTTCTGGATATCGGCCGAGGACGCCGTCGGGGCAACGCCAAGAACCTCGTACGGATTTCTCACAACCTGCTCCGCAACACCGTGAGTGCACCTGCAATCATGAGGGCGCAAAAGCAGCCGATTTGCAAGTGCGCTCGCACATCGCCCGGCAATGGGCGACGCAGCATGCGCTCAGATCGCGGCCCGCTACGAGGTATGTCCGGGATCGAGATAGTTCGGCATGTTCTTTTTCTGCTGCGGCGTCATCCTGGCGGGATCCGGCTTGCCCGGCACACCCCGCGGGCCAAGCAGGGCTCGCTGCATATCGTCCTCGCTCAGGCGTGGCTTGCCGTCGTCAAGCTGTCCGCTGCCACCGTGACTCTGTGCCATGACCGACCTCCAGTGATGATCGCCTGCGCGCGGGCAGAAGAGAGTGCGCGCTCCGCCGGAACGAGCCGGCGGAGCGCGATCTTACCTCAGCGTTGCTCCTGCCGCTTCTCCTCTGCGGGGTGACCTGCGGCCGGCGCAGCATGCGGCGGCGCCTGAACGTGCGGCGCGGCCTGAACGTGCGGCTCGGGCCGTGCCGCCGGCTGCGGATGCGCCTCAGGGCGTGCCATGGTCTCCGGCCGCGCTTCCGGCCTTGCCGCAGGCTCCGGTCGTGCTTCAGGCCTTGCTACCTGCTCCGGCCGCGCGACCGGCTTCGCGGCAGGCTCGGGCCGCGGCTCCTCCTTGCGCACCTCTTCAGGCCGCCTCTCCGGTGCGGCAGGACGCGCCGCTTCCGTTGCAGGCCGCGGCTCAACCTTCGGCTCGGCGGCAGGCGCTGCGCGCTTTTCCTCGACCGCAGGCCTGCTCACCTCGGCGGGCGGATGCGCCGCAATCCCCTTCTCGGGGACCGGAAGCGCATGGGATTCGGCAGGCGCCGGTGCGGCGGGATGCGGCTCAACCTTCGTCTCGGGAGTTGCGCGCTTCTCCTCGGCCGCAGGCTTGGTCTCCTGAGCGGACGGATGCGCCGCCGGAAGCTCCTTGCCCGGCACGGGGAGCGCATGGGAGTCAGCCGGTGCGGTTGCGGCGCCTGGCCGCGCCGGCTCCCCGGCTGCCGGCCGTGCAGCGTTGGCAGGCACCACCTCGCCGGCCGGCCGCGCGCGGACCACGCCCGGTCCCTTCAACTCGCCGGGTCGCGCCGTTGCGGCGACGGCGGGCACGCCGTTGTTGGTCCGCTTGAACAGGCTCGGATCCTGGCTTGCGGTCTCGACCTGCTTGCGTTGCAACGGCGTCGCCGCGAAATGCTGTTCCTTGGCGACCGCACGTTCGGCCGGAGTCGGCCGCACCTCGATGCCGCCGCGGCCGCCATTGTAGCTGACGTTGTTGACGGTGGTCTGGTTGATCGTGACGTTCTTCTCGTAGACGTTGGTGATGCGCGCGCCCTGAAGCTCGTTTTAGGTCAGTTGGCAACCGTCTTTCTGAAATGAAGCGGTTGATCCGATAGCGACATTTTCTGAAGGACACTTC
>NZ_JAFCMK010000011.1:0-162402 GCF_018129565.1 Bradyrhizobium sp. AUGA SZCCT0105 | reverse complement strand
GAAGTGTCCTTCAGAAAATGTCGCTATCGGATCAACCGCTTCATTTCAGAAAGACGGTTGCCAACTGACCTAAAACGAGTTCGTGGGCACCGTCAAGACCCTCGCTCTCGGCACCGTAAAGGCGAAGATCGTTCCGGCTGAGCGCACCTCGGACAAGTCCCCCGACTTCCGAATCCTCGCGGGCGCCAACATCGAGTTTGGCGCCGTCTGGAAGAAGAAGTCCCAGGATACGGGCCGCGAGTATCACTCGGTCAAGCTGGACGACCCGAGCTTCCCGGCTCCGATCTACGCGACGCTGGTCGAGGTTGAAGGCGAGGAAGGCCACTCGCTCATCTGGTCTCGCCCAAACCGCGACTGAGCGGTCGCGCAAGAAGGCCCCGCCGCGAGGCGGGGCCTTCCAGCGTGAGCGGAAAGGAGAACGATCATGTGCAAGGTCTTGAACGCGCGAAAGGTCGGCAAACACTCTAACGCGACGCGGGTCTACATCGGCCGCCCGAGCAAATGGGGCAACCCGTTCGTCATCGGACGCGACGGCTCACGCGCCGACGTCATCGCGAAATATCGCGCGTGGATCGTCACGCAACCCGCGCTCATGAACGCGCTCGACGAACTGCGCGGCCGCGATCTCGTTTGCTGGTGCGCACCGCTCGCGTGCCATGGCGACGTGCTGATAGACCTCGCCAACAGGCGCTGATCACGCGCCTGTTCCATCGAGCGTCGCCAGACGCTCGGGCATGTCGAGCAACTTGATCGCCGCGGCGGTTGAGGCTTCCGCGATCGTCGGATAGGTTTCCTCCGAGCTTACCGAGACGCCGTCCGGGAATGTTACGGTCGCCTGGTAGCCTTTGCCCTTCGGCGTTGCGGAAAAGTTGAATCGTCAGCATGTCACAGTGTCTGCTGTGCCAAACCACATTACCGATAGGGATGCGGGTAGACGAGACATTCGCTCGGGATGTAACCCGGATCGGCGCGCTTCCTGATCGCTGCCTTGGCAGTCAGTTCGTCGCGCGGTAGCGCGGTCAACCCGGAAATGAGCGCATTCGTTTTGGAATCGCGCTCGTAGAGCGCGCCGGTAAGGCTTCGCTTGCGCAGCGGCGCAACGATCGCGTCGTCCGTGCCGCGCGTGTCTACCCCTCGCTTTGCCTTGATAGCTTCCTCCGATTGTTCATCGCGCCACCCTGGTTTCGCTGGCGCCATTTCCGTTCAGGCGCCTCTCGAGCAAGTTGATGCTCCCGAGCACGGCCTCAAAACTTGGAGGGTCGCCGAAGATCATGCCTTGCATGGCCCTGTAGTCGGCGCGCAACTGCTCGATCATCTCGTCATGAGGCGCGAGCGCGAACGAGCCGGGTGCAGCGGTTGCGAGGTCGTAGTCCGGTCGATTGAAAAACATCCTGGCGTGCGCAACGCAGTCCGCGCCGAGCGCGGCGTCTTCGATGGCGGCAGCACTCACTGGCGCTGCGGTGAGCCGGTGCAGGTCATAATAATGACGGGACACTCGCTGTCCTCCGCCGCGCAGTTCGCCGCGCTTGTCAAACCAGCGCCGCAGGCCGTGGAGGATGACGACCTTGTCCCAGAAGGTGCGTTCGGGATCGACGGTCCGGACAGCCGGCACCGTCAGGTCAAGCGCCGGCAGATCATCGTCGACATATGCTTTGATCGGCACTTCGCTGTTCGGGTCTAGCGCGGAATTCGCGCCCGACTCGATTTTGATTGCGGCCCGTACATAGTCCGACCGAGGTGTCGCGGCGGGATACCAGATCAGCAGGGTCTGCCGATCGGCGTCGGCGTCGTCCGCTTCCACCCGAGCGTCGCCGGCGCTAAGGCCGCGGCCTGTAGCCGTTCTCGTAAGATCGCCGTCAGTTCGGCCTGCAATGGGCCGTTGATGTAGGCCTGGCAGGCTTCCTTTATCGTGTCGAGGCGCGCACGGCGTTTGTTGCGGCTTAAGGCTTCGAGCTCCTCAATAGTCGCCGGTTCGCCGATGTCGTCCCGAAACACCGTGACGTCGATGTCTTCGGAGAAGCGGTTGATCAAGCCGAACCCTTTGGACAAGGAAGTGCCGCCCTTGAAGAGGAGACGAGGCCCTCCCCCGCTCAAGCCGTTGAACAAGGCATCCAGCGTCCAGCAAACCCAGAAGTCCTTCTCGATGTTCTGGGAAGCCGTGCCGGGTCGCTGCGCAGTCGTGTCAAAGGCGCTTAGTCTAGCATCGCGGCAGGTCCAGCTGCGAGAACTTCATCGAATGCCGGGTTCATGCCTTTGCCGCCTTCGTCGTCGCGCGTTTGGCGGTCCGAGCTTTCAGTGCCGAGTGCGGTTTCGGGTTTGACTGCGCCCTGATGGTCTTGTGGTGATCATCATCACCTGCCTTGTGGTGTCGCTGGCGATCTTGGTCGGCCGCAGCACGAACATCGTCAAGATGTTGACTACGATCGTCAGGATCGGTCTCGATCAACGGCTTGAGGAAGACCAGCATCCATGTCGGAAGCGCGGTCATGCCCGCGGCGAGATCGGCCCTGAGCGGCGGTCCCACAGCCGGATCTTCGAAGAGCTTCGCGAGCTTGCGCTGGACTTGCTCGCTTTCACCATCGCGAACCAGGACATCGCGTAGCCAATGAAGCGCCTGGACGACGCGCATTGCGGGCCGCCCGGCCCAAAACAACTTGCTGGCGGCGGTCGGACGAAAGGTGATTGCCACATTGCCAAGCTTGATTGCACGGCGACGGGCATCGGTGTGCACGACGATTTTGGCGGGAACGGCGTCGGTGAGACCCAGATCGTTTGCGGCGGTCATACCGTCGACAAGCATCCGCGTTTGGTCGCGGCGCCCGACGGCGTCGATGACGGAGCGCGGATCAGGCGGATTTGGTTTCTGGGTGAGTTTGTTGAACCCGGGCTGATCGTAAAGGCCGCGATCGATCCGCCTGAGGGCTTCGGCCTTCGTCAACCGCTGCAGTGTCGACGGCGTCCCGCGACGCCAAATCGACGAAATCACTGGGAGTCCAAACTTTGCGCGGCTCATCCGCACGGATGCGGCCGAGCATCGCTGTTTTCAGATCGGGTGAGTCGCTGTTCATGTCCGAAAATTGTAGCACTTTTTCGGACGACCTGCGAATCTTATGTCCGAAACTAGTATACAAATTTCGGACAACTCCCTGCCCTCCATCCCGCCCGCTATCGGCACAGCCTTTCAAAGAATGCCCCAGGCCCGATACCTCCCCCTCCCGGTGGCTTCGCGCAGACCCAGCTCGCCGACCTGATCCAGAGCGGCGCGGGACGTGATCCCTAGTTCCTCGGCGATCATGCCGACGGAGACGGGCCGGGTCAGCACATATTCCAACAGCGCGGGCAGCCGGGATGTCGAGCGACGACCATCGAGCTTGCGGGCCAGGAGAGTGCGGGCCATCAGCCAGCGGTCGTGCTCTTTCAGCCCGGCCTCGGCGGCGGCCGCCTCGAGCCCGACGGCAAGACACCCGGCGCGGTCGCGCGGTCGCCGCCGCTCGCGCGGAATGGCTTTGAGGCCGTCATGGAAACAGGACAGGTGCTAGCGGGTCTTGCCGCGTTCGCGCAGCAGCGCCGCGGCGAGCAGCCGGCCGAGCCAGGGCATGTACTGTAGCGGTTCGAGCGCGCTCCAGGCGTCGGCGGCGCTCGAATGCCGCTTCCGCTGTGACCATCACCACTAACCAGCCTTTGGGTGCGACCCAGTCTTATCTCCCGCGTGTGGAGCGAGACAAACGTCGTTTGGCGTCATCACTCGACGCTGTCGCCACGAGTTCTTTCCAGGTGTCTGGCGGATTTCCGCGGTCCAGCATCTTCCGAAACACGGCGTAGGCGTCGTTAGCGCTTTCATAGGCGCGCAGCGTCGAGTCATCGTTCACCCAGGCGAGGATGACGATTTTCACGTCCGCCGACTGCTGGTAGCGAAAGAACAGCCGGAACTGCTGCAGAAATTTCGCGCGGAACCAGTGCTTGTATTCGTCGCCGAGCGTGCCGCCCTGCCGATAGATGTCGCGGGTAGGGTCACTTGGGATATCTTCGAACGCCACCTTCAAGACGGCTGCGAGGAGCTTTGCGGCGCGCTTCTTCTTATATCCCGTTGGGTCTTTCTTGCGCGCCTTCTCGACCGCCGCGATCATCGCTTCGAGCTGGTCGAGAAAAAGCGGATGCGCATAGATCGTCCAACCGTTGACCTCGAAGGTGTCGTCGCTCACGCATCATCTTCCGGCAGAGCCGCGTCAAGGTCCACCTTGACGCCCTTGACCAAGCCCTTGCCGCGCGCCATCAGCGACTTCGGCACCGGCCGAATCCGGGCCGGCTCGTTCGCCATGTCGCGGGCCAGGAATGCGAGGAACGTGCCGATCACCGGATCGCCGACTTCGGCGCTCGATTGTTTCTTCGCGATCACGACGGTGCCGTCCGCGAGCCCGCGAAACACGACCTGGTCGCGTTTGCCGAGGGCGAGCATCTTGCGGATAGCGGCCGGCACGGTCGTCTGACCGCGGTCCGTGATGGTCGCGGGGATTTCGAGGATTTCAGCGGTCTTGGCCATAACCGGCTCCTTGCATGGTCACACCACCCCATGTAATGCATTTGCATTGTAAGTCAAGTTCAGCCGGGTCGCCCGCGCTGACACACGGGGGTTTGGACCGGACTGAATCCACCTATTCGGTGGGACACTCCGGGTGGCGAACGAGCGGGGGGAAGTAGTATGGCGCTGGTCCGTGTGCTTGAGATCGAGAACTTTCGGGCGGTGAAGGGCCTTCGTTGGTTGCCTGGTCCAGGTGTAAATTGCCTGATTGGGCCCGGCGACAGCGGCAAGTCGACGATCCTTGCTGCCATCGATCTTTGTCTTGGCGCACGCCGATCGCTTTCCTTCACTGACGCCGATTTCCATGCTCTTGATTTCGGCCGACCCATCCGCATTGCGCTGACTCTTGGCGCCCTCAATGACCCCCTAAAGAACATCGACACCTATGGCGACTTCCTCGTGGGCTTCGATGCGGCCACCGGGTTGGTGGAACCGGAACCCGGCGCCGGGCTCGAAACCGCGCTGACGCTGCAGCTCACTGTGCAGGACGACCTCGAGCCAGAATGGACGCTTGTCTCGCCACGGGCCCAGGCTGCAGGTCGGACACGCAATCTCAACTGGGCCGATCGCACGCGTATCGCTCCCGCCAGGCTTGGCGTCACCGGGGACATGCATCTGACGTGGCGGCGAGGGTCTGTGCTGACCAAGCTCACCGATGGCAACACGAACACATCAAAGGAGCTGACGCGGGCGGCTCGTGAGATGCGCGAGGCCTTCGACCAAAAAGAACTCGAAGAACTCAAGGAACCGCTCAAGGTCGTCACGGACGCGGCCGGGGATATGGGCGTACCCGTTGGAGCAGCCGTACAGGCATTGATTGATGCCGGTTCGGTCACGTTCACCGGCGGCACCATCTCGCTCCATGATGAAGAGGGGGTGCCGCTACGTGCTCTCGGTCTTGGTTCGTCGCGGCTGCTGATCGCCGCCCTGCAGCGGAAGGCGGCCGACAAGGCAACGACGTTTCTGATCGACGAGCTGGAATATGGGCTCGAGCCGCACCGGATCATCCGCCTGCTCGGTGCGCTGGGCGCCAAGGAAGAAGTGCCGCCGCTGCAGGTTTTTGCTACGAGCCACTCGCCGATTGCCGTCGCCGAGTTGAACGCACATCAGCTTCATATCGTCCGCAGCAATGGCGGGCAGCATACCGTTCGCCGTGCGAGCGACGCCGGGGATGTCCAGGGCACGATCCGCGCCCACGCCCATGCGTTGCTCGCCTCGTCCATTGTGGTGTGCGAGGGCGGAAGCGAAATCGGCCTGATGCGCGGTCTGGATCAGCATTTCACCGCTGTCGGCGACAAATCGCTGGCAGCCTGCGGTGCTACTATGGTCAACGGCAACGGCGATGAAACCTTCAGCCGCGCGATCGCCCTGCAGTCCCTTGGCTACCGGACAGCCATCCTGAGAGACAGCGACAAGCCCGCTCCAGCACCGGCAGAAGCCGCTTTTATCGCGGGCGGCGAAGGTGTTCGCATGGGGCGGCGGGCGAGCGCTCGAACAGGAATTGTTCGCCGCACTACCGGACGGTCCTGTGAGCGAACTGCTCGAGCTCGCTATTGAGACGAAGGATCGCACGTTGATCGAAGCGCATATCAAGACAATCTCCATTGGCGCGAAGGCGCTCGGCGATCTGGAAACCGAGGCGTTGATAGACGGCCTCACTCCCTATAGTCGCACCCTCCTCGGAAATGCGGCAGCGCGCTTTGGATGGTTGAAGACCATCAGCACGATGGAGACGGCGGGTCGGACTATCGTCGGACCCGCCTACGGCGAGGCTGATGCCAGCCTCACCAGCGTCATGGACGGCGTTCTGGATTGGGTCGAAGATGGCAGCCGCTGAGATCGACCTGCGTTCGATAAGCCGCGGGTTGGTGATAGCGCCAGCGGGCTGTGGCAAGACCCAGCTCATCACCGATGCTCTCGCGCGGCATGATGGGTCGAAACCCATCTTGGTGCTGACGCACACCAACGCGGGGGTCGCTGCGCTTCGCGGCCGCCTCGAAAGGGCTGGCGTGAAGCCGAGCGCTTACCGCGCCACGACACTGGACGGCTTCGCGATCAGGTTGATTTCGACGTTTCCGCAGCGAGCGGGGCACGATCCACGAATCGTAACCGGCGCCCGGCCGAACTACGAAGCCATCCGTGACACGGCAGCGCGGCTCGTTGCCGCCGGGCATCTCCATGACATCCTCGCGGCCAGTTTCGGATGCCTATTTGTAGATGAGTACCAGGACTGTTCGATCCGGCAGCACGCCCTTGTAACCTGGCTGGCTCAGAGTCTACCGACGGCCATCGTCGGAGATCCGTTTCAGTCTATCTTTGGATTCGGCGGCGACCCGTTGGCAGATTGGCAGGCGGACGTATTGCCGTTTTTCCCGATAGCGGGAGAACTCACGACCCCTTGGCGATGGAACAACGCAGGAGCGCACGATCTGGGCAACTGGTTGTTGTCGATACGGCCCGACCTTGCGGCAGGTAAACCGATCGACCTTCGGACAGCACCCGGCGGTGTCCAGTGGATTCAGCTCGATGGCCGGCAGGACGACGCGCTGCGGCATGCGGCCGCCGCGGTGGACGCGCCGGAAGAGACGAAGGTCTTGATCATCGGCGACAGCACTGACCCTCGTGGGCAGCGTCGTTTCGCCCGGCAAGTCGAGGGAGCGGTGACGGTCGAGGCCGTGGACCTGCGCGATCTCACTGATTTCGGCACCGCGCTCGACCTCGCCAGACCGGAGGCGCTCTCCGTCGTGGCCGATTTCGCTGAAAATTTGATGAGCGCCTTTTCTGCAGATGACCTCGTGCGGTCGGTCGCAGCGGCGAGCGCCGGAAAACTCGGTCGCGCCCTTTCCGACATCGAGCAGACGGCCGTTAGATTCGAAGCGTCGCGGTCGCTCGCGGACGTCGCCGATCTCCTCGCCGCCATCAATCGCGCGGGCGGCGTCCGATGCTACCGCCCGGCAGTGCTAGCGGCGGCGCAGCGGGCTCTGCAACTTGCGGCTTCGGCCAGCGGGCCGTCGTTCCGAGACGCGACGGTCACGATGCGGGAACAGTCCAGGCTCATTGGTCGGCCGCTTGCAAGGCGTTCCGTCGGAAGCACCCTGTTGCTGAAAGGGCTCGAAGCCGACATCTCGGTTGTCCTCAACGCCGGCGCACTCAACGCGCGCAATCTCTACGTCGCGATGACACGTAGCTCACGCCGGGTGCTTGTCTGCTCGGCCTCGCCGATACTCAATCCGCCATGGTGACGCTACGTGGGCTCGATCCAGAACACTTGGCCTGCGGTCATGTAAACGACAGCGCCCCGTTGCGCATTCGTGACGCGCAGATAGTCGCGCAGCTGCGCTGCGTGCGCGCCGTGCGCCGCCGCGGTCGGATTCACGTCCGACTTCCAGTCGATGACGAGCGCAATGCGGTTTCCCTCGATCGCTGCCGCGTCTGCGCGTCCGGCGAGGTAGTGCGGCGGGTTTGCCGCCCAGAGCGGGATTTCAGGAACGAGTTGCCCGAGAAGGGGCGCGAGTTCGGGGAGGGCCAAAGTTCGCAGGGCCGTCTCCGCCATTTCGAGCGCGTCGGGTCCTCCTTCGTCCCTCTCGTCGCGGACGTTCGATTGCAGCTGGACGAGTAGCTCGGCCGCGCGCGCTGCCGCCTGATCTCGGAACGAGCCGAGCTCGCCAGTGAGGAGCTCTTCCATAAGCTTGTGCAGAATCGTACCGCGCAGCGCGCCCGCTCCATCTATCTCCGGCAGCGCATGGGATGCGTCGTCGACAACGAACGCATCCACAATCTCGGCGCCGCGATCCGCGTCGCGTTCGCTTGGGCGGTCCCATATGATCGGCGGTGAAGCAACCGCCAGTCTCTCGCCTTCGGCGGCAAATACGGTTTCGGTCTGATCATTAGCGACGGACTGCACAACGCCCGAGACGGGCTCAGGCAACATGTCAGCTTGGATCTCGGGAAGTTCCTTTTGCCCGAGATTTATCACCCTCGACCATGAGCGTGAGGGTGCGCCCGGAAGCTCCGGGATCACCAGCAGATCTCGGGCGCGCGTCGTCGCGACATACCAAAGCCGTTCGCGCTGCCGTGCCTCGCGAAACTCCTCCTCTTCGCGGGCAGCCGCAAGCGCAGGCGGTTCGATACCTCCGATGATCCAGTGGATCGTATCGTCGGATTGCCGATAGACAAACTGGTCCTGGGGCTTGAACTGGCTCGATGAGTTCACCGTGATGACGACGGGCCATTCGAGACCCTTCGCACTGTGCATGGTGACGATCTCCACCGAGTCTTCGGAGGCGTCGACCCTTCCCTCCGGATGCCGGCGCTTGCCCTGCCATCCGCGTTGGAGATCGAGCGCGAAGGCGCGGAGACCAGCGACGTTGTAGGGCCTGGCGAGTTCGACGATAGCGTCAAGGTTCGCGAGTGCACGCGCATTCCGCTGGCCGTGCCGTGCCGCCATGACCACTCTCAAGTTAAGGCGCTCGATCGCGAAGGCGACAAGTTGCATCGGCGTGAGTTCGGCGGCCAGGCGATGAAGCGCTTGAAGCTTTACCAGGACGTCCCTTGCAAGGGGATGGGCCACTTCGTCCGATGGCGTGCGAAGCTGGAAGCGGCGACGGCCGTCCTGGTCGGGAGAGAGCGCCGCCGTAATATCAAGAAGGTCTTCGTCACGCAGGCCGACAACTGGGCCTCGCATGAGCGCGCCAAAGGCCAGCGTGTCCAGCGGGTCTGCAATCGCGCGAATGAGCACGAGAACGTCCTGGAGCTCCTGCCGCCGGAATAGCGCATGGCCCGCTTGAGAGGCGACCGCGATGCGCCGGTCTTCGAGGGCGCGCTCGTAGCGCCAAAGATCCCTGTGGGTCGGCGCGAGCAACGCGATGTCACCTGCCCGCAGGTGCCGCTCCGTCCCGTCCGGTCGGCTGATCTTCAGTGCGCCGATCAGGCGCGCGCAGAGCTCGGCGACGGCCGACGCTTCTGCTTCGCGCTGTTCCTCGGCGTTCGCGTCTCTCTGAACGTCGACTGTCAGTTTCGCGGCCGCTCCGAAAGGCAATGGCGGCACCTCGAGGGTCGGCGCGAGCGGTACGAAGCCCGGCTGGCCCGCCTTATCGAGAACGTCCTGGAACACGCGGTTCACGTGCGCGATAATTTCCGGGCGCGACCTGAAATTCGCGGTCACCGCAAGCAGGCAGCCATTCTTTGCCTTCGCAATGACGGACTTGGCGAGCGCGTAGGACTCCACGTCAGCGCCGCGAAAGCGATAGATCGCCTGTTTAGGGTCGCCAACGAGGAACAGCGCCCCGGGTCGCAAGATGGCGCTGCTCCAAGTCTCGGGATGGGAGTGCGCGGCGATGCAGACAACGATTTCCGCCTGCACTGGGTCGGTGTCCTGGAATTCGTCGACGAGCAGGTGCGCGTAGCGGCCAGCGAGCCAGGCGCGAATGTCGGCATTCTCGCAGATCAGCGCTCGCGCCTGCCGCAGCAAGTCATCGAAGTCAAGGACGGCCGCCTCGCGCTTTCGCCGATCGTACGCGTCGATCACCCCGCTCAGGTGCGCAGCCAGTTCGTGCACGAGGCCTTGCGCGATGGCGCCGATCAATGCCCGGTAAGCCGATCGAACCGTTTCGAAGTGTTCGGCTGCTTCCTGTCCGCGACGCCGCCCGTCTGCTTCGCCGAGCGCCTGCCTCCAGGCGCGCACCCTGTCGTAGGGCAGCAGGTCGATGCTCCTCTGCCGCATCATGCTGATGCGCGGGGGCTTCGTCAGGCGCCAGAGCGCGGAAAATCCGCTGTGCGCGTGATCGCCCTCGAAGAACGCAGCTAGGCGCTCAAGATCTCCGATGAGATCCGCTGTCCACGTCTCTCTGGGTCCCGCGGCGTACCAGCGGGAAAATGCCGTGACCGCGTCCGCGAAAGTGCGGTCCGGCCGAGACGAAAAATCCGGGGCGGGCACGGTCGCACCACGATGCTTTCGCCGGAGGTCGGCTAGTTCGCGGATCCGCTCCACAACGCCCAGGGGGTCGTCCTTTGCAAGAACCGCGACCGGGCCGTCCTGCTCGCCGTCCTGCGCCAGCATCCCCTTCAGCCAAGCCGCAAGCACCTCATCGAAGAGGGCGTCAGCGATGGTTTCGTCGACCACGCGGGAACCAGGGTCTAGGGCGGCGTCGATCCCGTGCGAGCGAAGGATGACCTGGCAAAAGCCGTGAATCGTCGTTGCCGTGATTTCCCCGATGCGCGGGGCGGCCGCATCGAGCTGCGCACGCATCGCGTCGCCTAAGGGAAGCGCGAGAATTCCCGAGAGTGCGGGGGGCAGCCTGTCATTGCGGAGCTCGTTGATGGTCCAGCGTATACGCGCCTCGAGCTCGCTCGCCGCGGGCTCGGTGAAGGTGATCGCCGCGATCTTTGCAGGATCAATTCCGGTCGCGATCATCATCGCGACGCGAGCGGCCATCAACGACGTCTTACCGGTGCCAGCCGCGGCCTCTACCAGCATGTTGCAGTTGAAATCAGTGAGTGCCCGCCTGCGGGCGTCGAAGTCGGGCACGCTCACGGGCTGCTCCAAAGCTTGTCGAGCGCACCGTTTGCCTGAGCAAACGAACGACGCTTCACACGGCGATACGAATCCAGGTCCGCCGGCAGGGCAACGGAGAGCGGGTCGAAGAATGCCGGCGCCGGTCCAGGCGCGATCTCGCCACTGCGCTGCAGGCGAGCGCCCGCGTCGGTGAACACGACCGCCTGCTCAATGGCCTTTTCAAGCTCCTCGTTTGTCAGGCTTAGGGTGCGCGCGGGGTCGTGCTTGAGGTACGTCAACTGCGAGCTCACGCTGCGAAGCTCTGGAAGCAGGGAACGCACCGCAAGGGCGTAAAAGACGCGCTGAAGTTCAGCACCGCGATCGAACACGACCGGCTTTTTTCGGTCAGGCGCCGTCCCGACCTTATAGTCAGTGACGATCGCTGCGCCGCGCGCCGCATCTTCGTCGAATCGATCAATCCTCCCCCGGAAGGAAACGCCGGTCTGCCCGATCGGGACGGGTGCGAGTGTGATCCACGGGTGAGGCGCGTCGCTTGGCTCGCCGAAGGAAAGCTCTGTCCAAGTCACGCCGCGCTGTTCGCCCAGAGCTTCTGTAAGGCCTCGCAGCGCACGCTCGCGAGCCATCGCTATTGTATGGCTCCAGAGAAGGCCGGGTGGAACGGCCCTGGCGATCGGCCACGTGTCGGCAAGGCGCGTCGCCTCTCGATCCAGAGCGATCCCGATCTCGTCGGCGTTTCGAGGGACGCCGTCGCGCAGCACGCCTCCGATGAGGGAGTGAACGAGTTCGCCGAACGCGCGATGGTCGAGCGCGAGCGGCTGTGGGTCTAGGTTAGGCTCTCGCCAGTGAAGCGCGTATTCCCAGACGAACCCCAGGGGATCGCACAGAAGCCGGTGGAGAGACGTCGTGGATTGAAATCCCGCGAGGGCATCAACGATAAGCGGGTGGTCGGGGCGGACCCGCCCATCGTGCGCGGTGTGCTGCTCGCTGTCCCACCATGCTCGCCAGCAGGCACGACTTGCGCGCACCTGCGGGTCCTTTCCGGCGTCGGCGGGGCGGGCATAGAGGCGATCGCTCTCGCTGAAGGCGTGCGCGGGGATTGCGCTGCGCCCGACAACGCGCTCCTTATCTCTCGGCCACAAAGTACTGGCTGCCTGCAGAGACCCCGTCGCACTCCTGTAAGCGCGTGAAAGTGTATAACTCTGCGATTGATCGATGATGATGTCATGCATCGCCTGATCATTTTCGGCCGCTTTAGCAGACGGGAGTCTGAGATGTCCCAGCAGGTGTTGCGGCAACAATGGGCTCTCGCTTGACCGTCTCGGCCACGCGTTTGCGTCAAGCCCAATGAGGCGAACATGCGCGCGAGGGGCTGCCGCTAGGTGACCGGCCGGTCCCCACGCGATCGAGTTTCCAGGTTCGCGTCCGTCGGCCACGCGCAGCGCCTGCAACGAGAGCTCGATGGCTTGCGGGGGCGCCATACGCAACGCGTCGCGCCACAAAGTCAGTGCGGGTCCCTTCAAGAGACGGCGCCCGACCGCGTCCGCAGCTGCGATGCCGCGGGCCAAGTCATCCAGAATCGGCAACAGTGCGCGCTCCGCGAGATCGCCGTTTGCTCGCTCGCCCCGCGCTTGCTCGAGAGCGTGCCGCCAAAGTCCGGGACTTGTCAGGGCCGCGCTCCGCCGCAGGCCCTTGGCCCAGTCACTGGGCAGGCCTTCTTTGGCCGGGCTGCGCGTGAGTCGCGCAAACAGGAGCCTCACGCGCTCTTGCGACAGCCCGCGCAGCAGGATGTCCCCGAGGGCAGCACAGGCCTGCCCTTCGCGGGTCGCTAGCGCCGGGATACCGTGTGTGAAGTGCACGGGAAGGCCCGCCTCCCGCGAGAGAACGAGAAACGCGTCGTCCCACGCCGCTGGCGTAGCGGCCGAAATGCCGATCTCGTCGGGAGAGGCTTTTCCGGCCGTCACAAGCGCGCGCGCCCAGCGCAACGCCTCTCTCACTTCGCTTCGTGGATCGGCGCAGAGATCGGCGCAGAGGAGCAATGCTGCGCCTGAGGGACGTGTCTCAATCTCTCCAGCGAACCAGGCGCGCCCACTGTGTTGTGATCCAATCCATCGGACCGGCACGGCCTCGCAGAGCGCCTGTAAGAGCGGACGCCAAACGGGCTTGACGTCGGGAACGCCTTGAATGGTGACGGCGCCGACTAACTTCGGCGCGAATTGAATTCGCTGCAGGGCCGTTTTGACCAGATCAGGAGGCGACAACATTCCTGGCGGCAGGGCGCCTCGCACGCGGCGCTCAAGCAAGGTGAAGTCTCTGAGACGCGCATTGTCGGGCAATGAGGCCGGGACTTCCATGTCCCACCAGTCTCGGAGAGCGGACAGCACAGCCACCGGCATCCCGGGCAGCTGGCAAACCTTGTCAATGTCCTCGTATCCGCCGGACTCGAGCGCCTGCCGTATGGCCGGATACAGGATTTCTTGCGTTGCCGGTGCGATGAATCCCCCGGCGATCCGTGCGGCGAGCAGGGGGAGCGTCAGGATTTGGCGACCTGTAGCCCCTTCCCGCGCGGCATCGAGACGCCGTATTCGCAGCGCCAAGGGGCCGTCGACAACCTCACTATGAATCTGCATGTGGCGCCCCCCACCGGTGCCGCCCACTTCGCGCCTTATTTGTCATCCGGCCGTACCGGGTTCGCGTTAACAGCCGCAGTATTGTGGACCGCGCCGACATCTTCAAAGAATCTCCAATGGCCGGTACCGCCCTGCCTTCGCCTCGCGCAGTCCAAGCTCCGCGACCGGGGCCTAGCGCGGCGCGTGCGGTAACCTTCAACTTCTCGGTGATCATCCCGTGGTGATGACCGGCCCTGGCAGGATGTAGTCGATGAGCGCCAGCAGGTGGAAAATGCCGGAATTTTGCATCGGCGTCACGGGCGCCGGATTCTCGGTTAAATGTCTGGTTCAAGGTATCTTATCAAATAACGGCTCTCTCTCAAACTATCCATCAATTGCTAACGTATTGAAATCGCTAATTCCTCATGCGCAGGGCTAGACGGCATACACAGACCGAGGCCGAAGGGATGGGGATAGAACCGGGATGAGCGTGGTCTTTATAGGGTGCCCATCATGAAGGTCTTTTGGTCCTGGCAAAACGATGTATCGCGAAACGCCACCGCCACTTCATCAGAGATTGTCTCGAGGAGGGCCGCCCATCTTGGCCACTAAAACGATCTTGCTCGGCTTTCGGCTCATTCCAGGTTGCTGCGACAGGGCGGAGGTCGACGGTGTAAATTGCCAGCAACTAACGCCGATATGGCGTATCGACATGGTCCTGAGCTGCCGATTTTCCTTTGGCCGCCCGTCGGAATGACCTCACGGCGCGAGTATATGATGGCTTCTTTTGATCTCATCGACCTCCTGGCGGGGGCAAATGAAAACCTCGGCATCGAATTCAAGGCGTGGATGGACCCAACGAACCTTGAGGCGCGGGCGAAGCTCGCCCGACATATTGCCGCGCTGGCGAACCATGGGGGCGGATACCTGATCTTCGGGGTTGACGATAAGACCCGGAAACCTCTCGGCGCGACGGAGTTGGATCTGGCTCTATTCGGCCAAGACGCGATCTCGAACATCGTCAAAAAATACCTTGAGCCGCGGATTCAAGTCCTGGTCGACTACATTCAGTACGGCGAGGCGACCTATCCGGTTGTCATTGTCCCCTCGCATGGCGCGCGCCCGGTCGTCGCGATTGCCGACGGGCCGCAGGACGACCGCGGCAAACCCATCGGGATATCCCAAGGAACGGTTTACGTTAGGATGGCGGGACCCGAGAGCGCGCCGATCCGCAGCGCGGATGACTGGAACACCCTTTTCGATCGCTGCCTTTCCCATCGGGCTGATCTGCTCGGAAAAGTCCTGCGGCAGTCGCTTTCTCACCAGTCCAGACCGGATCAGAAAGTCGTCGCTTTCCTACAGGCGGCTCTTGATGACACGGCTCTAGATTTCACCGCCCAAACTCGGCTTTTAGCCGATAAAGCTGATCCTAAGTATCGCAACGACATTCTCCGGGCAGGGACAAATTACTCTGCTCTTGGGTATGCGCTCATCGATAGCGAAGGAAGGCTTGTCGAGATCCCCAATCCGAGAGCGGTGAATGACCGTGTCTCTATCGAAATGCATCGATACGCTTATATGGGCTGGAGTTCATTCTTGCCCCTGAACGTGCCTGAGCGAGCCCCTCAGGTTCGTATGGGCATGATTGCCGGACAAGAGGTTACGTATCTTGAAGGCATGCGGCTCGAGAATACCGGTTTGATCAGCGCTGCCTTCGACTACTGGCGGATCTATGACTGCGGAATCGGCGCCATTCAAGGTGTCGAGCGGCACGAGCACCTCTGTTCCCCTGCAGGCAAAGGGCATGGTGTAGAGCAACGAGACCATGTGCCGGCGGCGGGATTGGAAATAGTCGACGGCCGCGCCCACTGTGTCGAGCGTGATCCTAGGTCCGAAGGTTTGGCCATGGGTTCTGAAAGCGCTGGCAATCGCGGCCGTCTGCAGCATCGTCTGGAGGTAGCGACCGACGACGCCAGCGTCAAAGCGTAGAGACAATGTCTCCCGAACGGCCCGGAACACTGGGGCGATATCGGACAAGAGTCGCTCGTCGAGAGGGATTGCGCAAAGCCATGCCCTTACACGCAAATCCTCGATGCCAAACCGTGGCAGGTTGATGAATTCCTCGACGGCACGGATCGTCCCATGCCACGACGTCACAGCCTCCGTTCGCCGATGTCGCGCGAGGAACGATAAAAGGCCTTCGCCATGAGCGACCAATTGCGCTTCAATCAGCGACCGGACGTCGTCACCGTAAATTCTCCGAAACCCAGAAGCCGACGGCGGCGATGCAGCGCCCATTACGCAGTCACCTGGTGCTGGCGGTCTGATTGAACTTTGAAACCGGCGGTATGCTCACCTGCCGCCCGACTCAAAATACGGGTCGTCGAATATCCACTTCATTCCCACCCCTGGAATCGTTTTTGTCTTTCGGCATTTGTAGCGCAAATGCCCGCAACAATCCTTTCGCCTTTCGATGATTAGCGAAAGCTCCCGCCGCCCCAGATTCTGATCTGCCGCGATATCTACGGCTCGATCCTCACACCCGTACGGTCGCCTCCGGGAATATCCGGTGATTTCTTGCCTCCGGTCTTGAGACCGGGACTTATCCTCATTAGGATTCTCATTAGAAAAAACTAACGAGGATTACGCATGACCATGCTTTTGGCCGAAATACCCGATCAGAGCGTCAAAGGCGTTCTCGACGCGCTGGCCCCTTTCGTCGCACCGGAGAACATCAAACTCTTCGGCCCCGTCCCTCTGCCAGCGGTCCAAAACGACGACGAGCTCACACAGCTCGCGCAGTCTGTCGTTGCCGCCGTTCGCCCGAAGCCGAGCCAACCTCTTCGCAAAGAGGCTTTGCGGAAGCTGCTTGGTGGGCATGACACGTTCAGCGATCAACGCGGCGAACCCGATCCGGCCTTGCGGAACGCCATGGGTGCTATCTCGAAGGCGCTGAAATCAGTCTTCTTTCATGATCAGGCAGTGCACCGGCTCGCAGTACCAAAGAAAACGCATTTCCCCGATGGCTCATATCGCGGAACGGTCTACGTCTTAACGCCCCTCGGTGAAATCGTGCGCGACCTGTTGAAGGCCGAGAAGGCGATCTGAATGATCAATGTGTCGAGCGACGCTAGCAGGCCCCACGATTCTCGGAGAGGCTGCGTTCGACGCTATGCTCGCGGCGTTCCAACACGCCGCTAAGGCCAAGACACAAGAAGCTTTGACGGCCCTGGTCGATGCCGCGCGCACGACACGATGGCGAGAGCTGCCGGAAGCGCTGGGACCACTTGCGAAATACGCAGCGCCAGAATGTCTGTCGGCAATTGCGACGCCCGGCGTGAACACCGACGCTGCCCTGGTGGTGTTGCAGTCGCTCATCAATCGAATGGAAGCGATGGCTGAGGGCGCGTATCGTGTTGAACACGATCAATCGAAGAATCTGCTTACGTACCACGACCTTCTTCAACGCTTCATCGATCACGATCAGGAAGTCGAGTTTCAACAGACTGAGATTGCATCTCTGAAATTCCCGCTGAAGCTCACAGAAGTCACCCAGGTCGACTCCAAGACAAGTCCTGCGGTACAATTGGCCGACGTCATGATCGGCGCCGCGATCGAGGCAGCAAATAATATGACTGGGCTAAAATCCGGCGGGTTAGACCCAGAGGCGGTGCTGTCGCTCTACGCCGACAATCAATTTATCCATATGGTTCCATCAATCGACTTCGAGGAGCAGCGCCGTTTCAGGCAAGGTACCCAGGCGTCTGAGTTGATCGATTATTTTTCTGCAAACTTTTCAGGGCCGCGCAAAGGGTGAACCGACCCGGACGAGCCTGTCCAACTATTTCCGGGGCGAAGCCCACGTCCGAGAAACACGCAATGCCCTGCACGGGGAAAAGCCGCGGGCGCGTCACCGGCGTTTCTCCCATGGCCCGCCCTCGGATCATCAACTCCCTTTGCGCCCACCAGTGGTCGCTTCGGTCCGTCCGCTTGTATCGGCCTGGCGGGCCTCCCAGGTGGCAACAAGGAAGGTTGCCATGGCACCGGCCAGATTAACAGCTAGCTCGGCATGCCGGGCCTGCGGGCGCGCGCGCTTCGGTCCAGGACTGTGCGCATCGCCCAGTTTATTTCGGAGCGCTCCAAGCGATTCGACCACAGATTGGCAACTTCCAAGGATCTGCTTGAATACCTGCTCCGTATGATCGTCGGGTGCAAGCTTCAAAACCTTTGACAGCTTGCGATAGAGCACGGGCAGATCGTCCGTCTCCTGCCAGGTTTCCCCTGCCTGATCGAGGATCCATTTGCTCACATCTTCCAGCAATGTGCGAGCCAGCGTGATCGCGCCCGCAGGCTCAGAAGCGCGTCGGTCCAATGCCATGGTCCATCGCGCATGAACCTGCGTGGGATCGAACACCTCCAGCGTTGCCGAAATGCTCTCGTCCGCGGGAGAGCCCTTTGGCGCCGGTCGTACGGCATAAAATGGGCTTCCGGAAATTCGTCCTGCCAAGGTCAACGTGTAGCCATCGTGCCTCAAAATGCCGTCGATCTTCTCGGCCAGTTCAACCTGCTCAGCCCCCGAAAACGCATCTGGAGCCGTGACCGCGGCGAGGAATTTGAACAGCTGCGCACGCGAGCACGTCAGCAGACCCAGCGTCTCCAACACGTCGCGCTGGGTCAGGTCATCATTCCGGATGGTGTGCCGGTGCAGATAGTCCTCGAGAGACGCCTCAGCGCTCGGGTGGGGCGCACGGAGCGAGGCGACGGGCCAGAGGCTGCGGATTAGCTCCAAGTCGTCGATCTCTCGCGCCAGCGGACGGCCTTCGAAGAGAGCAATCAGGCGGCGTCGGGTCAGCGTCGTCACCGCCGGCTTACCGATTTCGTCGATTTTGGCCAGTTGCTCGCTGAGCTGGAAATGGCTCTCCTCGGCGACAAGTTGGCGTGTGCTCGCGACCACTTGTTCGGCCGAGACCTCCATGATGCGCTTGTGGGCGTATTTGAATTTACTGGAGAAGGCTTCCTGATCGTCGCCATCGGCGAGGTTGAGGCGTCGACACAGGCCCGGCACGTCATAAGCTTTGGCGTCAGCGATCGCAGACGCCAATAGCTGTCGGAGCTCCTTGATCATCGTGGGTGGCAAAGATACGGGCATAGTGCGGTACATTATTCGCTTTGAATCGGCCATCCTAAAGAATTCCCCAGGCTCGATACCGTCCTCGCCCGGTCGCTTCGCGGAGCCCGAGCTCCGCGACCAGGTCTTGGGCGGCCCGCGGCGTGATCCGCAACTCCGCGGCGATCATGCCGGCCGAGACGATCGGTCGGGTCAGCACGTAGTCGAGCAGGGCCGGCAGCCGGGAGGTGGAGCGGCGGCCGTCGAGCTTGCGGGCGAGCAGGGTGCGGGCGGTCAGCCAGCGATCGTGATCCTTCAGCCCGGCTGCGGCCGCGGCCGTGATGGCCTCGAGCTGGACGGCAAGGCGCCCGGCGCTAACACGCGCCCGCCGCCGCTCCCGCGGAATGGATTTGAGGCCGTCATGGAAAGAGGATAGGTGCCAGCGCGTCTTGCCCCGCTCGCGCAGCAACGCCGCGGCGAGCAGCCGGCCGAGCCAGGGCGTGTGCTGCAGTGGTTCGAGCGCGCTCCAGGCGTCGGCGGCGATTGCAGCCGCCAAAGTCGGTGGCAGAGTGTGCGTCTGGTTGACGACCGCGCGCCATGCGTCGAGGCGTTCATCCTCGTCCCAGTCAAGGTCATACACAAGCGGGTCCCGTTCCGACGAGCGGCTGGTGGCAATCTCGCCGGCAAGAGTGCGGTCGGCTTTGGCGATCGCCGCGTCGACGGCGGCGAAGGCGTCGGCCAGTTGGTCGTCGGTTGGGGTTACGCCAAGCGGTGCGTCCAGCTCGGTCTCGTCGAGATCGGCCTCCCCTCCCCTGTCCTCCTTCCGCTCGTCGGTCTCTTCATCCCGGTCGCCGCACCCTTTCCTGCCCCGCAGCCCGGCGAGCCCGGCCGCCGAGAGTGCCCAATCGGGTTTCGCCTCGGTAACGCGACGCCGCGCCCGCAGCACCGCATAGGCGCGGGTCAACTCGTGGGTCGGGGCACGGACGTCCATGCCAGCGTCGTGGAGAACGAGATCTTCCAGATGGACGAGCTCGCCCTCGAGCCACAGACTGGCGCAGGCGTCGGTGAAGTGGGTTCGAGCGATCCAGCCCTCGCGGATCGGGCTTTTGGCGAGCCGCTCGTCGAGCCGCGCGAGCGCATCCTCGGCGGCGGCGAGCGGTCCGGCGATTGTTGTCCAAGGGAGCGGATCGGGGATCTGGTAGGCTGTCGTCAACGCGTTGATAACCTTCTAGAGATCAGTGAAACGGAAACTATCATGCGAATAGCTTCCGTCATAGCGATGCCTGTTTCCAAACGCTTCTCACTATCGATAACTACCTCTTATCGATAGTGTTGGACATGAATCCGCAAATCAGCGATTCTGAGCGCCCTCAGCCCGGAAATTCACGCCCGCCGGGCCTCCGATCACGAGAGAGGATACGCAGCCGTTGCCAGCCCCTCCCCTCTTCCGGACGCATTTCGGCCGTCGCCACGATCGTCCTCAGACGTCGTCGAGCTCCGCGTTGAGGTACTCGAAGCCCGGCGCCATCTCGCTGGCCTCGATCGCGGCGATGTCTTCGTCGGTCAGATCGACGCTCCGAACGATCTGACGATCGCGGCCGGCCGCCTGGCTCCGCTCGATCGCGCCGGCCTCGTCAGCCACCGCCGACGGCGTGTTGTTCTGTTTCGCGTGACCACCCATGGCGCTTCCTTCCGTTCGTTCCCGATACTAGCGCAACGGCGACCTGCCCGCGCGGTGCCTGTTGAAAATCGCCGCAACGCCGCTTATAGTCACGATAGTCATTATAGTCACAGGAGTAGATCGTGACAACGTCCCGAAAGACCCCGGCGCCCGAATCCGACCACTGGACTGTGGCGGGCGCCAAGGCGCGCCTCTCCGAGGTGATCGAGCGCGCGCAAACCGACCCACAAATCATCACCCGCCACGGTAAGCCCAGCGTCGTCATCGTCTCGGCCGACGAGTGGGCGCGCAAGACGGTCCGCAAGGGGACGCTGGCAGAGTTTCTGATGGCTTCGCCGCTGCGCGATTCCGATCTCGATCTCGATCGGGTCCGCGATCAGCCGCGCGACCTCGAGCCATGAAGGTTCTGCTCGACACCAATGTGCTGTCAGAAGTCAGGCGGCCGGCGCCGGAGCCCAAGGTGCTCGCCTGGCTCGATACGATCGACGAGGACCGGGCCTTCATCAGCGTGGCGTCGATCGCCGAGCTGCGGCGGGGCATCGCGCTGATGGACGACGGCCGGCGTCGCGAAGCGTTGGCCGCCTGGCTGGCGGTCGATCTGCCGGGGCGCTTCTCGGGACGAATCTTGCCCATCGATCCGGCGATTGCCGAGCGTTGGGGCGACGTCATGGCGCAGGCGCGCCAGAGCGGCTTTGCGCTCTCCGTCATGGACGGCTTCTTTGCAGCCACGGCGCTCGTGGGCGAGCTCGTGCTCGCGACCCGCAACACCAAGGACTTTGCGCCGCTTGGCGTGTCGCTGTTGAACCCCTGGACCGACGAAGGAGCGCCGGAATGACCGCGCCTGTCCGCCTTCCGGATGCGGCTTCCCTTGAAACCGCCCTGGCCGGGCTGGATCCGGTCTCGGCCGACACGGACCTACTCCCTGCTCTCACCGCCGCCTTTCCGGGCTTTGAATTCGGCATCGCGCGGATCGACGACGACTATTGGCGCGATACCCTGTCGGTGATGCGGCCGGACGGCACGCGGCTCGGTGAGCTGCGGCCGTGGATGATGGCCGAACTGGCCAAGGAGAACGGCGACGTCATGGCGGTCTGGCAGCGATTGAAGGAGACCGATCTGCAGATCACCGAATGGCGCGGCTCCAGCGCCTTCGTGTCGGCGCCGACCGGACCCGGCGCGGCCGACTATATCCAGATTGCGCTGGGACGGGAGATCGAATGGCGCGCCGGCCCGATCGTTAACCCGGACTATCGGCCCTGGGGAGAATCGGAACTGCTCGATCCGAGCTGGCCTCGGACTGAACAGCTCCCCGACTCGGATCGCCTTGCCGGCCCGGTCTACCGCCTGCTCGGCCGCGCCGGCGGCGCGGTGATCCATGTCCGCAGCTTCCTCGATCGCTGCGGCCGCGTCGAGCGGGAGAAGCGGGAGGCCAAGCGGCCCGAACTGGAACGGCGGGTCATTCGCGAGGTCGGGCCGGGCGGAACGCGGGAGACGCCGTTCCTCGATGCGGTCCCGGACTATTTTGATTTCGTGCCGAGAGAGCTGCGGTTCTTTCAGGACTGGGAGGAATCGAGCGCCAGTCCGCAGCGCGTCTTCGCGCATTGGGCGCTCGACGTCCGCGATTACACCCACAAGGGCGAGCGCGAGGTCGGCTTTATTCCCCGGCCGCTGAAGCCCCCGAAGGAGCGGCTGCTGATGACGCCGGGGGCTTCGGTGCATGCTTTGATGGATCGGATCGAGTCCGTCGACCGCGAGGTCGGCCTGCCCTTCGTCTGGTTCTTCCTGATGACGCATGGCCATTGGGTCGACCCTGACGTCGGGCTTGCGATCGCTGAAGGCCTGAAGAACCAGCGCATCCGCCTTCCCGACCCCGACGCCCGCGTGTTGCTGCGCTGGGCGGATCGAAGCTACGGCTTCTGACGGAGCGCCACCATGGACGACATCACCCCCCGCGCGCTGGCCTCCGACCCGGAAACCCGGCGCGCCCTGCAGCTCGACACGCTCTCGGCCATCCTGCCGATGGAGCGGCGAGACCGGCTCGCCGAACTCCTGACCGACGATGATGTCGCGACGCTTAAACATCTCGCGCGGGAAGGCATGGGCGAGAATACGCTGCGGGCGCTAGCGTCGGACCTTGCCTACCTCGAGGCTTGGGCGCAGGCCGCGACCGGCGCGTCGTTGCCGTGGCCCGCCTCGGAAAGCCTGGCGCTGAAATTTGTGGCGCACCACCTCTGGGACCCGTCCAAGCGCGAAACCGATCCCCAGCATGGTATGCCGACCGACGTTGCGGCCGCGCTGCGCGAAAGTGAGATGTTGCGCAGCCCGGGCCCGCATGCGCCTTCGACAGTGAAACGGCGGCTCGCAAGCTGGGGGACCTTGCACCGATGGAAAGGGCAGGAGGGGGCGTTCGCCTCGCCGAGCCTGCGCTCGGCGCTTCGGCTGGCCGTGCGAGCCAGCACGCGACCGCGTCGGCGCAAAAGCAAGCGCGCCGTGACTCGGGATGTTCTGGACCGGCTCATCGCAACTTGCTCGACGGATCGGCTCGCGGACACCCGCGACCTCGCGATTCTGCTGCTCGCCTTCGCCTCTGGCGGGCGTCGGCGCAGCGAAGTAGCGCGGCTGCGGACCGAGCAGCTCAGCGAGGAGCCGGCGGTGCCGCTCGATCCGCGTGATCCGAACTCACCGAAGTTGCCGTGCTTGGCGATCCAGCTCGGCCGCACCAAGACCGGCGACGCCGACGATGAGGGCAGGGTGCTTCTGGTCGGGCCGCCGGTCGAGGCGCTGCGCGAATGGCTGGAGCGGGCGGACATCAGCCAAGGGTCGATCTTCCGCGCGATCGATCGCTGGGAGGCGATCGAGGAGAGGGCGCTGACGCCACAGTCGATCAACCTGATCGTCAAGCGCCGCTGCGCAATGGCGGGACTTGAGGCGAGCGAGTTTTCCGCGCACGGGTTGAGGTCGGGGTATCTAACCGAGGCAGCTCGCCAAGGCGTTGCTCTGCCGGAGGCGATGCGACAGTCCCGGCATAGGTCCGTCCAGCAGGCCGCAGCCTACTACAACGAGGCGGAGCAAGCGATGGGCCGAGCGGTGCGGCTTGGGGTTTGATCGTTCAAGCCCGGTGTGCCCCGCGACAATTTCTGGCGCCAAGTGCCGAGATGGATCGGCTGCCCAGCGACGTGGGTAGCCGTTTGGGTGATCGCAGAGACCAATCGGCTCGAGTCTTTAAATTGACAGCCGTGCAGAACGCAAAATTTATCTGTGAAATCAATTGTTTGAATGTCATTTACAGGTCATTTTTTGCGCCGCATGGCGTGCCGGGGCTGTTGTTCGAAGCCTTGGGGGAGCGGCACTTTTGACTACCGTTAACTTTTCGTTAACGGAAAAATCCTTGCTCGATCAGGAGAATCGGGCATCATTCACACTTCAGGCGTGATTTGCGTCGGAAAAACGCTATTTGGGACCCACAAAGATGGACGCGATTGCTGCCAACACCGTCGATCTCGATTTCGACACGACCATCCTTGAACAAGGCGAGCGGGTTTCCGACAAGCTGAACATATTGCGATTCGAGCAATTTCCGCCGGACGCGAACAAGGGCCTGCGCTCGTTCTCGCTGGCCGAGGTTGCGGAATTCCTGGGGGTCACCCCTAGCCATATCAAAAAGCTGCACCTGGAGGGCAAGGGGCCCGAGCCTGAAACGACGATGTCCGGACGGCGGACTTACACCGCTGAGCAGATGACTGAGCTCCGCCAGTTTCTGGACAAGCATGGTCGAGCGGATGTGAAGCGCTACGTTCCTCATCGAGGGGCAGGGGAGCAGATGCAGGTTCTGTCGGTGGTCAACTTCAAGGGCGGCTCTGGCAAGACGACGACAGCGGCGCATCTGGCCCAATATCTGGCTCTCACCGGTCACCGCGTTCTTGCTATCGACCTCGATCCTCAGGCTTCGCTATCGGCATTGCATGGGATCCAGCCGGAGCTGGACAAAAACCCTTCGCTGTACGAGGCGCTGCGTTACGACGAGGACCGAAAGCCGATCTCACATACGATTCGACCAACCAATTTTCCGGGGTTGGATATCGTGCCGGCGAACCTGGAGCTTCAGGAGTACGAATACGAGACGCCCCTGGCGGCGTCCGACAGAAGTTCGACCGAAGGGCGAACGTTCTTCACACGAATCTCATCAGCACTCAGAGAGGTCGATGACCGCTACGATGTCGTCGTTATCGATTGCCCGCCTCAGCTCGGATATCTCACCCTCACTGCGCTAACTGCATCGACGTCTGTTCTGATCACGGTTCATCCGCAGATGCTCGACATCCTGTCGATGTCTCAGTTCTTGCTGATGCTTGGCGGCATCCTGCGCTCAATCAAGGGGGTGGGCGCCACGGTGAAGCTGAAGTGGTTCCGCTACCTCGTTACACGCTATGAGCCGACCGACGGCCCACAGGCCCAAATGGTGGGATTCATGCAGGCCATGTTCGCGGGAAATATGCTCTCCCATCACATGCTGAAATCGACCGCGATTTCGGACGCGGGCATTACGAAACAATCCCTCTACGAAGTCGAAAAATCGCAATTCATTCGGGCGACCTACGAACGTGCCATCGAAAGCATGAATGCGGTCAACAGCGAGATCGCGGACCTGATTCACAGTGCGTGGGGCCGGCGATGAAGGTGGAATTGACAGCCGTGCAGACATTGATTTCTGCCAGTCAAATCAGCTATTTGGACGGCAGATAGAGGGCTTGCTGATGCGAAAGAACTTGCTTGGCACCATTACCGGCGCAGACACCGTCCAAAGGAATCCTGAGATTCCTGCAGCTACGACGTCGACCCGTGCTGATTACGCGATGCGTGGCGCATCCGGTGCCATGAGGCGATCGCTGGACGAAATCGTCGAAGCTTCCCAGCGGATCATGGACGGAGAAACGATCATCAGCCTGGATCCCGCGTTGATCGATCAATCGCCGGTCCTTGATCGGATCCAGGAGGATGACGAGGAGTATGCCGCATTGCGGGACCTGATCAGGGAGTCTGGGCAAGATACTCCGATCCTAGTTCGTCCTCATCCCGTAGGCGGCGGGCGCTACATCGTCGTATTCGGCCGCCGGCGGCTGAAGGCTGCGCGCGAGCTCGGCCGACAAATCAAAGCCGTTGTCAAATCGATGGACGACACGACAGCCATTGTTGCGCAAGGGCAGGAGAATGCCGCGCGTTCTAACCTGTCCTTTATCGAGAGGGCGCGCTTCGCCAAGAGGTTGGTGGAGCTCGCCTACAACAAGGATACGGTAAAGGCCGCATTGGCAATTGACGACACGTTGCTGTCGCGCATGCTGTCGGTGGTCGAACTGGTCCCAGACGTCGTGCTGGACGCCGTCGGTGCGGCAAGGGGCGTCGGCCGCGATCGCTGGGAAGAACTGAAAAAGATCGTGCAGACTCCGGCAAATGCCGAGAAGGCTTTGTCGTTTATTGCCGGCGAGCCGTTCGCCGAAGCGCAATCAGACGACCGCTTCAACAAGCTGTTGGGTTTCTTGCAGGGGCTGCAAAGACATCGGACGAAAGGAAAAAGCGCAAAGCCCTCGACCTGGTCGCCGGCCGACCAGACCGTCAAGGTTACGGGAAAGAGTAGCGGAAAATCTTACACCCTTGCGCTCACGGCCAAGGATGGCCCCCAGCTCGGCGCTTGGATTTTGAACAACCTGGAGTCGATCTATCGCGACTTCAGAGAGGCGAAGCAAACAGGAGATTAGACGAGCAAAAGAAAAAGGCCCCCGAAACGACGTCCCGGAAGCCCTTCTCTGTAGTGTGGCAACTCTGAGAATCTCACTTCCGCGAATCACAGTCAAGAGTCCTTGACGCCTGTTTTTTCGGCGAGCGGATTTCTTTTGCCCTAACCAAGGGTGAAAAACATGGAACCGCGCCTATCAACGACGCCCTTTGGGCGGCGATCGCTGACTCTTGCCCATGTGGCAAGCCAAATGGGGGCCACGGCACGATCGCCCGAAAAGGTCGTGCATAAATGGAACATCTTCCACGCCATCTGTACGGCGCGGCCGCGCCTTGGGGTGTCGGAGCGCTCGCTTTCCGTGTTGAACGCGCTTTTGACCTTCCACCCGGAGACGGCACTGACAGGGGAGGACGACCTCATCGTCTTTCCGTCCAACGACAAGCTGACGTTGCGGGCACACGGCATGCCCGCTTCGACATTACGCCGCCACCTCGCCGTCCTGGTCGACGCTGGGTTGATCATTCGGCGCGATAGCCCAAACGGCAAACGCTACGCGCGGAAAAGCGGCGCCGGCGAAATCGAGCTTGCCTTCGGCTTCGATCTGTCACCGCTCGTCGTGCGGTCAGAAGAGTTCGAGCACCTGGCGGCCGACATCGAAGCAGAGGCGCGCGCGCTCAAGCTTGTGCGCGAGCGCATCACGCTGTGCCGGCGCGACATCGCCAAGATGATTGCCACCGGCATCGAGGAAGGCGTCCCGACGCGCAGGGGAGGGCAGGGGCCGGCCGACTGGCAGGAAGTCCACGCCGCCTTCAGGGCAATGCTAGCCCAGATTCCGAGGACCGCTACGCGTCAGCAGCTCGAGCCGATCGCGGACGAGTTGTCTCAACTCGCCGACGACGTACTCAATCTGCTGGAGGCACACATCAAATCCAAGAATCCGAGCGCCAATGAGTCCCAGTCTGAGCGCCACATACAGAATTCAAATACAGATGCCCCTATTGATCTTGAACCTAGCCTCCAAAAAGGCGGGGCGGGGAGAGCTGAGCCAAAACTTCAACCATCGCGAGTCGCGGAAGGTTCGTATCCGTTGGGAATGGTCCTGAGTGCATGTCCGGACATCGTCGATTATGCGAAGGGCGGGATTTCGAACTGGCGCGATTTCCTGGCCACCGCGGCCGTTGTGCGATCGATGCTGGGGATCAGTCCGAGCGCCTGGGAGGAGGCGCAAACCGTCCTGGGCGAAACGCAAGCGGCGGTCGTCGTCGCATGCATCCTGCAGCGTGGGACCACGATCCGATCAGCTGGCGGCTACTTGCGCGGACTGACGCGGAAGGCGGAGGTCGGGGAATTTTCCCTTGGGCCAATCCTGATGTCGCAGATCAATTCCCGGCTGCACGAAAAGCGGCGGGCCTGATGCGATGGGAAGTCCAGTCTGTGCCTCGCAACGATCAGCGTCCTGGGTCGTTGTGGTGGCGCGCCTGTCAATCGGCGTTGGAAGGGGACCCGACCCCCATATCGGCATCCAACAGGATTCCATGCCGAAACACAGGAGGGCAGCTTGCGGTAACGTGTCCGACGCGAGAGACCGCGATCTGCGCGATTTTCCTGGGCGATCGCGCGGGATACGGCTGAGGAACTCATCAAGCGCCGCATCCGCAAGACGACCGGACGCAGCGTCAACGTCATCACCCGTTGGGCCGCGGCGCAGGCGGCCGGCTATCCCGCCGGTATTTGGGGTACGCCCGCTACATCGCCCCCTGGCTGAAGTGCTGCGTTCCGACAAGCGCGCCATCTTCACCGCCGCGAGCAAGGCGCGTGAGATCGCCGACTGGATGCACACCCGGCAAGCCAATGCTCATCGGCACGACGTCAGGGGGCGCCGCATAGGCGCTCCTCTGCCGGCCGTTTCAAGGGCTCCAACCGGGTGCGATCAGTTGACCGCACCCGGTTGGAACAACGTTTCGATCAGCGGGCATTCCGGCAACGTGCCGTCGGCGCATTGTGCGACCACCTCCTTGAGCACCCGCTCCATGCGTTTCAGATCGGCGATCTTCGCCCGCACGTCCTCAAGGTGTGCGGCGGCGACGGCGCGCGCCTCGGCGCAGGGCTGGTCGCGCTCATCGACGAGACGCAACAGCTCACGGATTTCATCAAGGGAGAAGCCGAGCTCGCGCGCCCGCAACACAAAGCGAAGGCGCCGCTCATGCGACGTGTCATAGTTGCGATAGCCGCCGGCCGTGCGCGGCGGTTCGGGCAGAAGACCGACCTTCTCGTAATAGCGGACGGTCTCCAGATTGCACCCCGTCCGTTGGGCGAGCTCGGCTCGCTGCAGGCCCTTCACCACGGCGTGATCGCGCATCGCAAAAACCCTCTTGACCCTGTAGCGACTACAGACTGCATGGTACGGCACGCATAGGGTTTCGGCAAGGAAGAGTGGTCGGACATGATTGCATCACGATCGGGAACGGCAGCGGTCACGTCGGCCGCAGCGAATCCGCCGGCGTCGGAGCGTGGCGAGGTCGGACGGCAACGTCTGATCGCCGTTGGCGGCATTCTCGGCGCGCTCGCGGCGTCGTCCTGCTGCATCGTTCCGCTCGTCCTGTTCAGTATCGGCATCGGCGGCGCCTGGATCGGCAATCTGACGGCGCTCGCGCCCTACAAGCCGCTCTTTGTCGCGGCGACGGCAGGCCTTCTCGGCTACGGCTTCTACCTCGTTTATTGGAAGCCCAGACGGGCCTGCGCTGATGGCGCTGCCTGCGCACGCCCCATTTCCAGCCGCCTCGTTCAGCTCGCGCTCTGGATCGCGACCGTGCTCGTGGTGGCTGCCTTCGCCTTCGACTACGTCGCCCCGCTGCTGCTTCACGCCTAATACCAAGAGGAGACCTCCCATGAAGAAGAGCTTGAGCGCGTTCGCCCTGATAGCCTCCGTGATGACGGCATCGACTGCCTTCGCCGGCGAGCGCACGATCACCTTCGTTGTCGACAATATGACCTGCGCCTCGTGTCCCTACATCGTGAAGAGTTCGATGGAGGGGGTCCTCGGCGTCGCAAAGGTCGCCGTTTCGTTCCGAGCCAAAACCGCGATCGTGACCTTCGACGACGCGAAGACAAACCCAGCCACCATCGCGGCCGCCAGCATGAACGCGGGCTATCCAGCCCATCCGGTGCAGCAGGGCAGTTGAGGTGAATGACCGCGCCCTGATCGGTGCAGGCACGGCTGGCGCCGTCCTCGCCGCGATCTGCTGCGCGGCGCCGCTGCTCGCCGGAATCCTGCCACTGGCCGGCCTCGGGGCGTGGCTGGCAGGTGCGGGTCTGGTGGTGCTTCCCCTGATGGGAGCGTGCTTCGGTCTCGTCGCGTGGGCTATCCATCGTCGCCGTGCAAACGCCGACTGCGGCAAGACCTAGATTAAGAAAGGCGTGAAGCCATGAACGACTGCTGCGTATCCTCCTCGTCCCGGGGCAAGCTTGAAGCTTCCGCATCCGCGGCACTGCCGAGCTACACCGTGCGGCCGGACGTGATGTTTCCGGATTGGTCTGTGGTCACATCGCCAGCGGTCAAGGGCGCCCTGCTGGCGATGGTCGGGTCCGACCATGTGTTCGATCGCTGGAGCGGCTACGATCCCGTCACCGACCGCGTTCGCATCGCGCTGCTCCAGCTCTACGTGGAACATGGCCGAGCTCCAGCCGCAGACGCGCTTGCGGAGCGCGCGGGAATGAGCGAGGCCGCCATTCGGCGGCCGCTTGAAGACCTTCGCAATCGCGATCTCATCGTACGCGACGGCGAGCGGATCGTCGGCGCCTATCCCTTCACCGACCGCGACACGGGCCACCGGGTCACACTGGACGGACGTGTTCTCAACGCCATGTGCGCGGTCGACGCACTCGGCATTGGCGCCATGACCGATCGCGACATCACGGTTGCATCGCGCTGCCGCCATTGTGGTGTGCCAATCCGGATCGCCACGCGGGACCAGGGGCGGGCGCTGGCGCAGATCGAGCCACGGACGGCTGTCATGTGGCAAAGCGTTCGCTACGAAGGAGCATGTGCTGCGAACTCGCTGTGCGCAACCACCGCGTTCTTCTGTTCGGACGACCATCTCTCCGCCTGGAGCCGTGAACAGGCTGCGGACGAGGCCGGATTTCGGCTGTCGATCGAGGAAGGGCTGGAGGCTGGTCGCGCTCTGTTCGGACCGAGCCTCGCCGGCCTCGATACGGCGGTACAGTCTTCGGTCGGCTCGACATCGAAGGGCGCTGCAGTGGAGGACCGTCGCTTTCGCACGTCCGGTCGCAATGGTGGCGCCTACGATCTCGTCGTCATCGGCGCCGGCTCGGCCGGCTTCTCGGCCTCGATCACGGCCGCCGATCAGGGCGCACAGGTGGCTCTCATCGGCAGCGGCACCATCGGCGGCACCTGCGTCAATATCGGCTGCGTGCCGTCAAAGACCTTGATCCGCGCCGCCGAGACGCTTCACAACGCTCGCGTGGCATCACGTTTTGCCGGCATCGCGGCGAAGGCCGAACTGACCGACTGGCGCGGAACCGTTCGTCAGAAGGATGCACTCGTTTCCGAACTGCGCCAGGCCAAGTACACGAACCTGCTCCCCGCCTACAACGGTATCGCCTATCGCGAAGGACCGGCACGCCTCATGGAAGGAGGTGTCGAGGTGGACGGCGCGCGCATTCCCGCCGGCAAGATCATCATCGCGACCGGTGCGCGGCCGGCGGTGCCCGCTATCCCCGGCATTGAGGCGGTGCCGTATCTCACCAGCACGACCGCGCTCGACCTCGAGGAGTTGCCGCGATCGTTGCTCGTCATCGGCGGCGGCTACATCGGGGCGGAGCTCGCCCAGATGTTTGCCCGCGCCGGCGTCAAGGTGACGCTCGTGTGCCGGTCCCATTTGCTCCCCGAAGCCGAGCCCGAGATCGGCGCGGCGCTGACCGGATATTTCGAGGACGAAGGGATCACCGTGGTCTCCGGTATCGGCTACCGTGCGATCCGCAAGATCGAGAACGGTATTGCGCTTGATGTTTCGCGCGACGGCCAGAACACGACGATCGACGCCGATCAGGTGCTGATCACCACCGGGCGCGCGCCCAACATCGAAGGCCTTGGGCTCGCCGAGCACGGGATCGCCGTCTCGCCGAAGGGGGGCATCGTCGTCGACGACCGCATGCGCACCACCGGGGCCGGCATTTATGCCGCCGGCGACGTCACCGGCCGCGACCAGTTCGTCTACATGGCCGCCTATGGTGCCAAACTCGCGGCCAAGAACGCCCTCAATGGCGACAGCCTGCGCTACGACAACAGCGCCATGCCCGCCATCGTGTTCACCGACCCGCAGGTGGCGAGCGTCGGCCTGACCGAGGCCGCGGCGCGCACGGCCGGGCATGCCGTCCGTGTTTCCACGATTGGTCTCGACCAGGTGCCGCGCGCGCTCGCCACTCGCGACACCCGTGGACTTATCAAGCTCGTGGCCGACGCCGGTAGCGGCCGGCTGCTCGGCGCGCATATCCTCGCGCCGGAAGGAGCCGACAGCATCCAGACCGCGGCGCTGGCGATCCGACAGGGTCTCACTGTCGAGGACCTCGCGGACACGATCTTTCCGTATCTCACCACCGTCGAGGGTCTGAAGCTGGCGGCGCTGTCGTTCGGCAAGGACGTCGCCAAGCTGTCCTGCTGCGCCGGTTGAGCACACAATACGCCGCGCGATTACCGCGAGAGCCTCATCGACAGGCGCGGAATCCAGCGCACATAAAGAAGCTCACTCACGAGTTAGATGATCGTCTGGGTGACGATCACGGCTGGAAGCATCGGAACGCCTCCAGGGACCGCGAAGGCAAGCGGCAGAACCACGAGCGAGTTGCGCGTTGCTGCGCTGAATGACACCGCACGGATGGCGCTGGGCTCAAGGTGTAGGTTTCGTGCCACGAACCAGCCGATCAACGGCGCGAGAATGGCATAAGCTACGTAGATCGGCGCCGCTGTCAGCGCGGCAACCCCCGCTTCGCCGATCCGCGGCATGACGGAAGTCAGGACGAGGAGCAAGACGAGGACCGTCGCGGGCACCGGAAGAAGCCCGAGTGCCGCTGCCGCCCGAACGCCACTCGTCGTTCGCCGGGCCCATAGCTGGATAGCTCCGACCAGGACCAGCGGAATGGCGATCAGCCAGACGAAGGAGTGGATGAAGGGCCTAGGCTGGGCGAGGCCGGAGGCATCAATGTTGGTTTGAACCAACACGGCCGCAGCTCGCCAGGGCGCACGTGGTTTCTGTTGCCTTTCGTCGCCGTCACCAATCGTCCGTCTGAAATTTTCTGTTTTGCCCTCGGTCCACCTGACTCTTCTGGCAGGGGATCTTGTGCTCGATTTTCGACATTGTCGGGAGCGCACTGCGTCCGCAGCAGCAGGTGTTGGTTCAAACCAACACCTGAAGCGAAGAGCCGCGTTTAGCCAAGACCGTGGCGGCCAACCGCGCAAGTGAATCGAACGAGCGCGGTTCGGAGCAGGATAGATGAAGACGGGCGCAGATAGCCTCATCACGGATCGGCCGATGAACATCATCGTGATCAACAATCAAAAGGGCGGTGTCGGGAAGACGACCCTCGCTGTCCATCTGGCCTGGTTCATGGCGGAAGCTGGCCGCCGGGTTCTGATGATCGATGTTGATGCGCAGGGCAATGCGACAGACACGCTCAAGCATCATGCAGGACCAACCTCGGCGGCCGATCTCTTCAAACCAGCGGCGCGGATTGTCGCTAGCGAAAGCAATGGAATCACGTTGGCGCCGGCCGATAGTTCCCTGACTGATGTCGATCGCGGCAATGCCGCTGCCGTCATGACGCTGCAGCAGAACCTCGCTCATGCATCCGAGCAGTTCGATATCTGCGTGATCGACACACCGCCATCGCTTGGGCTCCGTAGCGTCGCGTGCCTGGTCGCGGCCTCGCATGTGCTGGCGCCGATTTACCTGGAAGACTATTCCGTAAAAGGCGTCAAAGGCCTGATGCAGACCGTGATCGGTGTTCAACGGCGTTATGGTCGCGAAGACACGACATTCCTCGGCCTGCTGCCTTCGAACTTCAACACCAAATCGCCCCGTCAACGAACTCATCTCGAGCAGTTGTTGCGGGAAGCCGGCAAGTACGTTTTTCCGGGCCAGATCGTTGCACGTGATGGCTATGCCGAAGCCGTAGCGGAACGCGTGCCGGTGTGGTGTTTGAAACGCCGCTCTGCGCAGGAGGCGGGTCGGGAAATCCGCACGGTCCTCGCCAAGATTGCGGAACGGCTCGACCAGGAGAGGACTGATGACGCTCGATCTCAGCTTTAAGGACCTTGCGGATGTTGCCGAAAGAGGAAGCGCAGGAGCGGGGCGCCCGCTTCTGATTGCGATCGAGACCATTGACGAGGACCCTGATCAACCACGCCGCAACTTCAGCGAACAGGAACTGGAGGAACTTTCCCAATCGATTCGCGAGCACGGCGTACTGCAACCCATTGTGGTTCGTCGTTCCAACCTGGAAGGGCGACACGTCGTTGCCATGGGTGCGCGCCGTTACCGTGCTGCGCAACGTGCCGGATTGCATGAAATACCAGCTTTCATTCAGGACAGTCGTGAGCCGGATCGATACGCGCAAATGATCGAGAATATTCAACGTGATGATTTGCGAACGCCGGAAATCGCGGCGTTTATCGCGGATCGTCTGGATGCTGGCGACACCCAAGCCGATATCTCGCGCAAGCTTGGCAAACCAAGAGACTGGGTGTCACGGTACGCCGCAGTTCAAAGTATGCCGGAATTCCTCCGGGCGAGGCTTGAGAATTGTTCGATTCGTGCGCTTTATGAACTCTACCAGGCTTGGCGCACGCATCCGGATGCGATCGAACGCCTATGCGCGACGCGGGACAGCTTCACCGATGCACAGGCCCGCCAATTGGTCCGGGACGTCCGCGCCGAGTCCGATCGCGCGGACGCTCAGCCCGAATCGTTTGCTGGATCACCCAAATCGGCCCGAAGCGACCTCGTGCCGGGAGCATCTCTGTGGCGCACACCAAGCATAGCCGCAAAAGCAACAGTCGATCATCCGTCGGCAACACCTCGCGTCGTTTCACCATCCCGGACGGCAGCATCCCTGACCATCAGGGTGCGGCATCAGAACCGGGTCGGTCGGCTTCTTATTGATCGGATCGCGTCGCAAGGGTCCCGTCACGCTGTGGTGTTGGTCGATGGCGCTGAGGAGGCAGCAGAAGTTCCGGCCTCAGCGCTCACGATCGAGGAAATCCTTTCGACATGACCTTGTGCGGCCCCCTTGTCGCAAACACAGACGGTCCCTGTGTGCCGGCAGAGCGACTTTCCCATCCGAAGGATGGCGCGTTAGCGCAGCAGCCGAAGGCCGAACGCGCTCCCCATAGCGCTGTAGTGAGGCCGCAGGCTGCTCGAAAGTTGCGGTCCACAACCTCGGAGCCCATTGGTGGATTTGTCTCCCGCGGTGCAGGCGAGCCGGAGGTAGCACTGGCTGGGTCGTCCAAGACTGACCCCAGGCAGCATTCGACGTGGATGGTGGGGCATTTCACGCTCGACTGCCTGACCATGGCGAGCCTCGAACACAATGGGTGTTGTTGGTTTAAACCAACATGGTGGAGGGGCTCTCTGCGGAGAGGGTGTCAGCGTTTTCTAGTGCAGGATAGGCTTCGCGCCAGCGATGTATTACATCGCGATTGGGATTGGAGTGGATGGCTCTGATCTCGCTTCGCGTCCCCGACGAAGTCGCGGCAGATTTCTCGGCTCTTGCGGCTACCCAGGGCGGCAAGTCGGCGCTGTTGCGACGTCTGATCGGGGACGCGCTGAACGCGACGTCGGCGCGCGTGCCGACATTGGCGGTCGGTCGGCCGGAAAAGGTGACTGTCCGATTTCGTGAGAGCGAGATGCGGCAGCTCGCGGAAGTCTCACATCAGCGTGGCATGACCCGAACCGGCTGGATTGTGGCGCTAGTGCGCTCACGATTGGGATCACCTGTTCAGCATTCTCCCGAAGAACACACCGCGCTTCGCGCCATCGTCCGCGAGCTCAATCGGATCGGCGGCAACATCAACCAGATCGCGCGGGCCGCAAACACCAGCGTACTGCAGGGCAGGGCGGTTGAGTCGGATCTATCCGCAATTGGCGAAGCCAGAACCGTCATCGAATCGGCGCTCGCGCTATTGCGTGGTGCCCTCGATGGCAACGCGGATTACTGGGAGACGCGACGGTGAGCCGGCGCCGTCCACCACAACGGCCCAACCTGCTCGCCGAGCTGCCGCCGATCTCGTATGTATGGGAAACGCCCAATCGGCGCCCAAGGCGGCCGGAGTGGGACATTCCCGATTCGGCTGCTCCTCGCCGCCTCACGCCGGCAATGCGTGCAAAGCTCGAACGAATCGTGGGCCGAGTGCCAGAGGTGATGGTCAAGATCACCGGCCGCACCAAGGGCGTGGCACATCTCAAGTCGCACCTCGCATACATCACTCGAAATGGTGAACTCGATGCGGAAACAGAGCAGGGGGCTGCGATGACCGGCCGGGTCGGATTGAAGGACCTGCAGCAGCGGTGGGCGGACGATGCAGCGCTCGATGACAAGCGTCGCCGCGATGGATCGCTGTCGATCAACATCATCCTGTCAATGCCGGCGGGGACGGATGCCATCGCGGTCAAGGAGTCCGCGCGGGCGTTTGCTATCGAAACCTTCGAACACAATCACGACTACGTTTTCGTCCAGCACCTCGACGACAAGCATCCCCACGTCCATTTGACGGTCCGGTCCCTCGGCCATGATGGCCGACGCCTCAACCCCCGCAAGGCGGAGCTTCACGCATGGCGAGAACGGTTTGCCGGAGAGCTCCAGCTTCGCGGGATCGCGGCAGAGGCAACGCCACGGCGAACCCGCGGACGCATTCGAAAGGCCGATCGTGGGGCGGTGCTGGCCTTGCGCGAGCGAAAGATTACGCCCGAGGTCGATCGTCTGGCGCGGGAGGAAGTTCTCCGGGAGGTGAGGGGCGGCGAGACTGCCGAACGCCCTTGGGAGGATCGGATCAGGTCACGTCAGGATGCGATTCGGCGCCGATATCTCGATTACGCCGCCGAGCTTGAGCGCTCCGGAACAGCACGCGATCGCGCGCTTGCATCGCAGATCCGTCAATTCGTCAAGGATATGCCGGCGATCGAAACCCGCCGGCATGTGTTGAAGAAGGAGCTTTCGGAACTCGCCAATAGCCGGCGTCGCGACGCGGAGCAGGGCGGCGATGCCGATCAACGCGGCGGTACGCGAGACAACGAGCGCAGCAAGTAAACGATCTGCGATTTTAGATTGAGTTCAGTAGCCACCATTTGGGCTACGTCGAATGTCTCTGGGGTCCGCAGCCATCGGTACATCAGGAATATGTCCCAGTTGCCGCTCCAGGCCGATCAATGTTTGTCGGGCTACCTCCAATTTCGCAGTCGCCTCGCTCAGGGCGGACCCCGCTTCGTTCGATCGCGACACTGCTGCAGAGCCAGTTTCAAAGAGGCTATCCTTGAGTGACGGCGCATCGTCCTCGAGAATGGCGCGCCCCAAATCAGGCAGCATGCTCGTCAGCGCCCGATGCGCGGAAGCTTCCTCTTGTTCCAGGTTCTCAACTGCGGTGAGGGCCTTGCGATATTGCCGCAACGCCTCGATGGTCTTCTCTTCAAGATCGGTATCGTCGATCAATGGCTGTTTCTCCTCATCGAATCATTCGAGCCATTAAATGCGTTTTTGAACAAACGAAGGCTTAACACGCGCCGAATGAGAGCTGCGATGCGTTGCGTTGAGACATCGGTCCTTGAACCGAAACTGCTCGTCATTCTCCGCCCAGAAGCAGTTTCCCGGACAAACCCCAATGGCATCGTCCAAGAGCGGTAGTTCTCACAATATCTGGTTTTTAGATAATCTGTAAATCCGATTATTTGTCTGCCCCCTTGTCTCTGGGGCAGAAAATGCCACGAACACTCCGATCTCCTCGGCAAAAGGCCCTGATCGCCCTGCTTATTGAGCAGCGGAAACAATCAGGGTTGACGCAGGCCCAGCTCGCAAAACGGCTGCGGCGTTATCAGTCTTTTGTGGCCACGGTCGAAAGCGGCCAGCGCCGGATTGACGTTATTGAGTTTTTGGATTTGGCAGATGCTATTGGGTTTGATCCGATCGATGCAATCAAAAAGCTTCGCGCGTCGGCGCGTCCTCAGTAACTCGCAAGGCTCGCTTCGCTACAGGAGATCGTAAGCACTGTCGGCCCGCGTAACCGCATGAGAGGCGCAAACCGATTGACTTGGAAGCGCACATGCAACGACCGTCGCGGTTTGATCCGTTGTCGCGCGCATTCGGACGCCATTTGTCAACCGGGCAAAAATTCGAGCGCGCCTGGCGAAACCCGCGCCTGTTTTGCTTCCGCATCCGTCACCAGGATTGGCAGGCCGGGGTAGGAAAACAGTTGAATGTTTCCCTATTTGTCCTATGATAGCTGGGTACGCCCCGCTTGGTCCCTGCACTTGCATACCTTCGGGGCAAGCTTTTTAAGAGGCTTGGTCGAGCGATTGCTCCCGGCCTTTTCCTCGTTCTAAGCCATTGATTCGCATAAGCTATCTTATGGAATGTTTTCCTAGATTTACCATGCGCCAGTCCGATGGCGTCCCACCGTGTCTATTTCGTTTCGCGTGCTGCGGCCCGCGCGTCCGCAATGGCCTGCTTGAAACCAGCCGCGTCGAGCACGCCGGGGACACGGAACGTCCCGACGATGAAGGCGGGAGTACCCTGAAAACCAAAGGCCTCGGCCTGTTCATTGTTGCGGGCCAACAGCGCCTCGATGGCAGGTTGGTACGTCGTCATGTCCTTGACGGCCCGGTCGATGTCGACGCCAGCCTTCAAGAGCAGGTCCCGAACGATTTTCTCGCTTAGCTTCGTGGTCGCTCCGATCAAGGCGGCATGCGCCTCATGGTACTTGTTCTGATATTTCGCTGCGAGAACCATCTTCGCCGCATATTGCGAGGCTGCGCCGAAGATCGGCCAGTCCTTCATCACGATGCGCAGCTTTCCATCCTCTTTGGCGACCCTGGCTAACTCCGGAGCGACTTTCTTGCAGTACGGGCATTGATAGTCGAAGTACTCGACAATGGTGATGTCTCCTTGCGGATTGCCCATCGACGGAACGTCGGGGTCGCGCAGGACGCTTTCCCTGAAGGAATCGGCGCTCTCCCCCGAAGCGAAGGTTGAAAGGCCGACGAGGTTTCCGACGGCGACGCTGGTTGCGATGGCGACGGCGATGATCATTTTCTTCATGGTGTGATCTCTATTTGGAACGTGCCGCCGCGTCATTGAACGCAGCCGACACAGACGATGCGGAAAGGATTTCGGAAAGCGCGATGCCGTCAAGGGCCCCGGGGCCGAAGACGATGTTGAAGGGAATCCCGTAGCGCCCGTGCTCGTGCAGAAACTGCGCGATCTCCGGATCCGGTTTGGTCCAGTCGGCGCGCAGGGGCACCACGTCCGAGGAGAGCCGCCCCGCGACCTCCTGCCCGTCGATCACAAAAGCCTTGTTGATTTTGCAGGTAATGCACCAGTCCGCGGTGACATCCACGAACACCGTGCGACCCGCGGCGACGAGCGAATGCAGTTCGGGGGTGGAAAACGTGCGCCATGGAATCGGCTGGGCAGGCGATCGATGCTGCGGAGTGAAAGTAGCAAGAGCTGTTATGACGACTGCGATTGCCGCGCCCGCCCCCGCGACCCTCCTGGGTGGTGCCCCCTTCGCCAAGCCGAGGACGGCGAGTGCCGAGGCCAACGCGACGCCGATCGAGAGAGCCAGCGTCGTGCCAGCGACCTCGCCGAGCACCATCAGGAGCCACCCGGCGGTCGCCAGCAGCGCGATGCCGAAAACCTGTTTGACGTGAGCCAACCATGGCCCCGGCCTTGGCATGACCTTCGCTATCCCGGGAAATGCGGCAACAATCAGATATGGCGACGCCATGCCGATGCCGAGGGACGCGAAGATGATCATGATCTCGCCAGTTCCCTGCGACAGCGCAAAACCCACGGCCGTTCCGACAAGAGGAGCCGAGCACGGCGTCGCGAGGAGGGTCGCCACGAAGCCGCTGAGAAAATGCGACGTCGTGGACGTTCCGCCGGCGATGCCGCTCACTTTTGTCAGCAATGCGGATGGCGCCGCGAGATGAAGGAGATCGAACTGGCTGGCGGCGAACAGCGACAGGACGATCGACATTCCCGCCAGGAATAGCGGCTGTTGGAATTGAATGCCCCAGCCGACGCTTGCGCCTGCCGCCTTCATGCCTGCTAACACGCCCGCAAGAGCTAGGAACGACAGGAGGATGCCGGCCGCCGTTGCCGTGAATCCCTTGCGCACCTGTCGCTTGTCGGCCGTGCTGCCGTGAACGAAGGATAGAAGCTTTAGCGAGAGCACCGGAAATGCGCACGGCATCAGGTTCAGGATGAAACCGCCGGCGAGCGCAATGCCGATGAGTGCGAGCAAAGTTGACGGCGCGGAGGCCGGCCGGGGATCGACGGACGCCGGCAAACTCCCGCTCTCCCTGGCCCGCACGGCTGGTGAGACCGCCAGCACGCTTTCGCCGCCAGAGACCACCGTGGCCGTCACTGTGCGGTCGCGGTTGCTGTTCGCGGTCTCACCGGGCAGGTCGACGGCAAGCGTTGCGCGGTTGCCGTGATCGAACGTTACGACCGGCTTGTCTCCGCTCAGCGGAGGATCGCTCTCGATAAAGGCGTCGGGTGCGCGAAAAGGCTTGCTCGAGGCGACCTCGATCCGTAACGACGCGGGCCCCCTAGAGGAGCGTTCGATGGAGAGAACAGACAGCACGAGAGATGTGGCCTCTGGAACCTTCGAACGCCATGCGTCGATGGCGGCCTGGGATGGACCGCCCGCCCCCGGCTGGATCGTGGCGTCGAGCACTCGCTCTTCGCGGACGCAGACGGTGCTACAGGCGTAAACCGCGAGCCTGAGGCGGACGCGTGTCTCTACGTTCGGATCGCGGACCTTGAGCCTGACCGGAAAGAGGACTTCGTGCGTGTATCCAACCGTCTCAAATCCTAGAATGGACAGCCGAGATGGCGCAGGCCACTGCACCTCCGCATCGATGACGTTCGACGAACCGGACCAGTCGAACTCAGTCGGCAGTCCGGCATCCCCCGGTGATTTCCAATAGGTCTTCCATCCCGGCCCGAGATTGAGGTCGACCCCCAACCACGTCCCATCACGGGCCGCCGTCGAGTCGCCTACCATGAGGTCGGCCCTGATATCCGGCTTGTTAGCCACCGCCGGTGTAAAGGTCTGACCTGCCGCGGCGGATGCCGCGAAGACGCCGACGACGAAGGCGGCGATGGTGCGCAGCATGATGTTCGTCCTCATCAGCGCACCTCCGCCTTGATCGATGTTTCGGCTGCGACTGATGAGGTCGCCCGCGATTCAGCCTCGGAGAGAACAACCACCTTGGATCCAACCGGGACGCGGTTGAAGAGATCGATCACATCCTGATTCAACAGCCGGATGCATCCGCTTGACACGTTCTTGCCGATACTTTCAGGCTCGTTGGTGCCGTGGATGCGGTAGAGGGTGTCCTTGCCGTCCTGATAGAGATAAAGAGCTCGCGCTCCCAGCGGGTTGGTAATGCCCGCGGCCATGCCCTGCCGGTACTGCTTGAGCTCCGGCTGACGGGCCACCATCGCGGAAGGCGGCGTCCAAGTCGGCCACTGCGCTTTGCGGCGGATGTCAGCCGTTCCGGTCCAGCCGAAGCCATCGCGTCCCACGCCTACGCCGTAACGCAAAGCGAAGCCGCCTTCCTGCACCAGGTACAGAAACTTGGCGTAGGGATCGACGACGACGGTGCCGGTGGGATAGTTCGTCGCATAGCGCACGCGCTGTTTGACGAATGTGGGGTAGATCGTCTCAGCTTCGACCGCAGGGATACGGACGGCGCCGTCCGAGAGTGCGGCGTATTGCGGTGGTAGCGGTGGCGCAAAGGACGCTTGCTGAAGCGTCGCCTGATTGCAGGCGGCCAGCAATACTGTCAATCCGGTCGAGCACAAAGCGCGCAGCAACGGATGCGACGCCGCACGAAGTGCGGCTAACGGCGATATCATGATTGTTCTCCAGGGATCTATGGACGCAATACGGCCGTCAGCGCGAAGCTGCCGACGTTATGCGTGGATCCGTGGAGGCCTGAACTGCGGAGCGCCGAGCCACTGCACCAGGAGCGCCATGTCGGCGAGGGGAGTATCTCCGGCAGCGGAAGACTGAGGTTCAACGAAGACGGAACTCGTCGCATCAAGTGCGGCCATGGCACCTGCGCTGCACGATGTTCCCACGGCCCCCGGAACCACGCGCTGGCAAGGCTTGCCGCCTTTAATCGTATGGTTCTTGACGAACACGGTCTGATCCGCCTTCGAGACGACCCGTGCCAACACCGGCTGCAAAAGCGATGCACACAGGCCCACCACGCAAAGCACGGCCAGCAGGAAACGAGACAAGCTCGTCCGCCGACGCGCGGTTCCAATGGCATGGGCGGGATTCGGGTGCATCCCTGCTTTCTTCTCTAGCCGGCGCGCAACTGGCAAATCACCAGTCCGTGATACCTAAGTGTTCCACGCTTGCCAATCACATAAGCATTCACTAATTTAGAAATTGCTAATAAGGACTCTGACGATGGTTCCCGATGCCAAGGATTTCGCGGACTTCCAGAAGAACGCGACGGAAGTCGCGGAGATACTGAGCGCGCTGGCCAACGAGCGGCGCCTCATGATCCTCTGCACGCTGGTAGAATATGGCGAAGCGACGGTGGGCTCTCTTGTCGACGCTGTCGGCATAAGCCAGTCGGCATTGTCCCAACACCTTTCGAAGTTGCGCGACGAGGGCATCGTCACGTTCCGTAAAGAGAGCCAGACGGTTTGGTACCGCATCGCCGATCCTCGCATCGAAAAGCTGTTCGCGACGCTTCACGACCTGTTCTGCCGCACCGCGCGCAAAGCTCGTAAGCCACGGGGCGCGCTCCGATGACCGAATTCACCCCAGGATCGGCTCTCGCGGGCGGATTAATGATAGGTGCGTCCGCGTCGCTGCTCTTGATCTTCAACGGAAGAATCGCAGGCATCAGCGGAATCGTGGCAGGCCTGTTTCAGCGCGATCTTCTGGAGGTCTCATGGCGGGTTGCCTTCGTGGTCGGCGTGTTGCTGGCGCCCTTCCTCTATGGAGTCATCTTCGGTTCCCTGCCTCCGGTCGCGTTCGATGCCTCCGCGGGCGTGATCGTGGTCGCAGGGCTTTTCGTCGGCTTCGGCACGCGGCTGGGATCGGGGTGCACCAGCGGTCACGGCGTGTGCGGCCTGTCACGCGGATCTCCGAGGTCGCTGCTCGCGACCGGAGTCTTCATGTTCACCGCCGTCGTTACGGTGCTCGTCACCCGTCACCTGATCGGACAATAGAGATGTTGGCCCTCTCCGCATTCGGCACCGGACTCATCTTCGGCCTCGGGCTCATCGTCTCGCAGATGGTGAACCCTGCGAAGGTGCTGGCATTTCTGGACGTCACCGGATCATGGGATCCGAGCCTCGCTTTCGTGATGGTCGGCGCCATTTCCGCGTCCGGAATCGGATATGCGGTCGCAAAGAGCCGCGGTGCCCCTGTCCTCGGCAACAGGCTGGAGATACTAAACCGCCCGGATTTCGATGCCCGCTTGATAGGAGGCGCCGCCCTCTTCGGGATCGGTTGGGGCATGGTGGGACTGTGCCCGGGCCCTGCGGTGGCCACGCTGCCGCTCGGTCTCTGGCAAGTATTGGCGTTCGTCGTCGCCATGCTCGCGGGCATGGGTCTTTGCGCCGCTCTTCCGTCCGGCAAGACACAACTTTCTCCGCGGAAGGTCGAAGCCTGATGCCGGATCTCGTCACCAGCATGCTCACGGTCGGTTCGGGAGCGATCGTTGGGGTCGTGCTGGGCCTGGTTGGCGGCGGCGGCTCGATCCTCGCGGTGCCTCTGCTCGTCTACGTGGTCGGCATTAGGTCTCCGCACGCTGCCATTGGCACAAGCGCCGTCTCCGTCGCGGCGAGTGCGGCGGGAAACTTGCTTTCGCACGGGAAGAACGGAAACGTCAAATGGGGTTGCGCCGCCGTCTTCGCGGCGGCCGGCGTCGTCGGCGCCTTCGGCGGTTCGACGGCGGCCAAGGCGGTCGACGGTCAAAGGCTTCTGGCATTGTTCGGACTGGTGATGGTCGTCGTCGGTCTGCTCATGCTTCGCCCCCGGTCCTCGGAAGGCGATCCCGACGTCAGATTGACGACGGAGTCCGCCAGCAAGCTCGCTCCGCTTCTCATCGGCGTAGGATTCACCGTCGGATTGTTCTCGGGGTTCTTCGGGATCGGCGGCGGCTTTCTGATCGTGCCGGGCCTGATGTTGGCGACCGGCATGCCGTTATCGAATGCCATCGGGACGTCGCTATTTGCCGTAAGTGCGTTCGGCGCAGCGACGGCCGCGAGCTACGCGTTCTCGGGCCTCATCGACTGGCCCATGGCCGGCCTATTCGTTCTCGGCGGTCTTGTCGGCGGCGTGGTCGGTGTCCGGATCGGGAAGGTTCTGGGCGCCCGCAAGCGGGTGCTGACCCTGGTCTTCGCGAGCCTAGTCATACTTGTCGGAGTCTACGTCGTGGCCAAGGGCTTTTGGCATCCATCCGCCGCGGCATAAAGGAGAAATAAAATGACGAACGAGAAATCCACCGGGCGGCACGGGCGACCCGTCGTGACCGGATTCTTCGAGAAGCGCACGTCGAGCGTCCAGTACGTCGTGGCCGATCCGGAAACGGGGGAATGCGCCATTATCGACCCCGTTCTCGATTTCGATCCGAATTCCGGCGCTACGGCGACGACTTCGGCGGACGCCCTGCTGGCCCACATCGAACGCGAGGGTTACAGGTTGGTCTGGATCCTGGACACGCATCCGCACGCCGATCACTTCTCTGCGGCGGGCTATCTCAAGGATAAGACCGGCGTGCCGAGCGCGATCGGCGAGAAGGTCGTCGAAGTGCAGAAGCTGTGGAAGCGAATCTACAATTACGACGACACGTTCGCAATCGACGGATCACAATGGGACAAGCTCTTCTCCGACGGCGAACGGTTTAAGATCGGCAACCTTGACGTGGAGGTCTTGCTGACGCCGGGCCACACGCTGGCTTCGATCGCTTATCTCGTTGGTGACGCCGCCTTTATTCATGACACCATTTTTATGCCCGATGGTGGCACTGCCCGCGCGGATTTCCCGGGCGGCAGCGCACGCGCGCTGTGGTACAGCATTCAGAGGATCATGGCTCTTCCCGACGACACTCAATTGTTCACGGGCCACGACTACTGTCCCGGCGGACGCAGGAAGCCCCTCTGGGAAAGCACCGTCGAACGGCAACGCGTCGAGAACATCCATTTGACGAAGGCGAAGACCGAGGAAGAGTTCGTAGCGCTGCGCGAGGCCCGGGACCGCGAACTTCCCATGCCAAAGCTCATCCTGCACTCGCTACAGGTGAACATCAGGGGCGGTCGGTTTCCGGAACAAGAGCCGAATCGCCAACGTTACCTTAAAATACCACTCAATGCATTTGAAGCGGCACCGTGGGCCGATTGATCGCTCTTTTCCCGCAAATGACGCAGCAAAGGATCGCCACATGAAAAGCACCAAAGAGCTTGTCAGCGAAGCCAATGAACAAAATGAAACGCTAAGCGCCAACGAGGCTATGAAGCTTACCTCCGACAAGGAAATCGTCTTCGTGGATTTACGGGAGCCTGGTGAGGTGGAGAAAGGTTCGCTCCCGGGCGCGGTGCACGTCCCACGTGGACTTCTAGAGTTCCAGATCGACCCGGAGAGCCCCTCGCATAATCCAAAGCTTGCCGGAAAAAAGAAGCTGGTGCTGTACTGCGGCTCGGGCGGCCGTTCGGCATTGGCTGCCAAAACTTTGAAGGATATGGGCGTAACGAACGTGGCTCACGTAGCCGGCGGTTTTCCTGCGCTGCAGAAGGCTCTAGGCGGGAACAAGCCGTCCTGAAGCGGAGCAGCCAGAAGCTTGGGTCAACTTCGCAGAAATCGGCTGAACTGAAAACGCTGCGTGTTGCCGCCGGGAGTCATATGATCGTGCCGCCGGGACTCTGCCAATTCGAAGGCTGGTCCAAGCGTCGAGGCAAGCTCATCCGAATCGTAGCGCACTGTCCCGGTCGCCCGCTCTTGGTGCGTCGGCGCTGTCCATCATCCGCTTATACTCTCCCCGGTCCTTTAGACCGCGTGCCAGTCCCCTGGAAATCGACCACAGGCCGCTGCCGCCGATGCCTGCCCGCAATCCCATCGCATGCGACATCAGGCGACTAACACGCCCATTGCCGTCGACGAACGGACGGATGTAATTCAGCCGGTGATGCGCCGTCGCAATGGCGATGATCCGGGGGCTCGCCTGGCTCTCGGCTGCCGCAAAGCGCTTCTCAAAATAGTCCATGAAGGTCTGCACGACCTCTGAGGATGGCGGGACATGGCGGCCAACGGAAATGTCCTCTTCCGTTGAGGATCTGAACTTACCGGGCACGATGTCGATCTCCATACCATCGTTGCGCTTCGCCACTCGGAATTCTGCGGAAATCTCGTCGTAGAAGGATTTGTGGAGGAGCGAGATGAATTTCATCGACACCGGCACCGGTAGCTTTCCAGTCGCATACGCAACGTCGATGCCTCGTTGCACCTCGACGTGAGCCTTCGCCTCCAGTGCGAGCGGCCGCTTCTCAGGTTCAATCGCTGCACCGGCAAGCGCGCGCTCAATATCGAGCGGTCGCGCCTTGTGACCCTCGATCAGATTGGAGTAGTAGCTGTTCATCATGCGGACGAGGTCAGCGAGTTCGGCCAGACTATCCTTGTTCAGGCCTTGGCCGAGATCGGCCGATTCCTTCTGTATTTCTACCGCGAGATCTGCCACTGCCCGCGGAACGTCTTCCTCGAATAGGCATGGTTCGATGCGAGTAGGTGTTTCAAGGGCTTCCATGCCGATATTTTGGGCAGATTTAAGCAATAGTTTCAACTTAATAACGTTCATTGAAGCTGAAAATTGCCGATCGTAGCTGCCGATGTTGGTCCTTTGACATTACCGATCCATTGACATAAATATGTCAATTGCATCAGTAGCTTGATAGGATAAAATGTCAATCGTGCCGATCTGGCGTGCCGATATGAGTTCGCTTAAGCCTAAACGCTGGAGTTTGTCTCTAACAGACGCCCGTCCCGCGCCAGTACCGTCGCTGCTGGTGGTACCGGTCCAAGCGGCCTTTGCACGTCGGCGCTGGCGTCGGTGCTGGCGGCCACTGGATGAAGCCAGGCGAAGCCAACCAGCGCGTTTTATCAACACCGGGCGCAACCGCGTCCGGGCGCCGACGCGCACTGCGCACGGAATCTCCGTCCCGCCGCAGCCCTTCAATGAACGCGACAATGACAAGCCGTTGAGGTTCGCGCGGAGATCCAACCTTGGACTGCTTGGCCACGCTAAGGCCTCCCCAGCAGCACCCACGCAGGACGCTCTACTTACGCCTGCTTGGCTGAAAAAGAACGCCCCCCGTCCCCGCCAAGCTGTTTCCCTCCGCAATCCGTGATGGCGCACCCGCTATGTTCCACAGCGCTTTTTGTTCCTATCGTTCACGACAGGACCATGACGCCGAGCGATGCTTAATTAGTTGCCAAATACGCCATGTCGTGCGCTTTTTCAGGCCACGAAGCTTGAAAGTTCGGGGCGATGAAGCGGGTCATTTTTGGCGTATTCCTGGCGACCGGGTGCATCTGCGACGGCATTGCGGCCGATGGGGAGCGACCCCGCCTCGCGGAAACCTTCGATTGGACCGGACCATTCGCCGGCGCTCATTTGGCCTATTCGGCCGGCAGCTCCCAGTTTTCGTCAAGCGGCCAGGGATCTGCGCCAGCGGCTGGCTCGTTCGGGCTTATTAATGTTTTCGACCCCTCCAAGGGTACGGGCAGCTACGCCATCGGACTGAGCGCCGGGTACAATTACATGTTTCCGTCGCGCGTGGTTCTTGGCGTCGAGGCCGATGTGTCCTTTCCGAACACGATCGCGGGCTCCGCTGTCGTCCCCGGTTCACAGGGCCCCTCGACGTTCAGAGAGGCGGTGCAAGCCTCCGGATCGGTGCGCGCGCGCCTTGGCTATGCGCCGGGCGCCTGGCTTTTCTACGCCACCGGCGGCCTGGCGTGGACCTACGACCGGTCGACGCTCGCACCGGGGGTCGGCGCTGATGGTGAAGCCCAGGATCTTACGCGTCTAGGCTTCGCATGGGGAGCAGGAGCCGAACTCGGGTTGTCGCCGAATTGGTCGGCAAGGTTCGAATACCTCGGGACGGGTTTCGGCTCGCAGGGTGTGACATTTTCGGGAGCGGCGCAGCGGGTGTCGTCGGATTGGGCGGTTCACACGGCACGGTTGGGCTTCAACTATCGGTTTGGCCGGGATGAAGGGCAAGTGCTCGACGCGGGCCTGAAGCCGCTGGAGACCGATTGGTTCAATCTGCGGGCTCAGACCACCTACCTGCAGCAGTATGCGGCGCCGTTTCGTGCGCCATACCGCGGCACCAACAGCCTCATTCCCAATCAATCCCGCGAAACCTGGGACGTCACCTTCTATGCCGGGATGCGGCCGTGGGAGGGCGGCGAATTCTGGATCAATCCGGAGATCGACCAAGGGTTCGGCTTGAGCTCGACGCTCGGGGTCGCGGGATTTCCGAGCGGCGAAGCCTACAAGGTCGGTTCTGCCGTTCCCTACGCCCGAATTCCCCGCGCCTTCTTTCGGCAGACGTTCAACCTCGGCGGCGAAACGAAGAAGGTCGACGGCGACATCAATCAGTTCGCCAGTACCCAGACTAGCGATCGGATCGTCCTGACAGTCGGAAAGTTCGCAGTAACCGACGTCTTCGACAACAACAAATACGCGCACGACCCGCGTAAGGACCTCATGAACTGGTCGCTGATCGATACCGGCACTTTCGATTATGCGGCGGATGCCTGGGGCTACACCTATGGCGCCGCCATCGAATGGTATACGGGCGCCTGGACGATACGCGGAGGCCTGTTCGACCTGTCCAGGGTGCCCAACAGTCAGGAGCTCGATCCGACTTTCCAGCAGTTCCAATGGGTCGGAGAGATCGAACACCGGCATGAAATTTGGGGCAAGCCTGGCAAGGTAGCGGTGACCGGCTTTCTATCGCGGGGACGCATGGGACGCTTCGACGATGCCGTGGCGCTCACCCAGGCGACCGGCGGGCCTGCCGACACGGCATCCGTCCGGTCGTATCGCAGCCGCGCGGGCGTCAGCGTCAATCTCGAACAGGAGGTGACCCGCGATCTTGGCATCTTTGCACGCGCCGGCGTTGCCGACGGATCGGTGGAGTCGTATGAGTTCACGGATATCGACCGGACGGCAGCGGCCGGGCTCTCGCTCGCGGGCGCATCGTGGAATAGACCGAACGACACATTCGGACTGGCTGGCGTCATCAACGGCATTTCAAGTGCGCGGCGGGCCTATCTCGATGCCGGCGGGCTCGGCATTCTGGTCGGCGACGGCCGGCTTCCCAATCCCGGTCCGGAGAAGATCATCGAAACCTACTACAGCTTTCCAGTATCGGCGTGGCGCGCGACCTTGAACTATCAGTTGGTCACCAATCCCGCCTACAATCGCGACCGCGGTCCGGCTTCAATTTTCGGCGCCCGTTTGCGCGCGCAGTTCTAGCAACGGCAAGCCGCACGGTTACTTCGTTCGGCTCAATTCCGCGCCTGCAGCGCTGAACACGACATCGGCGGAACGACATTTCTCTCTCACCGTTTGCAGGATTTCGCGTCCATCCGGCGTCTTGCCGTCGTGCATGAGGAACTCGCCGATGTAAAAATCGGCTTCGCAGAGCCGCTTGGCGGCTGGCGCGTTGCCCTCCTCGGCATGCTCACGTACGCGACCCGCCTCCAGGGTCCCAAGATAGAGATCGAGGACCGCGCCCGGCCACCGGTCGCGTCGCACCCTGGCCGTGTTCTCCTCGAGTTCCTGGCGGTCCGCAAATCCCTGGTGGACCCGCGCTATGTGCAACCAGATCACCGGATTCGGGTTCGATGGCCTGAGACGAACGGCGATCTGAAGGTCCTCGACCGCCGCCGCAATAGCGTCCGAGTACAGGTGCGCGCGACCTCGTCCGAGATAGACGGCCGCATTACCCGGATCGAGCTTTTGGGCACGATCGAAATCGCCTATCGCTTCCTTGTACCGGCCAAGCGCCAAATACGCGTTTGCCCTGTTGGCCCAAAAGATGGGATCGCTTTCGCGCAGCCGGATGGCTTCACCGAAATCCGCGATGGCGGTTTCCGCGTCTCCCTGCATGAGGTAGACGCCGCCGCGATTGCTGTAGGCATCGGCAAAATCCTTCCGCAAGGCAATCGCGCGATCGTAGTCGGCCACGGCGGCCTGGTAGTTTTGCTTCGCGATGAAAGCGTGGGCACGGTTGTAGTAGGCCTCCGCATACGCCGGATCGAGACGTATCGCGGTCCCGTAATTCTCAATGGCCAAGTCCAATTCGCCCTTGCGTTCGTAAACCGAACCGAGATTATTACGTATCAGCGCACTGTCGGGGTTGAGCCGAAGGGCTTGCAAGAGGTCGTCGCGCGCGAGGTCGAATTCGCGGCGATCCGTCCAGATGAGCGCCCTGTAGACGTAGGAGTTCGGAAACTGCGGGAGCAGTGCGATCGCAGCGTCGAGATCGCCCAGCGCAAGGTCGCGCAAACCGAGCGCTTCGTAGGAGACGCCGCGGCTGTACAGGAGAAATCCTCGCTGCTCCGGCGCGAACTCTCCGCGCCGGAGGGCTTCGTCGAACAGCTGAATGGCATATGGATAGAGCCTCCGCTCTTTTGCAGCAAACCCTTCGCGGACGAGCTCGTTTGCCGTCTGCGCCGCCGAAGGCACTGCAAAAGCGAAAAGGATCGAGACGCACAAGGCCGCGCGAGCTGCGGCATACCGAAGACCGTACAGCCGCGCTGCGCCGCGCGGTATTGCGCTCCAAACCGCCTTTATCTCGGTCATCCGCGTCGACGTGGGCGCCCTGCGCTGAAACATCCGCCTACCCTCCCGTCAGTTGGCCGATCGCCACGAAAGGTGCCCGGTTGCGGATAACCCGCAATCATCGCACCGGAATGACCAGCCTCCCGGCTCCCTATGCCAATCGCCGTCGCTCGCGCATGCCGGACACGCCGCCGTTCCCCTTTCGGACGGCCCCGCGCCGAGCTTGGCTTCCACCGCCGCCTTGAGCCGGTTGGCGCGCACGATTCCTTCCGTTTCCTCATTCTCGTCCACCTAACCTAGACCACGCTGTCTGGAGCGAGCGAGCAGGCGTTGCCCTCGCTGATCTCGATCTGCAGGGTCGCGTGGCCGATCTTGTAGAATTCCTGCAGCATGTGGGCGCATTCCATCAGGAATTCGTCGCCCGGATGTCCGGACGGGATCACCAAATGACATGTCATCGCGGTTTCGGTGGTGCTGATCGGCCATACGTGCAGATCATGGATTTCCGTCACGTTCGGTCGATCGAGCAGAAACGCCCGGACCGCATCGAGGTCGATCTCCGCGGGTGCTGCGCTCAACGACATGCCGACCGAACTCCGCAGCAGGCCCCAAGTGCTCCACAGAATGACGGCGCAGATCACCAGGCTCATCGCCGGATCCAGCCACAACCACCCGGTCCATAGGATCAGCGCCGCCGAGATCACGACGCCGGCCGACACAGCGGCGTCGCCCGCCATGTGCAGGAACGCGCCCTGAATGTTGATGTCGCCCTTTCGTCCTCTTGCAAACAGCAGTGCCGTGGCACCGTTGACGAATATGCCTATCGTCGCGACCACCATGACGGTGACGCCGGCGACCGGTTCCGGATCCCGGAAACGCTGCACCGACTCCCACCCGATCGCGCCGGTGGCCACAAGCAGAAAGACTGCGTTTGCGAGTGCCGCAAGGATCGACGAGCCGCGGAGCCCGTACGTGAACCTTCCGCTTGGAGCGCGCTTGGAGGCGATTGAGGCCGCCCAGGCGACCAGCAGTCCGAAGACGTCGCTCAGATTGTGCCCGGCGTCGGCCATCAGCGCGGTCGAGTTCCCGAGATAGCCGTAGACGGCCTCGGCGACGACGAGCGCGGTGTTCAAGGTGATGCCGATGGCGAACGCCTTGCCGAAACTCGCCGGCGCATGGACGTGCCCGGCGCCACCATGATCATGATGATGATCATCGCCGGCGGCATGCCGGTGATCGCCATCATGATCATGGTCCCCATCATGGCCATGACCGGCATGCCGACGATGATTATCGGCGCTCCCGCCCCTCTTGCTTACGTTAGACATGCAGCACGGCCTCCTCGGCTCTGATGGCTTCGTCCTCGATCTGGACAGTGACGTGGTCGATGCCGAATTCGTCCTTCATGACTCGGCGTGTTTCACGCAGCGCCTCGCGTCCACGCGACATGTCGGCGAGGACGAGATGGCCGCTCATGGCGTCGAAGCCGGACGTGACGGTCCATACGTGTAGATCATGGACGGCGGTCACGCCGGCGATCTGCATGAGCTTCCGTTCAAGCGTCCCAGGGTCGACGTTCGGGGGCGTGCCCTCCATCAGGATATGCGTAACCTGCTTCAGCAGCGCCCAAGTCCTTGGGACGATGAACAGCCCGATGCCGGCGCCGATGATCGGGTCGGCAAGAACCCAGCCCTTCCACATGATGAGCAAGGACGCGACGATGACCCCGATCGAGCCGAGCATGTCGCTCAGCACCTCGAAATATGCGCCCTTTACGTTCAGGCTTTCGGACGATCCACCGGCAAGCAGCCGCATACTGATCAGGTTGACGACGAGCCCGATCGCCGCGACGACGAGCATCGGGCCGCTCCGGATCTCGGGTGGCGCCTGGAAGCGTTGATAGGCTTCGTAGAGGATGTAGACCGTAAGCAGCAGCAGCACGACGGCGTTGGTCAGCGCCGACAACACTTCCATGCGCAGGTAGCCGTACGTCCGCTGCGGGGTCGCCTCGCGTTGCGCGAACCGGATCGCGAGCAGCGCCAGCGCCAGCCCGCCGACGTCCGTCATCATGTGCGCGGCGTCCGCCAGCAGCGCCAGGCTGCCCGTGACCAGACCGCCGACGACCTCGGCCACCATGTAGGTCGCCGTGAGGCCAAGCGCCCACGCCAGCCTTCCCGCGTGCTGCGCGGCCGCGGTTCCTGCGGCACCTCCACCGTGCATGCGGTCAGCTCCCCGGAGTCAAGGTTTGGTGGTCTTCGGCGCCGCCGAAGTGAATGTGCGCGTTTATCGATGACGTCATGCTCTACGATCCAGTCTTCCATCCGCCTTCATCGAAACCGGCTCCCGTTCCAGATCAATCGTGTGCAGCAGCTATGGTCGAATGCGCCGCAATGCAGATCGATGGCGGGGACGCCGGAAACGATCGACATGTCGACTTCAGAGGTCTTTCCGCGCCAGACCTCCCGCTGCAAGCCAGCCCGGGAAACAAAGACGCGATGGAGACATCCGTCGGCCGAACAGAGCTCCGCACTTTTTGCGCATCCGATCTCGTCGAAGTGCACCGCCGTGAATTCTTCACCCGCGCCTCCCTGCAGATACCGCAGAAACCCGTTACGCACGGTGATGTATTCATTCCCGCATTCGCGCTGCGCCACATCGAGTGCGGAGCGGATGGCGGGAGAGAGCCGGTCGTACTGGCCGGAGGATAGCGGCACCAACCGGCCGGAGGCCTGACCCGAAGCGCGCGCCATCGCGCCGGACGCCGTAAGACACATCATCAATGCTATGAAGAAACGCCACATGAGATCCTCCCTGCCAGCGTTGCCAACCGCATCATGAGCATTCTCGACCCGATTTGAAGGAGACGCCGATACGCTGTTCCTTGATCCAGACGATCCGGCATTCGTGACGGACATCGTCGGACGAGATCACCAGCGTGAATTCCCGAGGCACGCCGAGCGGACTCACGACGTCCAGCATCGCGCCCGACTTCGTGAGGTTGCGCACGGTACAAGAGATCGCCGATCCCCCGAACGAGATCATTCCGGCCTTCAAAACGCGCGTTCGCCGCAATTTGCGCTTGTCTTCCACGAGGGCCTCCCATCGCGACACGCTAGTCCACCTTCTTTTCGGCCTTCTCCGCGAGTTCGACGATGTCGCCTTTCGTGAACAGGATGCCCTGAAGCTCGGTCCGCCAGTCCTTATTGCGTCGGAGCAGGAATTCGAGATTCATGCCAAAATGCTTGAATTCCTCCTTCTGCGCGTTGGCCATGATCGCTTTGGCCTCCTTGTCCTTTTCCAGCGACATCCGCTGTTCGTACCAGCCGATGGCCTCGGCTTCCTCGATCAGCGACGTGATCATTCGTGCGAAGGTGCGCGTCTCCTGCGAAAGCTCGTCGGCCGGTTCGTGGTATTGGTCGAATCCCATTTTCTTCTCCTGCTGTTCAGGTCGTGGATGGATTTGCTATTTGGATCGAGTTGAAGGCGACGCCTGTGACGAGGCGTCCGTCAGAATTCGTTTTTATTCCCCTCCGGCTTGATTTTCTTCGGCCGCCAGCGGCGGGCGTCGAGCCGGCCGATCACCGGCAGAAATTCAAATTCGAGGATCAGGATCACCATTCCGGTCACGAGCGCGGCGATCAGAAGTTCACCGACACCCGCGAGCATGCCGACCGCGGCCGTCGACCAGATCGCCGCGGCGGTGGTCAGGCCTCGGACGGCGCCCCCGTCCCTCAGGATCATGCCGCCTCCGAGGAAGCCGACGCCGGTCACAACGCCCGCCATCACTTTTTCGGCGGTCGCCGGAAAATTCTCGACGCCGACGGCCGTGAAAGCGGCCGCTCCCAGGCTGACGAGCATGAAGGTACGATCGCCGGCCTCGGAACCACGAAACTCGCGTTCCCACCCGATCGGGAAAGCCAGCGCCACCGCGACTCCAATCCTGATTAGCAATGCAGCATCGAACCTTGTGGTCCCGCCGGCGTCGCCCGGCGCGGCGGACGCGATTGCCGCGCCAATCGTCAGCCCGAAGACCAGAGCGAAAAAAGCGACGGGGGCCATCGCATGACGCGCCCTCCCTATGGTGGACATTCGGTTCAATTCTTGGCCTTTCCTGTGCTTGAAGGGTCGGGTAGACGGAGCAGCCGCAGGGCGTTCAGCGTGACCAGCACTGTCGCGCCGGTGTCGGCGAGGATGGCGGGCCACAGCCCGGTGAGCCCGACTACGGTGGTGACCAGGAAAACTGCCTTCAGCCCTAGCGCGACCGTGATGTTCTGGCGGATGTTGGTCATGGTCCGCTTGGACAGGTCGACCATGGCCGCGACATCGGACACGCGTCCGTGCAGCACGGCGGCGTCCGCGGTCTCCAGCGCGACGTCGGTACCGCCGCCCATGGCGATGCCGACGTCGGCGGCGGCGAGCGCAGGTGCATCGTTGATGCCGTCGCCGATCTTGGCGACGGACCACCCGGCTTTCTGGAACTGGCCGACGATACGCTGCTTGTCCTGCGGCAGAAGTTCCGCTTCCACGTCGATTCCCAATTGCTGGCCAATGGCGGTGGCGGTGCGGCGGTTGTCGCCGGTCAGCATCACCGTCCTGATCCCGGCGTCCGCCAACAGCTTCAGGCCCGTCTTGGCATCCGGACGAGGCTCGTCCCGCATGGCGATCGCGCCGGCGACTCTGTCGTCCATGACGAGCAGGGCAACCGTCTTCCCCTCGTCGTTGAGGGCCGAGATCCGGGCGTCCTGTTCGGCGGTGGTGGGGGCAAATTCGGAGACTGCTTTTGGCGAGCCGAGGAATATCTTTATGCCCTCCACCGTCGCTTCGACGCCCTTGCCGCCGATCGCCGTGGCGTTCGAAGTCGGCGGCAACCAGATCTGGTGGTCCGCCGCCCTGGACAGGATCGCAGCAGCAAGCGGGTGGCTTGATCCGGATTCGAGCGCGGCGGCGAAACGCAGGACGTCTCCCTCGCTCCGCTCGAAGGCGATGATATCCGTGACCTGGGGCTTGCCCGCAGTGAGCGTACCCGTCTTGTCGAAACAGGCGATGGTGATCTTGCCGATCTGTTCGAGGACGGCGCCGCCCTTCAGCAGCAGACCCCGGCGTGCACCGGCAGATAGACTGGCGGCGATCGCCGCAGGGGTCGAGATCACCAGGGCGCAGGGACACCCGATCAGCAGAATGGCGAGGCCCTTGTAGATCCAGCCGCTCCAGGTCCCGCCGAACACCAGCGGTGGGATGATGGCCACCAGGGCCGCGACCACGACCACGCCGGGCGTGTAGTACCGCGAGAAGCGGTCGATGAAGCGCTCGGTAGGCGCTTTGGACTCCTGCGCCTCCTCGACAAGCTTCACCACGCGGGCGATCGTGTTGTCTGCCGCAGCGGCTGTCACCCGCACACTGAGCAATCCGTCTCCGTTGACGGTGCCGGCGAACAAGGTCTCGTCGCGGCCCTTCCGGACGGGCGTGCTTTCGCCGGTGACCGGCGCCTCGTCGATCGAACTCTCTCCGGAAACGATGACGCCGTCGGCCGGGATCCGGTCGCCGGGACGCACTTGGATCATGGCGCCGACCGATAGGGTATCGGCCGGGACCTCGCGGACCTGACCGTCCTCCTCCAACCGTGCGGTCTTGGGCACCAGCTTGGTCAGGTCCTGAATGCTGGCGCGCGCCCGGCTGGCGGCGACGCCCTCGAGCAGTTCTCCGATCAGGAACAGGAAGACCACCGTGACCGCTTCCTCGGTCGCCCCGATGAAGACGGCGCCGATCGCGGCGATCGTCATCAGCATCTCGATGGAAAACGGCGTCCCCGCAGTTGCAGCGGAAACTGCGCGCTTCGCGATCGGGACCAGCCCGACCATCATCGCCGGGAAAAACGCCCATTGCTCGATGGCTGGAAATGCTTTTCCGATCGCGAAAGCGACCGCGAGAGCGGTTCCGGACGCGATGGTCAAACCGCCCTTGCGGGTTTTCCACCAAGGCTGATCCGAAGGGGCATCTAGATGAGAATGGCTTTCGCCGGATGTTGTAGAGATACCACGATCGTCGCCATGAACATCGCTTCGATCGGACTCGGGCCGGGCCACCCGGTAGCCGAGATTCGAGATCTGATCGCGGATCTCATCGGCGTCTACCCCTCCGGCGCCGCGGCGGACAGTCACCGTGCCGCCCGTCACCGAAACGGTGACCTCCGTGACCCCAGGCATTCGCTGGAGGGCGTTTTCGATCTTCGTGGCGCAGGATGCGCAGTCCATCCCGTCGACGCGAAAGCGAACCTTCTCCGTCTGTAAGGTGTCGCTCATGATCGATTCCTTTGGCACTGCGGGAGAGGCTCGGTGCGATGTTTCAAATTCACGTCTTGCCCTCCTGGCGCAACCGCTTGTAGAGCGCTTCGACCGCGTCCGAGAAATCCAGCGATACATTGCGTGCACAATGATCTTCCAGAAAATGCAATTGGTTGATGAGATCGAACGTCACCGGATTGAGATCGAGCCCCTCGTCGACACCGGGCGGCCTGCTCAGGATGATGCCGCTCATGAAGCCTTGCGCCCATGCAAGGTAGTCCCGTCGAACCACAGGATTGGCTTTGACGTCGTCGTTGAATCGCTGACACGTGGTGGCGCCAAGACCGACGATCCGCGCCTTTGGTGCTTCCGCCCCGAGGGCGATACCTGCGCTGGCTGAGAAGACGGCAGCCCAGGACAGCGCCACCACGACGCAGAGCGACGGCCGGCCCGGACCAACCGCGCTCATCCGGGCCTGCGGCTCAATTCCGAAGGCGGTATCGCGTATTGCACAACGTCCACTCGATGCCCTGCCGTCCTGGTGCGCAGCGGCCATCACTTCTTGAACTTCACTTGGCCGGATTTTCCTTCGGCGGTCTTGATGGTGAGCGCGATCGTCGTCCCCGCCGCTATCGGGTTCTTCGCGTCGCCCTTCAGCGAATTCTCGCCCTGAGGCACAAGCGTAACTGTTTCGCGCCCGCCGCCTCCCGCGATCAAAACCGCGGCGGTGTAGCCCTTAGTGGAAACCGGCTTGGGGGAGTTCGGAACGAACACATTGATCGTGACCGTATTTCCGGCGGTCATGAGCTCGGCATCAATGCCGGCGACATCGAGCATCAAGCCGCCGTTGGGACCCTTTTCGTATTCCTCCGCGTAGGCCGGGACTGCGAACAACATGGCGGCGATTAACCACAGCGCATATCTCATGACTTAGCTCCTTCAGTCAGGGGTGCTTCCGATTTCCCGTTCTCCAGATCCTCCCGCCTGAACAGGACGTAGAGAGCCGGCAATACCAACAGCGTGAGAATGGTCGAAGAGATGATTCCGCCGATGACGACCGTCGCCAACGGCCGCTGTACTTCCGCGCCGGCGCCGGTTGCGATTGCCATCGGCACGAATCCAAGCGACGCCACAAGCGCGGTCATCAGCACAGGGCGCAATCTGGTGAGCGCACCTTCGCTGACGGCTTCGACGAGGCGGCGCCCTTCCTTGCGAAGTCTCTCGATGAAGGTGATGATGACGAGGCCGTTGAGCACGGCCACGCCCGAAAGGGCGATGAAACCGATGCCTGCACTGATCGACAGCGGAATGCCCCGCAGTAGGAGTGCCAATATGCCACCGGTCAAGGCCAACGGGACGCCGCTGAAGACCAGCAGGGCGTCAGGTATGGAGCCGAGGCTCATGAACAGAAGCAGGAAAATCAGCAGAAGCGCTATCGGCACGACAATCGTCAGCCGCTGTGTCGCGGACACCAGTTGCTCGAACTGTCCGCCCCAGCCGATCCAATAGCCTGCCGGAAGTTTGACCTTGGCCTCGACCTGTTGCTGGGCGTCCGCCACGAAGGATCCGAGGTCGCGTCCGCGCACATTGGCGGTGACGACGATGCGACGTTTACCCTGCTCCCGGCTGATCTGGTTAGGACCGGGCGCGAGATTGATCTGGGCTAGTTCCGAAAGGGGCACATAGCGAATCTGGGAAAGCGGCGAATTGCCCCAGATGGCCGGGACGGCCTTTGCCTGGTTTTCCAGCGGCGGCAGCGGAACCGGCAGCGCTTTGAGCGCGAAGATATCGGAGCGCAAATGCTCCGGAAGCCGGACGACGATATCGAATCGGCGGTCACCCTCGAAGACCACCCCGGAATTCTTGCCGCCGACCGCAATCTCGACCAGGTTCTGAACGTCGCCAACGCTGATGCCGTAACGCGACAACGCTTGACGATTCAGTTTGACCGTCAGCACCGGCAATCCAGACGACTGTTCGGTCTTGACGTCGGCCGAGCCTTTCACATTTTGCAGAACGGCCTGGACGCGTGACGCGTACTCGGCGAGCACATCGAGGTCGTCGCCAAATATCTTGACGCCGACGTCGCTGCGGACGCCCGATATGAGTTCGTTCATGCGCTGTTGGATCGGCTGCGAAATTTCATAGACGTTGCCCGGGATCTCTTCCGCTGCCTCCTGAATTTCGGCGACGACCGCGGCCTTCGGCTTCTCCGGATCGGGCCATTCCTTCCGCGGCTTCAGCATGACGTATCCGTCGGACGTCGAGGGCGGCATCAGGTCGGTGGCGACCTCCGCGGTGCCGGTACGCGAGAAAACCTCCTTGACCTCCGCAATTTTCATCAGCCGTTTCTCGACCATGGCCTCCATTTCGAGCGACTGGGTCAAGCTGGTTCCTGGAATTCGTATCGCCTGTAGCGAAACATCACCCTCGTCAAGGCTCGGAATGAATTCACCGCCCATGCGCGTAGTAGAAATGCCGCACACGATCATCAGCAGGACTGCGATTATAGCGACGCCGAACCTGTTGCGGATCGAGGCGGCCAGCAACGGCCTATACAGTTTTCGCGCCCCGCGCATGAACCAATTCTCATGCTCCGAAACTTTGCCTGTCACCAACAAGGCGACCGCCGCCGGCACGAACGTCAGCGATAGGATGCTCGCGCCGGTGAGCGCCATCAGCACCGTCAACGCCATCGGAGTAAACATCTTTCCTTCGACGCCTGTGAGGGTCAGGATCGGGATATAGACCACACCGATAATCAACGTTCCGAACAGGCTCGGACCGATCACTTCTCGAGAAGCGGCCAGTATCGTCTCGAACCGCTCTTGGCGGTTGAGTATTCGGCCGAGCCGGTGCTGCTCCGCCGCCAGAAGGCGCAGACAGTTCTCCACGATGATGACGGCACCGTCGATGATGATGCCGAAGTCGATGGCGCCAAGGCTCATCAGGTTGGCGCTGACTTTGTTCTCCACCATGCCGGTGATGGTGAATAGCATCGCCAGCGGAATCACGAAGGCGGTGGCGATCGCGGCTCTAAAATTGCCGAGGATCAGGAAAAGGATGACGATGACGAGCAAAGCGCCTTCGACGAGGTTCTTTTCAACCGTTGCTACCGTCGCTTCGACGAGGTGCGTCCGATCATAGACGACCCTCGCGATCACGCCGTCCGGCAACGACCGTCCGATCTCTTTGAGCTTGGCGGCAACCCGTTGAGCCACCGTGCGGCTGTTCTCGCCGATCAAAAGCATGGCGGTTCCAAGAACGACTTCCTTTCCGTTGACCGTTGCAGCACCCGTCCGCAGATCCTTGCCTTCCCTGACGTCGGCGACGTCTCCCACGCGGACAGGCACGCCATTGCGCGTCCCGATTACGATTTCCTTAATTTCCTCGACGTTGGCGACTTGCCCGGGCGTGCGTACGAGGTACTGCTCGCCGTTCCGTTCGATGTAGCCGGCGCCGACGTTGGCATTGTTGGCCGCCAGCGCCGTCATCACCTCTCGGAAACTGAGCTTGTAGGCCATCAATTGCGCGGGATCCGGCAGCACGTGGAATTGCCGTTCGAAGCCGCCGATGGTGTTGACCTCGATGACGCCGGGTACGTTCCGAAGCTGCGGCTTGATGATCCAGTCCTGTATCGTCCGCAGATCGCTCGGCGTGTATTCGCCGCCGCCGGCCTTGCGGGCTTCCGGTTTGGCTTCGACGGTGAACAGGTATATCTCGCCAAGTCCGGTTGATACCGGCCCCATCGCGGTTTCGATGCTGGGCGGTAGCTGGTCCTTGACCTGTTGGATCCGTTCGTTGACCAACTGCCGGGCGAAATAGATGTCGGTACCGTCCTTGAAAATGACCGTTACCTGGCTCAGTCCGTAGCGGGACTGCGACCGGGTGCTGTCCAGATGGGGCAGTCCTCCCATCGCGGTCTCGACGGGGAACGTGATCCGCTGTTCGACCTCCAGCGGCGAGTATCCGGGCGCCCGGCTGTTGATCTGGATTTGAACGTTGGTGATGTCTGGGACCGCATCGATCGGAAGGCGCGTGAAATTCCAGGCACCAAAGGCCGCCATGAGCAGGACACCGATCATGACGAGCCAACGCTGGCGGATGGCGAACGAAAGGATCGCATCAATCATTGGGTTGCTCCGGACGTTTGCCGGTTTCCCGGACGCGCGCAAACGAATGAACGGGTGTCGTGTAGACGACACCGTCGCCCTTGCGTCCGGTCCAGGCGGCCGATGCGATGCTACCGCAGATGTCATCGGCAAGTTCGGACCGGCAGACCAATCGCAGCTCCAGGTATTGATGGTAGGTGAGATCCGTCTCCGTCGACACGTAACCGCCCCCTTGTCCGCGCCCTCTTCCCTGTCCCCGCACCTCATCGAAGGTGAAACCGGGAAAATCAGGAAGATCGTGCAGCGCGCGGACGACATGGCCTTCCATGTGCGGCCTGATCAGCGCGGTAATCAAAGTCTTGCTGCCCTCAGTGCTCATCACTACCCGCTCCCTTTGCCAGTTCCGCCTTGACGATGAAGCTGTTCTGAGCGGCGTAGACGTCGCCTTCGAGCACACCAAAGATGATTTCGACGAGATGAGTGTCGCGTTCGCCGATCTCGACGTCGCGGGCGTCGAATTTTTCGCCGTTGCGAACGAAGACGACCGTCCGGTTCTCGACGGTTTGCAACGCCGAGGACTTGACTGCGACGCCGACTTTCTTCGCCGACAGGGTCAGTCGACCCGTGATGAACAACCCGGGACGGAGCCGTTGTTCCGCGTTCGTCACGATGGCTCTGGCAATCGCGCTCTGGGTATCGCTGCTGCCGACCGGCGACAGGTACGAAACCTTGGCCTCGATTGCCGGCCCGCCGTCCGCCGGATCGATGAAGACCTGGTCGCCGATGCTGACGCGCTTCAAGTCGCGGCGGTACACCGAGAAGTCCACCCACACCGTCGACAAGTCGGCGATCACGAAGGCGGGCTTCTGCTCGGATACAAACTCTCCCAAGGTAGTTTGACGGTCGATTACGGTACCAGCGAGCGCCGCCTTCAATTCATATTGGGTCAGGCTCTGGTTGCTTTCGATGACCGCCACGACCTCGCCCTTCTGAACGACGTCGCCGATCCGCTTGCGAACGTCCCGGACGATCCCCGGGAAGCGGGGCGTAACCTGGACAAGCGATTCCTGGTTGGGTTGAACGATGCCGTTCAGCAGAAGGCTGTCGCGCAGTACGCCGGACGAGGCTTTTGCAAGCTCGATCCCCGCCGCCTGGACCTTGGCGTCGCTCAAGGCGACGCTGTCGGCATGTTCCTCCTTCTCGGCCTTCTCGGTCGGCGCAGTCTTCGAGGTCGCCGGCAGCAGCATCCGGTATCCGCCGTAGGCAAGCGCGGCGGCGACCAGAATGAATACGGAATATCGGACAATTGCCTTCATTATCTCGAACTCTCGCGGGTTAGCGTAAACGGGTTGCCGGCAAGCCCTTCGATCGTCGCAATTGCGATATGGAAGTTCTGCAGCGCTTCCTGCTCGCGCAGCAGCGCCTGCAATAGCGACCCTCGGACGTCGAGCAGTTCAAGCAGGGTAAAACGGCCCTGCGAGTAGCCGCTGAAGATCGTCTCCGACGCGCTGCGGGCATTGGGAATGACCGATGAACGCAACAGCTTCATCTCGGCCAACGCACCGGTCAAAGTATCGTAGGCTCGGCCCACGATGCTGATCAGCACAAGCTTGTTGATGGCACGCTCCGCTTCGGTCTTTGCGAGCGTCTCCTGCGCTGCGATGATGTTGCCCGTGTTCTGGTCGAACACCGGGATTGGAATCGAGACGCCCAGCCGGACCGCGTTGTCGTTGGTGTCCTGAAAATGCCGCCAGCCCGCAGAAATGCGCGGGTCGGGGATCGCCTTCAGGCGCGCGATCAGGAGCTCGGCATTGCGTTGGGCTGTGACCGCGGTCCACCGCAGCAACTGCGGATTGGCTTCAATGGCCTGGATGATGGTCTGGAACGGAGGCGGCTGGCCGATAGTCGCGAGCCGTCCGACCGCCTTGCCGAACCGCGGACTGCTGTCGCCCATGAGTATCGCCAGATCGCGGCGGGCCAGGGCCAACTGCGTCTTGGTGCGCTCGCGTTCGACGCGGAACAGATCGGCGGCGACCTGGGCCCGCAGCGTCTCCGCCGGGGAAGATGCACCTTCCTGGACGCGCTTCTGAAGGAGCGGAATCAGCGGATCGAAGCTTGCGATCTGCTCGTCGAATATCTCGATGCGGCGCTGCGCGCTGATGATCGTGATGAACGCGATCGCGGTCTCGGACAGCACTTCCAGCCGGGTTGCCCGGCGCTGCCAAACGGCCGTGCCGATGCCCGCCTCGCCCGCGGCGACGCGCGCTTCGCGCTTGCCGCCCAGTTCGACGAGTTGGCTTAATTGCAGGTTGGTCTCGGCTGACCGCAGCCCCTTGTAGGGCCCCGACCCCAAAGCATTGTCCAGTTCGAACGATACGTCCGGATTGGGGAGCGCACCGGCCTGGATCCGGAGCCCACCAGCAATGCCGATATCGCGCTCGGCCGCCGTCAGGCGCGGATTCGCGGCCAATGCCCGCTGCAGCGCTTGCGGCAACGTGATGACATGCGAAGAACGTTCGGCAGCCTGGACTGGAATTGAAAGTACAGCCAATGCGCATGCAATGCGCAGGGCGTCTCGGACCAAAAACATGCAAAAAACCTGAAAAGCACGAAGACGACGCGGTCAGACCGCGCGGCGGCGATGTTCAGGCCAGATGTTTGGGTGGCGGCGTATCAAGCCGCGGGTGGTCCTCGAAAAGGAGCTTCGGCGGGGCGAAGTACAGCGTCACGGGGCGCGCGGAGGGCCCGGCATCCGTGACCAGCGCAGGCATCATGACCGGCGCGCAAACGTAGCAATGTCCGGCGATCACGTTGGATTTCTTGGAGCCGCCCTCATCCGAGCCATCGTCGGGGATATTGCCCGAATCGGATGCGATAGCGGCCGCGACAGCTTCGTCCGTGCAGGAAATGGTGTGTACCAGACCGACGAAAAGGTAAGCAAAAGCAAGGAACATCAGCAGCATCCGGCGAAAACCCGGTGCTTGCAGTCTTGGCAGTTTCTGACCGGCCTGACGTCCCATGTCGTCGGGTTAGCAAATTTCTTCTGCGAACACTATTACAATGTTGACACCCGTTTGAGAACCTTCCGCTCGTCAAACACGGCGGCTGATTGTGTAGCGGCACCTGTCACTTGCGCCGAAGGATTTCGGCCAATCCGATGATCGTCCCCGCTGCGCCGAGTGGCCCGATGATCGTTACCCAAGGATGGTCCGGAAACGCTCGGTGCAGAAGGATACCGGCAACAGTCGCGCACAAGGCAGTTATCGCCAGAACCCCGACGATAAAGATGGATCGTTGGGTCTGGGACATTGGATGACAACCTTGCGCTCTGCGGGCGAATCGCGGGAATTCATTGTTTGCTTACGTAAAATGGAGCCCGAGGCCCAAAACTGCAAATTTGGGCGGCATGGAACTCGGTTCTAACTTGGACGTAAACAAACGCCATTTTTCCATGCTTTTTCCGGCCGAGGGGCATTCTGGTGAATTCGACCAAAAAGAGCGCGCGAACAGGACCTAGCCCGGTCGTGGGTACGAGCAAGCCGCGCCTGCTGGATGCCCTCGGGCCGGGGCTTATCACGGGCGCCTCCGACGATGATCCAAGCGGGATCGCCACGTATAGCCAGGCCGGCGCCCAATTCGGCTACACGCTGAGCTGGACAATGTTGTTGACCTATCCGCTGATGGCGGCGGTCCAGATGATCAGCGGAAGGATCGGACGGACGACGGGTCGTGGCCTCGCAGGCAATTTGCGTCAGCATTATCCGAATTGGCTCTTGCAAGTCTTCGTGACGCTGCTGGCGGCCGCCAACATCATCAACATCGGCGCCGACCTCGGTGCGATGGCCGACTCCACCAGTCTGGTGCTCGGCGGCTCGAAAACTTTTTATGTGGCCCTATTTGGCCTGGTCTGCATCGGGCTGCAGGTCCTGCTGCAGTACACCCGTTACGTATCCTACCTGAAATGGCTGACGCTCGCGCTGCTCGCCTACGTGGCAACGCTGTTTATGGTGGACGTCCACTGGGGCGAAGCGCTTCGCCAGTTCGTATTGCCGTCCATTACCTGGAAGATCGAATATATCCAGACTATCGTCGCGGTCTTTGGCACGACGATCAGCCCCTACCTCCTATTCTGGCAGGCGTCTCAGGAGGCCGAGGACATACGCGTCGTTCCCGAACGACAGATCCTGAAACGGGCGCCAGAACAGGGTCCGGACGCCATCAAGCGGATCGAGCTCGATACCCTGATCGGCATGGGCGTTTCAAACCTGATCGCGTTGGCCATCATCTTGACGACCGCCGCCACGCTTAACGTATCCGGCGTGACGGATATCGAGACTTCCGCCCAGGCCGCCGAGGCGTTGCGTCCGATCGCCGGCAATTACGCCGCGACGATATTCGCGTTGGGCGTTCTCGGAACGGGACTTCTGGCCATTCCCGTGCTGGCCGGTTCAGCAGCCTACGCCATTGGCGAAGCCCGCAAGTGGCCGATCGGCCTTGCACGGCAACCCAAGGAAGCGAAGGCTTTCTACGCGACGATTGTCATGGCGACAATTGTCGGCATCCTCCTCAATTTTGCGCCGATCGACCCCATCAAGGCGCTGTACTGGTGCGCGGTCATCAACGGCATCGTTGCGGTGCCGGTGATGGGACTGATGATGCTGATGGCGGCAAATCCCAAGATCATGGGCGAATTCACGATCGGCGGTTGGCTGACGGGACTGGGATGGATAGCGACGGGTGTCATGGCGGCTGCGGCGGTCGCCATGGGGGTCACATATTTCATGTAGCCTTGTCCAGGTGAACGGCGATCAGATGCGCCCCGGCCGACATCGTGGCGAGCACGATCGCCTCATCCCATTCGGATAGACGCTCCGTGAGCGGTCGGCCGCGGCCGATGGCTAACGCCGCTTGCACAAGCGAACCGAGCCCGCTGACGCCCGCCAGGTAGCGAAAGAAGAGCGTGCTCGTCGCTCCCGTACTGATAGCGAGCGCCGCCGCCAGGGCCACCGCGAACGCGGTCTCCCAACCGACCTTGCTCAACCACGCACGAAAAGGGTTCGTCTGCACTATCTCTCTCAAAAAGAAGGAAGTTTGGCATTCAGCCGGCGACTTCGTCCAACAGAAGAATCAGCAGAAAACCCACGAAAAAAAGACTGGTTACCCACGGCTTCTCCGGAGCCGAATGAGCTTCCACCAGGAGCTCTTCGGTGACGAGGTATAGCAGCGCTATCAGACCGAACGAAAAGAATGCCGCGATCCAGAAATTAGGTAGATGGCTCAACGGGATGCCGACGGCCGCCCCGGTCGGCAATAGCACCGCCAGGCCAGCGATGATGAAAAGCACCTTCGTCGGCTGCCGAATGGTTTCCGATAGTTCGCCGGTGAGCGAGAGCCCGAGAAAAAGCACTTCGATCGTGAGCGCTACCGTAAGGAGAAAACCCTGTTTGACGCCGGCGGCGAAACCGATGCCGAGGACCAATCCGTCGATGAAGATGTCCACCGCGACCATGATGACCAGTCCAAGGGTGCCTTTGGCCTTTTCGCCCAGACGCTTGATCAGGAGCATGAGGAGGATGCCCGCGGCTCCTCCAAGGATGACCGCCCAGACCGACTGGCGATGTTTGATGTCCGGGAGGAGTTCGCCGGCCGCGGCGGCGAAAACGACGCCCGCCGCGAAATGCTGAATCGCAGCGGCAATCACAGGCGTCGGTTGCCGCCAGAGCGCGACGGCAGCCCCCAGAACGACGGCGACGCTGGGGATCAGGGTATAAAACCAACCGGCCATATTCACCCTCGGACGGCTTGGAACGGCAGCGCGGATCCGCGCGCGGATAGACCGTCTAACCGGCTAAGCAACCTTACCGACCGTGGCGCGTTTCTGATTTCCAAACTCAAAGGAGACTACCGATGCCGGACACTTCACAAATCAAAGAGCACATGGACGTCATTTCAGCCGACAAAAAGACCGTCGGCAAGGTCGATCATCTGGACGGCTCCGACAAGATTAAGCTGACCAAACAAAGTTCCCCGGATGGAGACCATCATCACTTTATTCCGGTCGCCTGGATCGACCACATCGATCAGCACGTTCACCTGACAAAATCCGGCGCGGATATCGCCGCTCACTGGGAGCACGAAGGCCGAAAGTAAATTCGACAGCGTCTGCTCCCCGGCTGGTGCACCGCCGGCCGGGGTGGCATCTTCCGGTTCCTCTTCAGACTTTATCGACCTAAGGTATCTTGCGCCGCCATGACAATAGCTTGATGCGGCCGATAGCTCTTCTCGGTTATCTTGAGCGACGCGGGATGCGGCAAGCTGATGAAGCGCGCCCGCGCGGTATGAAGGACTCGCGGCAAGTTGTCAGTCCCGCATTTGATTCTTCTGTGGTCTATAACGGCATGTCCCCGGCCGTTGGATCGCTTCGCCACAAGCATCACACTATCCGGACCTACATCATCGGCATCGGCACGGGTGAACACATCCTCCTTTTCATTGGGATGATGCGGACAGGCCGTCCCCTGATATCTTCTAAGGCTTGCATATCGCCGCATCTGCTCCTGATCCAAAAGCGCGGCTGTGGACAAGCGGCATTTGAGATGAGTTTCCCGGAGTTCGCTCTACGTGCGGGCGGCGGCGGCAGTGGCCGTCCGGAGGCTGTCCGGGATGATGGCTCGCGAGGCGAATTGCCGGTCGAGCTCCGTCTCCTCTTCGATCATCCGCGTGCCCAACAGGATCGACTTGCGCTTCATGGATTCGAACAGGCTTCGTACCGCGGAGATTTGGTCGGGCCTTAATTCCAGTTTGTCCGCGAGTTCCAGCGCATGCGACGGAACCCCCGGATATCCGTTTAATTCCGCGGCCAACGCCATTCCCTGGCTGAGGTCCGCGACCTGCTGCCCAGAAAGCGCCTTCACGGTTCGGTCTTGCATTCTCGCGTAAGGGCCTTCGGCACGTGCGTTGCTCGTTACAAGCAAAGGACGGCTGTCGTCAAAATGCGCTTTATTGGAAACCCCGCGGTCTGATGACCTTATTTTCGCAGAAACCGGCTGAACTGGAAGCGCTGCGTACCACCGCCGGGCGTCAAATGATCATGCCGCTTCGGATCGATCCGTTCAAACTCGGGCCCTAGCGCGGAGGCAAGAGTTGTCGGATCGTAGCGCACGATCGGCAAGCCGCTGCACCTTTCGGGACCGTCGGGAGCGAACGTCGCGATGATAACGTGCCCCCCGGAGCGCACGGCCTTCGTCAGGCGAGCGATGTAAGGAAGTCGATATCAATTCGATATGCCGTGCGCGGCTGAACGGGCGGCATGTCTATTCGCTTTTCGCGGCGCAGGCCTATTCGACGGCGTAGGTGCTGGGAGGCGCGCCGTCTCTCGTAACGGCGTAAATGGTGAATGGGCCTTTCTTTTCTCCAGGCATCTCAGGCGAGCCCGCGGGCAAGCCGGGAAGGGTAATGCCAGCAATAGCAGGACGCTCCGAAAGCAGTCTCCGAATCACGCGGACCGGAACGAGGCCTTCGACGACATAGCCGTCAACGAACATCGTATGGCACCCTTCAAGTTTTTCCGGAACGCCTGCCTTCCTGCTGATCTCTGCGAGTTCGTTCGTGATCTTGACCTGGACCTCGAACCCATACTCCCGCAAGTATGAGACATATTCATCGCAACATTTACAGATCGGTTTCTTGAACAGGGTCGCTTGGGTCGATACGGCAAAGGCGGGAGCAGGAAGCGAAAACAATGCGGCAACAATGCTCCGGCACAAGGTTCGTCGGTTCATCAAAGTCCTCCTTGCATTCAACGAAAAAAACCCGGTCGCAGTGGGGACGGCGTCTATCGACAGGCCCACAAGCCGGATTTGGGCCCCCCTTGGTAGGTGCATGACTTCCCTGAATTGCGTTGTTGCGGCGACGGGCGTCCTTGCCATCCCGTCTTGGAAGCAGTCGGCGGGGTTCCGGCCTGGTTGAAGGCACCATATTCGGCGGGCTGGTTCGGCCGATGTTGGAGATTGTGGTCGGCATGGACGGCGCTTGATATCGCCATGAACGGCAACAACAATGAAACACGAAGAAGGATGTTGGCCATTTTTCTCTCTCCTTTGATCCGCTTGCGCGCCGCCAACCTGTGCCCTTCAGGGCCGGGCCTAGGCGGGACGGACATCTTTTCCCGATCTATCGAATGTTTTGACTGCATCGGGTTTTCCGGTTGCGCAAGAATGTGAAAGCTCTCTGTTACTGGAGGACATCCAGGGTTGGCCTGTGGATCGAGCCGGGACGCCGGCCGGAAGCAGGAAGCGAAACCCGCGAGGGCGGATACTCGGCTCTTCGGGGCCGAGAGTAGTCACGCTCTACTAGCTAGATCGGATGAGAGCGCCGATTGGTTACAAGAACACGCAACCGTGATTCCGGATTCGTAAGGACCGTCTCGAAGAGGCTCGGTCAACGGAAGGCAGCCGGCCTCCCCGTTGTCGACGGGACTGCGGGGCGGGACAACCGTGGCCGGCAACGCGTGCAGCGGTGCGGGCCAGATAGGCAAGCAACTCCCCACCCGCTCACACGACGTAGTCATCCCAGCTCGCATAATGTTCCCGGCTGCGTTTGCCGCGTGGCGCGCTAAGCGCGATTAGGATGACACCTAAGACCGCGCTCGTCCAAGCCGCCGTAGACGATCCCCCGGCGAGGATCCACGGCGCGACGATCAGCCAGAGGCCGCAACCGGCGATGACAAATCGCACGGGCCTCGCCACCTCTGCCGTCGCGATAATCGCCGTTGTCACGACAAGGGCTCCCACGACATGATCGCTGTCCGCCATCGCTCCTGCCGTTCCGAAGGTGAGCCGCGTGAACATCAATGAAACGCCGAGGATCGCGCTTGTCGCGAGCGTCCAAGGCAGCGTCACTCCGCGTATCATGTCCGCGAGCGCCGCCTTCGGCGAAGCAAGATCGTGTCCACCGACATCGGAACCACCCAGCATGGCGTCCCCCAAGAAGAACGTACGCCAGAACGGCTTTCCTGCGCGGCGGCTCCAGACAAGAAATTGGCCCATTGCGATCAACTCATCGAGAGAAAACGGGATCATGACAAGCATCGCAAGTGCTGCGAGCAGGCACAGCGCGCACCAAGTCCCGATGATAATCGGCTGAATAATGATGAAATAGATGCTGATCACGCCCAACGGCACGACGAGGATGCCGAAGAAGGTCACCATCCACGGCATCGTACGCCATCTTGCGCGACCGCCCATGCAGGCCATGAGGATCTCAAGAGCATAGGCAACGGCTCCCAGACCGGCATCGGGAATGGGCCAAGCCTTCGAAACATCGGAAGTGATGATGGTTTCGGTGCCATTCAGTCCGCCGACCCCTCCAAAGAACGGGTCCCAAACGGCCTGAACGTGGCCCAGCTGGTAGGCAGTCAACTGCCGCGCGATGAGCAGCCCGACCAGCCCCATTGCAGCGACCGGAAGACGCTGCGCCGAGGTCGACGGGCAGTAAGTCCAACCGGGAGGTACCGATGTGGAGTCCATCATGCCTTCCATGCTCATGCCGGGCATCATGGGCACAAGAACCGCAAAGGTAATGACCAGCATTCCCACGATCAGATCGTTGTTGTAGGCCGCAGCGCTGGGCGCCCAGAATACCAGCGGCGCAAACAACAGCCAAAGCCCTATGACGACGTTTGCCCATTGCGCCCAGTTGGAACGGCGGGAAAGCGACAGGGCTCCGAAGAGCATGATCAGCAGCCCGGCGATGACGTCGCTTCGCCCCAGTATCGCGCTGCGCCAGTCCGGCGGAGCCAGTGAGCGATCTTCCGTGACCTGGAGGATCGCAAAATCGAAGGAGGCATGCTCGAACAGCCCGAAAGCGAAGGCACTCGTCACAAGCCAGGCCCCGAGAGCGATGTTGACGAAATGCGCCCAACGCGTCGTGTGACGTTCGGACTCCATCATGTTTTCGTGCTCGCGGGACACCCGTTGTTGCAAGGCGACCTGTTCGACCATGCGCGCCTCCGGAGATTTTTCCGGCTGCCCGCCCCCGAGCGCGGCAGCATCGCCGGCCACCAGCGCGTCGTTCAACTTGTTTTCGCGGTACCAGCGCGCCGGATCCGCTTTCAGGTTGTCTATGATGGTCGGCAACGATCCCCGCAGAGAGAACCTTGGCTGCCAACCCAGCAACTTACGGGCTCTGCCGATGTCGAGTTCATAGTGATCGTCGGCGAAATCGACCATCCACGGCTTGATGAACGGCTCCTCGTCCAATATCTCGTCCTCAAGCCAAGCCCCCGCCTTCGCCATGAGTTTCGGGACTTTTTTTGTATGCCATTCCTCGCCATGCAGAAGCTTGGCGGTCGTGCGTTGCACCTCATCGTAGCTCATCGTCTCTGGCTCTCCGAGCAACAGGACCAGATCGCTCGGCAAATCCTTGCGTCGTTCGATCAATCGAGCAATTCCGTCGCAGGCATCTTCCAGATGCAGGAACGGTTGGCCGTGTGCCGGGTCGCCCGGGTAAAGCAGGCTAAGCAGCCGGCGTTCGTAGATGCGCGCAATCTGCTGCGACAAAAATGCGTTGCGGCCCTCGTCGGTATAAACGCCGGCCAGGCGCAGGCTCACGATTGGGATGTTTCCGTGCCGCTCGCGGATCTTAGCTTCGGTCTCGACCTTGGACATCGGGTACGGCCAGCGGGGGTCGATCGGCGCCTCTTCGTTGATGGGATGCCCGGGCTTCGTCGGCGCATGAACCAGCAGCGTGCTGCTGAATATGAACTGCTCGACTTCGAAATCCTTCAGATGCGCCAGCAGCCGCTCGGTCCCACCAACGGTAATGCTTTCGTAGAGCGGGCTGGGCTCCCCGGACAGATCGTAGTAGGCGGCCAAGTGGATGACTGAGGCGATGCGGTTTCCATACGCGATACGAAGTCGCTCGAAGGCGCCTTTCACGCCCACTTCCGAAGTGAGGTCGATGCATACGCATTCCGCCTGGGGCGGCGGGGCATGCGACGCGATACGGTCGAAACCGACGAGCGCGAACGAGCCTGACAGCTTGCGCACCAGAGCCGATCCGATGAAGCCGCTGCTTCCGGTGATAATAACAACGGGCAGGTCTGACAATTTCACTCCCGAATCGCGAATAAACGGACGCCACGCAAGGCACGGTGACCGTACGAAGGGGACGACTTGGAGTTAGTTCGTGCCGTCCGAGCCGTCGGTTACGCCGCTTTATCACTAGATCGTGAGCTTGTTGTCTCCCGTAAAGTACTATTCTCGGGACAAGGCGACTCGCATTTTATCTATACGAGCGAGAATGTCGGGGCATGCCCGTTGGACATCAGGGCGGAGGTCCCGGCGGCGCAAGAGCCGCGGTCCGACCCTAGCTCTACTCAACCATGCACCTAGATGCCGGTTCCACCGACGCAAGGGGCAACCAACGGGGCGGGACGACTGTGCGGTGAAGCCCAGAGACGATGACGGTTATGCCGGTGGTCAGCGAGCCCGGCAAGCGCGCCCTTACGCGCCAGATCGACAGGGGCCGCTATTCGCACCGCCTACATGACCGCAGCAAAGGGTCCGGTCGCGACGCGTGGAACCGAACGCAACGCATGGGAGCCATTCGTCTCGCCGTATCATTTCCCCTCCGGATTTGTACTTTGCTGCTTCAAACAGCGGGTCACCACCGCAGCAAACGCGGCCCCAGATAGGCACCGGCGAAAGTGCACAACGCGACGGTCCCTCCATACCAAAGCGCGATGAAGGGCATCGAGTCGTCGGTGCAATGAAACGCGTAGGCCGTCGCGCTGATGCCGCCCGCAGTCAGGCCTGCGAGAGCTCCTGCGCGGGTGAGATTGGTTGGGGCTGCCTGGCGTACCGCCCAGATGACGGCAGCGAACGGGACGATGGCGATAATGGGTATCGAAAGAAGACATTCGAGCCATTGGTCGCCGACCGCCATCGCCGCCCAGTGCGAACTCGGCGTGGAGAATAGACTTATCGCAGCAAGGATCATGATGCCGACAAAGGGCGAAGCGATGAGGCCGACCGATGTCCGGCGCTCGCCACCCGGTCGGGAGACCCTGTTCAATGCTGACAGCGACAGAGCGACGATGCCGATAGCGAACGCGAGCTTCACGAGGAGAAAAGTCCATGTGGTAACTTGTTCCAGATCGGGCCGGAGCCCGAGCGCCATAACGATTACCGCGAGAGACGCAACGCCGCCGACGATAATTGCGCCCGCTATGGTGCGCGAGACCTGCCGGCGGTTGACGACTTCGACATTTGTGCTGAGAATTTCAACCAGATCGTCTGTTTTCACAATTCCGGCTCCCGTGAGATTGATGCTGACAAAGCTTTCAGTCCCCGATGTATGTTAACTTTCACTGCGGACTCCGACATGCCGCTCCGCGCTGCGGCTTCCGAAACGCTCAATCCGTCAAGTTTGACGTACTGTATGGCACGGCGCATCTTCGGCGGTAGCTGAGCCATCAGGCGGCCGAGATCCGTCATGCTTTCCGACGCCACGCTATCGTCTTGGGCGGTCAGTTCGCCTGCGTCCTCGATCGGCACATTTGCGCGCGATGCTCGGTTTCTCCTCAGATAGTCGATCAGTTTGTAGCGCGCGATCGCGTAGACCCAGGGGGTCAGAAGCTGCTTGGGGTCATAAGTATGGCGCCGGGTATGGATGGCAATGAGCGCCTCCTGCACAAGGTCCTCCGCGTCGGAATCGCCGCGTGCGTAGCTGGGCATTCTGCTCCTGTAGTAAGCACGCAGATGCTTGCTTAAGCGTCCTAGAAGCGCGCGATGCGCCGCAGAGTCGCCATTGAGCCCGGCGATCATCAGGCCTCTAAGCTCGGATTCGTTGCTCGTCATGCACGAGATATACCTATGTTCGGACCCGGCTGCGTCCCGGTTACAACCGTCGCAAAAAAATTAATCGCCGGTGCGACGCCGTCAACATGTGGGCCAATTCAATATCGACACGTTAGTATCGACACGACCTGCCGGCCTTGACGTAAGGAATGTGCACTTTCAGAGCGCCTCGGGAGATCGGCCTCACGGTGCCGTGATTTTGTAACCCGATTCCCCTTTCAACCGAACTGTTTAATGGACGTCAAATTTGCCCGGCACCTGCGGAAATCGGCTCCGGCTATGTCCCGTGGGCTGGGCCGGACAAGACCTCGGAACCCGCCCGCTGGCAAGACTCTCGATCTCTTGGGCGGCTGCGGACGAGGTCGGCGACCGCCTTGGTGAGGCTCTTGGAGGATGACCAAGTCTTAATCGCCCCGCCGAGCGGTATTTGATCGGGAAGGAGTTTGATCATGGGTGCATGGGGTTTGGCCGTCGTTATGATCGTAGCCGTGTCATGGGCACTTTACCGCTACGTGGCACCGCGGAGTTGGCGGGAATGGGCGAGCGCCGGATTGGTGCAAGCATTCATAATCGCGCTTTATGCGGAAATGTACGGCTTCCCGCTCACGATCTACTTGCTCACGCGTTTCTTCAACCTGGACCGGAAATATCTCCATAACAATCTGTGGTCGGAGCTGTCCGGTTATGGAGAAAGCGCAATGGTAATTGCGATGGTCGCGGGGCTTCCGCTCGTCGTGGCCGGCCTGATCATGCTTGCCGGGGGCTGGCGGGAGGTCTATCGCGCCTACCGGCAAGGGCGCTTGGCGACCGACGGTCTCTACGGGATTGTCCGGCATCCGCAATATACGGGCATCTTCCTGGCCTTGTTCGGCGAAGGCGTTTTGCATTGGCCGACGATCTTCTCCGTAGCTCTGTATCCGGTCATCGTCATCGCCTACGTTCTACTTGCGCGTTCAGAGGAACGACAGATGATCAAGAAGTTCGGCGATCAGTACGCCGAATATCAGCGGCGTGTACCCATGTTTTTGCCCCGCTGGAGAGAATGGCGAAATTTTGCCGGTAACCAGACCCAAATCAATACATAACCTTCTTCGAATGAAATTGTACAGCGACAGCACGGCCATACCGGAACAGCCGCCGCACAATGGCCACCGGATCTTTCTTTGTTCGAAATAGCTGAAAAGGCGAGTCATGTTAAACGAGCGTTCCTCAGTTTCGATCCCATCTTCCAAATTTGATCAGTTTCTTTTCGCGCCGATGTGCGAGGAAGGCAATGGAATGCAGATTAGTGTTCTGTCCGCATTGGCCCGCGCTCACGTTGACCCGTGGGAGGAAGCGAGACGCCTTTCGACAATGCCCAAGGCAAACGTCGAGAAGGCGATAGTATCGACGCTCCGCCAGGTTTCCGGAAGAGATTGGAATTCCGCGGATGCTGCGGCAATAGCAAGGCGCCTGGAGGGACTTTTGCCGGATCGAGAAGAAAATGTGAGATCGGCGCCGACGAATATCGAAGTGCTGAGACTGCGCCGGCAATTCTATTGGTTGCCGTGGTTGGGAATTGCCCTCGCAATATCATTCGTCAATCATCGCGCCGGACCGACAATCCAAGGACTTTCGGCGTCCACCCAAGCCGAAATGTCGCGCTCCACGAATGAGAACGCGGATATCCCACCTCGCGGACCTAGCGAGTAGATAAGAGCATTCGCCGAGGATTAGTTGCGTGGATCGAGGGCGTCTAATACGGCGATTTCTCGCCGGCCCATTCTTGCGGATCGCCAAGTGGCCCCTGTATACGGGGCAATTTGGGGACGGGCGATTTCCCGGCACGAGTCCCATCGAAGGGCCCTTCCGATCAGGCGATCTCCTGTCCACTCGACACGCCGCCGCATCGCTTCTGCTGGTCTCGAAAGAAGTTGCGTTTGCTGCCGCGATGCGAAGTGCGGCCCTCCCCGCACGGGATTCCAGGCGGGGCGGAAATTTGCCGAGGGAATCAACACCAGGCGACTCAGCGGCGACTCTTCGCGGCTTTAGCGAGATCGCGAGCCGCGGTTTCGGAGTTGGTGAGCATGAGTGTCAGGCGATCGAGAACGCCTTTATGGTGCAGGCAACCCCGCGCGCGTCGCCGTTGGACAATTCTTCGTCAGGCCAAGCCGATACGCCAGCCGCTGCTCTTCTGAAGGCTTCGCTGGTCGTGCGTATATTTCGACCTCACGATGCGATGATTGTGTAACCAGATTCCCCATTCAGCCGAATTGCTTATTTAGAGGCGACTTGCTGATCGAACAAATCTTTTCCCGTTTCTCGGTGTAGTGCGCCCGACCAGAAGATTTCGGACACGCCACCAGTGAGATGGCCTGATCACAGGCAAAAGGGAGACAGCAAGAAGATGGATAATTTGATCAGAGAGCCCAGCACTAACTCGGAGCGGTTAAACACGGGCAAGACTGAATTCAAGGTCGCTGTCGCAATCGCGAGCGGCGCCGCCCTCTCGCTTGGATTCATCGTTTTTGCACTTGGCATCCGCCCGGACCTCCAGGACGCCGATGTGATGGCCTTCGTTGCAGCGAAGCTGGTATTCAGTCTGGTCGCCGCCGCGCTGTCGTCTGTCTTTCTGGCGCGACTCGCACGTCCTGGCTTGGAGCTCCTGTCCACACTCTCCCTGACAGCCGTGCCCTTTCTCGGCGTTATGATTCTCGCAGTGGCGGGTATGGCCGCCGATCCGAATTGGGAACAAATGATAACTGGGGATCAATGGCGCGAATGCGTTCTTTCAGTTCCGATCATAACGATCGTGCCCTTTGTCGCGATCATGTGGGCTGCGCGCCAGGCGGCGCCGGTGAACCCAGCGCGGACGGGCGCGATCGCCGGACTTACTGCCAGCGCTGTCAGCGTGACCGCCTTTTCGATCCATTGCACCATCGATCCTGCCCCGCTTGTTGCTCTGTGGTTCGGTGGAACGGGCATTCTGTGCATGCTTAGCGGAGCAAATCTGGGGCCCCGGCTTTTGCGGCGCTAAACGATAACGAGCCTATGCAGCACCAAAAATAACAGAAACGCTCGCTGACGGAACCGAAGGCGTGAGCATGGCATTACTTTGATAGCTATGTGCTGGCAACCGGTTTGAACCGGCGCCCACCCTTCTAACCAAGCAATCTACAGGTCGATCGACGCTGGGTCCTTTTTATGAGTTGTGCCTTTCGCGACATCTTATTCGAGCGATTGTAACCGGTTGGTGGTGTTGCCCGAACTCCTAGACAACGATGCCGACATCGACTTCCGGTACCGAAAAGGATCAATCGTGACGTTCCAACAGTCGCCCAGCGATACCGATACCACCTCCGACAACTACCGCGAGACACAAACCTTTCTTCTTCTTTGTCCCACTCACCGCGACGACCGCGAGCTGGCCTTGATCGGAGGATATCGAAGGAGATTCCTTCGCCACGAGTACGCCAGCATCGCGCTAGAGGAAATGGTGTCGCAGTACGGGTCAGTTCTGCCCTCTTTTGCTGACCCGCTTGCCGAAATAGAAACCATTCTGACGAAATTGTCAGGTACCGCGATCGCCGGTGTCATCAGCACCGACGACTATCCTGGGAGCGCTCTGGCGTGCGCCGTCGCGCAGCATCTCAATCTGCCGGGCGCCTCGCCCGCTGCAAATCTGCTTTGTCAGCACAAATACTATGCGCGCCGTCTTCAGCATGCCGTCGTTCCCGAGGCCGTCCCGTCATTCGCCCGCGTCGACGTGAGCGAAAGAATGGCGATGCCGTCTCCCATTGCGCTTCCGGCCTTCGTGAAGCCGGTGAAGTCGTTCTTTTCCATCGGAGCACAGCGTGTGGATTCGGAGCGGCAGCTTACGTCCATGAAACGCCATTGGGCCTCCCGCCGCGCCTTCTTTCGTCCCTTTGAGCGGCTGTTCGAGTACTATGTTGGACTGCCCATGGAAAGCGGGTACCTGTTGGCGGAAAGTCTGCTATCGGGACGGCAATGTACGTTGGAGGGATACGCATTCGGCGGCGACGTGCAAGTTGTCGGCATAGTGGACTCCGTCATGTTTCCCGGAACGAATGTTTTCGAACGCTTCGAGTATCCGTCGCTCCTGCCAGGACCTGTTCAAGAACGAATGGCCACGATTGCGCGAACGTTTATGGCGAGCCTCGGGTACCGCGACGCGATGTTCAATATCGAGTTTATCTACGATCCTGTTGCTGACACAGTAAGCATCGTCGAGGTCAATCCGCGCATGGCCTCTCAATTTGCCGATCTGTACGAAAAGGTAGACGGCTTCAACACGTACGCTGTGCTGCTCGATCTCGCGGCCGGCCGCGAACCGCGACTCTCGCGACGCGAAGGTCAGCACCGCACGGCTGCGAGCTTTGTTCTGCGATCCTTCGAGGACATGCATGTCGTCGCCCTTCCCTCAGTGCACAATTTGGAGCGATTAAGCCTGCGGCATCCCGACGCGCGGATCGAGATCCTGGCCACGGCCGGGAGCGCTCTTTCCCTTGAGATGCAGGACGGCCAGAGTTTCAGGTACGGGGTCGTCAATGTGGGAGCGCGCGACCGACAAGAGCTGCTCGAGAAATTCGAAGAATTTCGACGCGACTTGGGGTTTGTCTTCCTGCCCACGTCCTCCGACCGCTCCGATCTTCCGCTGCGGGTGTCCCGCTTGGAACATGAACTAAGAATTCACGAAGCAGTGAGCGAGTAACCTCGCAGCATTTGTCTTCGAATTAGCAAGTAGGTACGCAAGCCGCGGGGTTGTATCAAAGGATCAGGTGCGAACTCGACCTGCCACAACAATTATTTGCGACCCCGGTCAGCGGGCGCCGAGAGGAAGTCAAATGAGCGAGCTCACCATTCCTTCGGGAAAAGATGAACCAAAACACTGTATGCAAAAGCGTTCCCTTTCTGCCGATGTCAAGCTCGGCCTGGCTCTGATGGGGCTCGCGCTGTTCGCTGGCGGCACGCTCAACTGGCACTGGCTGGTCGCCGCAGGCCTACTGCCGATAGTTGTTTGCCTTCTGTTCTGCGGGGCAATGTGCGGTCTGCATCTTTGCTCCGGCAACAGGGGCAACAACCAGGGCCCCGGACGCCCGACGATGGTTCCCCTCCCGGGAACTAATGCACGCATCTGAAGATGCCACCGCAAGCCTAATCGACGTTCACAAAACCACGGAGATGCAACATGAAGAAAATCGCAATATTATCACTTAGCCTGCTCGCCGCAGGCGTGGGCATGTCCCTTCCCGGCACGGTGCGCGCCGCGGACGAGCCGACCGCGTCCTCCTCCCAGAGCCCCGTTGCGAAAGATCATGAGAGCATGATGGGCGGCGACATGCAGGCAATGTCGAAGATGATGGCCCAGATGAACCAGATGATGGAGAAGTGCGATAAGATGATGCAAAAAATGGACGATCGGAAAACGAAGTAGCGATCTTCAAAGAAAGGCCTTTAAGGGGAGTTTTGCAAATTACCGATGAGCGGGCGCCTTGGGTTTTCCATGGGCGCCCGCTCCGCTTCCCGTAAACCTCTGGTCAACGCGCTGGCGAATGGTCTCCGTTCTAGTGACTATCGGCGGGCTTCTAGCAACTCTAAAATAGCAGCGGGCCTCTATTTAATTGTGAAGGGGATGATGAGGTCGCTGGCAAACGTCCATTGTGAACCCTTCGTTCCTCCGCCGAATGGCGTGGTGTTGTTCAAGGAAGCGTCGTAGCGAATCTCCGGCCTGATAGTGAGACCTTCCAGTTGCTTTGGGACCGGAGGTTTGATGGCAAGTCCAACGGTCAACGCACCGTAAGTCGTCGGGCCGCCGCTGATCGCCACACCCAATGGATTGCCGTGTTCAACCCTCACAAAATCCAGATTGCCGGGGAAAGAGGCAACAAAGAAGCCGTTGTTGTCGCGCCAGATCTCTCCGCGGCCAGTGATCTTGAGCCAATCGTTGATCGCGTAAGTCGCGTATTGGGCTACGCCGCCGCCAGTCGCGTTGAAACCGTCGTCGCGTATGTAGTTCAGATCGGTCGTCAAGGTCAGCTTGTCGGTTGGTTTCCAGATTACGGTCACATCGTTGAGATAACGCAGAGCGGTGTTGGGATTGACGCCCGCAAGAACGACAGACGACACGTTGGGATTTTCTGGACCGATGTGAGTCGTTGCCAAAACGGTTAGTGCGCCACCCAGCAAATTCAGACCGATACCGCCGTGGAACGCGGCGGCCTTGTTGTTGTCGCCACAATTAAAGCAATCGAAGCGATTGCCGAAGGTCGTGTTAACGCCCGTGTCTACGCCTAGATAAATATCAAGCATTGGATTGACGTGGGTGGTCGTCATGACGCCGGTGTGCTTGAACGGAATGCCGAAATTGAAGATGTAGGAATGCGAATAAAGCGCATTGTCAGGCGCGTAGATAACCTCCGCGCCTTCCAAGGTCACGAACTGTCCGACCTTTACGTCAATGCCACCCGAAGTAAGCCATGGCAGGTGGAACAGAGCGTGCGCCTCGACGATGTCGAACTGGTTGCGGCCGCTGATCGACTGGTCGAACTCACCCAGGTAATGCGTGTAGCGCGCGTCCGAGCCGTACATCGCTTGGAACTTGAAGCCAAAATCGTATCCAGTCGCTTTCGGATCGAGAGGGCGCTGAACCGTGAGCAAAGCCTGATTCAAGAAAGCTGAATTGGACTTGTCCGTAAAGAGCTGGCCAAAATTCCCGCCAGCGGGGTCGTTTCCATTGACCGTACCACCCACTTCCACGTGACCGTTGATCGTCAGTGTATCCCACCAAGAGGGCATGGGCGGCGGCGCTTTGACAGCCTTCAAAGGGATATCCGCGGCGTGGGCGGCCGTCACAGCGGCGAACGCGATTACCGCGGATGTGATCATTCTCTTCATAGCAGCCCCCTCAAATTAGGTCGTTCGAACGTCCGGCACTCGCGTTGCGAAATCCGAACCAGATACGACCTTGTCCAACCCCGTGCATGGCTGCAGTTAATGGGCCCTAAGCAATACGAGGCAAGCCAATAGCATTGGCAATTGCTGCTCTTTTAGGCAAAAGCAGTATCGATACTTAATTCGTTGCACGCTGTTGCAATCTGGGCACAGTGAAACCCGTGGGAGAACCGGCCCCGGCGGCGAGCGCCCACAATAAAAATACCCCGCCCGCAGAAGGAGCGGACGCGGCCAATCAGGAGTAGGAACTCTGGTGAACATGAACGCCTTGGTAAAAATTCGACCATCCGATTCGCGCACGGAACACCCCCCGGACTGGCAGTTTATAGGGTTGTGCGGTCAGCATCGGCGCATATCCCCGACCGCGTCTCAGCCGCCTTCCGTGCCGGTGTCGTTTCTTAGTCGGTCCCATTTGTTACCGAGCGACCGGAGTATGGCTACTGAATTGTACCTCTGCTTGGGAGAGACACATCCCAATGGTCTCCAAGTGAGAAGTTCGGCACTTTGTCATTCGACAGGGGGAGGCGCCTTGGCCTCCCGACCCTTTTCCTGTCTCCGTGCTTCACACTCACGCAGCAGTTCTGGGCAGGACCACACAACATTTCCATCGTCCTCCACAATGAACGGGCTGATGAGGGTCATGTTTTCCTTTAGCCAAGCCGCACGGTTTATGGCGCTTTCGTTATTCGCGTGTCGCTCGCACTGCAGGAGGAGGACGCCATCGGGAGCGGAAACTTGCTGCCATATTGGGTCATCGGCATAAAGCAATGTCACGGGGCCAAACTCCGAGCGCTGCTTCCAATGACGCCACAGTTCTTGACAGGCAAGCTCGACGGCAAGCGGCACCGGCCTGATTTCGTTTTCCCAAAGTTGCACCGCGGCACGACCGAGTCCGAGCTTTTCCCCCGCCTCGACCTGCGTGTATCCTATTTTTTTCCGCCACTTTTTAAATTCCCACACGTCCATAGCGTTATCCTGAATCCAACAGATTCCGCACCTTCAATTTCACTCACCGATGATTTGACTCAAGCGACTCCAAGTCAGGCACCGTCCTTTTCGAGAAGGCTAAAACTCGCACTGGTTTTGTCCCCGCTCTTGCTCGCTTTCCATGCGTCGCACTCGCCCAGCAACGCTGGAGTTGACCAAACAACATTCCCATCGTCTTCCACAATGAGCGGAGTAACGAGCGTCATGGTCTCCCTTAGCCAAATCGCGCGGTTAATGGCGCTTTCGTTGTTTGGATGTCGCTCGGATCGCAGGAGGAGGACGCCACAGGGTGGAGAAGTTTGCTGCCATACTGAGTCGTCGGCATAGAGCAGTGTCACTGGGCCAAAGTCCGGACGCTGCTTCCAACGGCGCAACAGTTCCCGACAGGCAAGCTCCACGGCCAGCGGTACTGGGCTTTCGGCCTCCCAATACTGCACGGCGGCGCGGCTGTATCCGAGCCTCTCTCCCGCCTCAGCCTGCGTGTATCCTAATTTCTTCCGCCACGTTTTGAAGTCCCACACGTGCGTTATCCTGATTGTGCAACAGAGAAATATCTCGGGAGCGATGCCTTTGCCGAGTGGGTGAAAATCATACAAGGTCTATACCAATCGGCGTCACGTAGAACCATCTGTGTCGGCATTCCGCAACTTGGTGACAAGATTCGACAACCCGCGATGCAGCGCAACACGAACCGCATTCTCACTCGTCATCAGTTTTGCGGCTGTTTCCTTCAGCGATACGTGTCCGGAGACGGGTCGCTTGCAAGACAATGCGCTGAAGCTGCGGCAGACTTTTGGATATGCTCATCGACTTCAGGGGTCTTACGGAACTCAGAGGGCGGTCCCTCAGCCGAGCGTTCCCCCGAAACAATTGATGTCGATGCGGCACGGCTCGCCGGTCCGGCGCATTACGTCCAAGAGCTTATTGCGGGTAATCGCGAATAGCCAGGAGCAAACGGTGCACTCGCCTCCTAAGTGTGACGTTGATGCACAGCGAGCAAGATTTCTTGCACGATCGCCTCGCGATGGACTGCCGGCAATCCCTCCCGCGCCAACTCGCGCTCCGCGGTTGCTCGCACTACCGGCGCAATTTCCCGCAACAGACGGTGATAAGCGGCGCCATCGCCTGCATTGGCCGACTGCATTAGCTGGACCATTCGATTTCACGTTCGCGCACGCGCCTAGGATTCTGTGTTCATCGCGTTTCGCTAAACCGGTGAGGAGAGCTCTCACACGCTGATTTCCTGAAAATATCTAACGCCGGTCAAAGAAAAGGTATTTCACGAACGCCGCAACCGCGAGCAATAGGACGATGAGGAAGAGAATCCCTAACAGGCCCATACCAAACATCATGCCGTCACTCATCATCATGCCATTCATCATCCAATTCTCCGTATCTTGCATCTTTCAACGCCTCTGTATTCACTCCGCCGCTTGCGAACGGTCAAAGGCGCTTGTCAAAGTCCGATCTGGGATCTCCTGTTCGACTGTAGCGGCCGCATTCGGTTCGCTGGGCAATCGAAATCCCTTGATTAGCGCATAGACGGCCGGGATCACAATGAGCGTCAGGATGGTCGACGAGATCATGCCGCCGATCATCGGCACCGCGATACGCTGCATGACCTCTGAGCCCGTGCCTGTGCTCCATAGAATGGGAATGAGGCCGGCCATGATAGCAACGACAGTCATCATTTTGGGTCGCACCCGCTCGACCGCGCCCAGCATGATCGCGGCATTCAGGTCCGCTCGCGTAAACGGCTTGCCTTCCGCGATTCGTTCCGCCTGAAGCTCCTTCATCGCATGATCGAGATAGATCAGCATGATGACGCCGGTCTCCGCCGCGACGCCCGCCAAGGCGATGAAGCCCACGGCCACTGCGACGGAAAAATTGAACCCAAGCCACCACATCAGCCAAAATCCGCCGACAAGGGCGAACGGCAGCGACAGCATCACGATCAGCGTCTCGGTCAGCCGACGGAAATTCAGATAAAGCAGCAGAAAGATAATCAGCAACGTCACCGGCACAACGATCTTTAGCCTTGCGGTGGCGCGCTCCAGATATTCGAACTGGCCGCTCCAGACGATGTAATTCCCCGGCGGAAACTGCACGCTGGCGGCCACCGCCGCCTTGGCATCCGCGACGTAACCGCCGAGATCGCGATCCCGGATATCAACGAAAATGTAGACCGCGAGCTGGCCGTTCTCGGTACGGATCGTTGTTGGGCCGCGCGCCAGCTTGATGGCGGCGACCTCGCCGAGAGGCACGGTTCCACCGCCCGGCATAGCCACAAGGACATCTCTTGCGATCGATTGGGGATCGCTGCGCAGATCGCGCGGATACCGGAGATTGACGCTATAACGCTCGCGGCCTTCCACGGTGGTGGTGATGGTTTCGCCGCCGAGGGCGGACGAAACCGTATCCTGCACATCACTGACCATTAGGCCGTAGCGTGCGAGCGCCTCGCGGTTTGGGACGACATCCAGATAGTAACCGCCGATCACCCGCTCGGCATAAGCGCTGGAGGTGCCCGGAACCGCCTTCACGACGGCTTCAATTTGCCGTGCCAGCTTCTCCATCTCCGTCAGGTCTTTACCGAGGACCTTGATGCCGATCGGGGTGCGAATTCCGGTCGCGAGCATGTCGGTGCGGGCCTTGATCGGCATGGTCCAGGCGTTGGAGACGCCGGGAAACTGCAAAGCCTTGTCCAGTTCGGCAATCAGGCCATCGGTGGTCAGGCCCGCCCGCCATTGCTCCTTGGGTTTGAGATTGACGATGGTCTCGAACATCTCGGTGGGAGCAGGATCGGTCGCGGTCTCGGCGCGTCCGGCCTTACCATAGACCGAGGCAACTTCCGGAAACGTCTTGATGATCTTGTTCTGCGTTTGCAAAATTTCGGCCGCCTTGGTCACCGAAAGCCCCGGCAATGTCGTCGGCATGTACATCAAGGTGCCTTCGTTCAAGCTTGGCATGAACTCGGTTCCGAGTTGCCGTGCCGGCCAGAGGCTCACCGCCAAAGCGACAAGCGCCAGAAGGATCGTCAAGGTCTTGGCCTTCAGCACGCCACGGATCATCGGCCGATAGACCCAGATCAGGAAGCGATTGACCGGGTTCTTGTGCTCCGGAACAATCTTGCCACGCACGAACAGCACCATGAGAGCCGGGACCAAAGTGATCGACAGGATGGCCGCCGCCGCCATCGAGAACGTTTTGGTAAAGGCAAGCGGGCTGAACAGACGCCCCTCCTGCGATTCCATGGTGAAGATCGGCAGGAATGACACCGTGATGATCAACAGGCTGAAAAACAAAGCCGGTCCGACTTCACTCGCAGCCTCAATCAGGACTTCTATCCGTGGCTTGTCGGGTGGCGCGCGCTCGAGATGTTTATGAGCGTTCTCGATCATTACGATGGCGCCGTCGATCATGGCACCGATCGCGATGGCAATTCCACCAAGGCTCATGATATTGGAGCCGATTCCCAGCATCTTCATGGCGCTGAAAGCCATCAGGATGCCTACAGGCAACATCACGATGGCGACGAGGGCGCTTCGCACATGCAGCAGGAACACGATGCAGACGATCGCAACGACGATGCTTTCTTCCGTCAGCGTTCGCTTGAGCGTCTCGATCGCATCGTGAATAAGTTTTGAGCGATCATAGACCGGTATGATCTCAACGCCTTTAGGTAGCGCCGCCGCCATGTCGGCAAGACGCGCCTTCACGTTGTCGATGACATCCAGCGCGTTTTGGCCGAAACGTTGCAAGGCAATGCCGCTGGCGACCTCACCATCACCGTTGAGCTCGGTAATGCCTCGGCGCTCATCCGGTCCAAGCTCGATCCGCGCCACGTCCTTCAGCAAAACCGGTGTGCCCTTGTCAACTTTCAGCACAATGCTTGAAAGGTCGGAAAGGCTTTTGACGTAGCCCCGGCCGCGCACGATGAATTCAAATTCCGATAACTCCACGGTACGGCCGCCGACATCCATGTTGCTGCCGCGGATCGCGTCGCGCACCTTCGCAAGCGGGATATCCAGTGATCTCAACCGGTTCGGATCGACGATGATGTTGTACTGCTTGACGAAGCCGCCGACGCTCGCCACTTCGGCAACACCCTCGGCCTTGGAAATGCCGTAGCGAATGGTCCAATCCTGCAGGGATCGCAAATCCGCCAGCGATTTGTCCTTGGACTGCAGCGCGTACTGATAGACCCACCCGACGCCGGTCGCATCTGGGCCTAGCGTAGGCGTCACGCCGGCCGGGAGCTTCCGCGCGGCCGCGTTGAGGAATTCCAGCACGCGCGAGCGCGCCCAATAGATGTCGGTACCATCCTCGAAGATGATGTAAACAAAGGAGACGCCGAAGAACGAAAATCCCCGCACGACTTTGGATTTCGGCACCGTCAGCATCGCCGTCGTGAGCGGATAGGTGACCTGATCCTCAATGACCTGGGGTGCCTGACCCTTGTACTCGGTGTAGACGATCACCTGGGTGTCGGAGAGGTCGGGGATCGCGTCCAGCGCCGAGTTTTTTAGAGCATACACGCCGGATGCCACGGCAAAAACCGCCCCAATCAGGACCAGCATCAGGTTGCGGGCGGACCAGTCGATAAGACGCGCGATCATTGCGATTTCTCCCCGGCATCGAGGCCCTTGAGCGCGGCTTTGAGGTTGCTTTCGGCGTCGATCAGGAAATTCGCGGAGACGACGACCTTGTCGTTTTCGGTGAGCCCTTCCCTAATCTCGACACGGCCACCGCCGCGCCGTCCGAGCTTGACTTCGCGCGGTTCAAAACGGCCATCACCCTTGTCGAGAAGCACGACCTGCCGCTCTCCGCTGTCGATGACGGCGCTGCTGGACACGGTCACGACGGGAGCTTCCGTTCCTGTGGCGATTTCCACATCCGCATACATGTCGGGGCGCAGTACGTCGTCCGGGTTCGACAATTCGATTCTGATCCGCGCGGTTCGCGTCTCTGCCTTTAAATGGGGATAAATCAATGAGACCTTGCCGATGAATGGACGGTCCGGATAGGCCCGTGGACGCACGGTTACCTTTTGCCCAACTTCAATGAGTCCCAGATCACGTTCGGCGACGTCGACCATCACCCAGACGACATCATGGTCGACAATCCGAAACAGCACGTCACCCGGTGCTGCCCGCATGCCGTTGACCGCAGTCCGCTCCACGATCTCGCCGTCCTGCGGCGCGGGCCAGTTCATATAGACAGGAATTTCGCGGGTATGCTCAATGTCGGCAATAAAGCTGTCCGGCGCACCAAGGTTCTCTAGGCGCCGGCGAGCCCCTTTTAGGGCCTGATTGCCTATTCCGGCGTCCGGACGGGCATTGAGAGCCGAGAGATATTCCGCGGCAGCGCTTGACAGGTTGGGCCCGTAGATGCGCATCAGCGGCTGCCCCTTGTAGACGTGCGTGCCGGTGGTGACGTTGCCGACGGTGTCGATGAAGCCTTCGAAACGCAGCGAGACGACCGATTTGCGTCGCTCGTCTTCCTCGACGATGCCCGGTGCACGCACCATCGTATTCAGGGTGCGGCGCTCCGCGAGTTCGGTCTGAACGCCTGCCTTCTGCAGCTTGCCCGCACTGACTTTGACGGAAGAGTCGTCGTCCTGTTCTCCTTCATAGACCGGCAGGTAGGCCATTCCCATCGAGTCTTTTTTCGGAGTCGGCGACGTATCAGGCAAGCCCATGGGATTGCGGTAATAGCGGATTTTGCCTCGATCCCCGCCCTTCGCAGTCATCGTTTCCGGAGCTTTCGCCTCGAAACTCAAATCTTCGCTGCTGCGGACCGCGAGATAGTCCTTGCCCGCCGAAGTCTTCTTCGGAGTCAGCGAATAGGCCGGAAGGCCATCGGGATCGCGATAGTAAAGGATTGGTCCGGGCGCTTCGCCTTGGCGGGGGCTTTGTTTTGCAGCCGCGGGGAGCACACCGTCCAGCCACTCTGGAAGCGGGGCGTTCGATCGCCCGACAGCTAATCCGAACACGCCCGCAACCATGATTGCGGACGTAATCAACAGCACTCCAATCGGCCGGTTCATAGGGAACCTCCCGCAAGACGTTCCAGCTCGGCGTATTTTGACTGCAGCTCTACCTTGAGCTTGAGCAGATCGAGCTGGACCGCGCGAAGCCTGCGCTCCGCCTCGAAGACAAAAAACAAATCCGTGGAGCCGGCCTGGAAGCCGTTCCTCGCGTTGTCGACGGACGAGCGGGCCGGCGGCAATTGACGCGTTGCGTAGATCTGCACGACCTTGCGGAGTGCCTCGACGCCGAACCAGGCGTCGGCGACCTGTCCATCGATTCGCAGCCGCAACGCTTCGTTGCGGGCCTGCGCAGCGCCAAGACGGGCGCCTGCGGCTCGTTGCTCGGCGTCCTTGACCTCGTAGTGCAAGGGCAGCTTGACGCCCAGCATGAACTCGCCGGTATCTTCTGTGCCGGGCCGCTGCACGTACTTTGCGCCCAGCGTCATGTCCGGATAGTAGTTGAGGTCGGTGAGCGATTTGGTTTGAGCCGCGGAATTGCTTTGCGCCCCGGCCAGGGCCAGCATCGGATTCGCGGAGCGTGCGAGCGCCTGCGCCTGGGCGAGGCTGACCGCCTTGGCGGTCCGGAAGCCGGCCGGCGGCGCTAACGGCGCCAAGGACGGACGGCCGATCAGCGCATTCAGCCTGGCTGCAGCGGACTTCTGCTCGCCCTGCCGGCGGACGACGTCGCCCTCGGCCGTGGCAGCTTCCACCTCGGCTCTGATGACATCCTGCTGATCGACCGACGTTGCACCGTATCGCGCCCGTACTAATCCGAGAATCTCGTCGTAACGCCGTTTGATCTCTACCGAGATACCGACGGCCTCATACGCGGCGTTGTATTCGCCATGCGCGGCAACGACCTGCGCAATCAGTTCGGTAACGGTCGCGCGTCCCTGGAATTTTGCGGCGTCGGCGTCGGCTTGCGCGATATTGCGCTCGAGGCCGTATTTGCCCCAATACTTGAATTCCTGCTCTACGCCAAAGCGACGCTGCCCCACGCCCTGGCGATTGACGTCCCAGGCTTCGAGGATAAGGGTTGGATCGGACAGCACGCCGGCGGTTCCGATCTTGTGGACTGCCGCATCGAAATCGAGCGAAGCGGCCGCAACCGTCGGGTTGAGGCGCTTGGCAATTGCGACGACGCTTTCCACCGTCGCTCCGGGCAGGGTCTGATCGCCTGCCGCCGCCGGAGACAACCACAGCACCGCTGTAATTGCTCCAAAAGCGGCTACGTTCGTAATTCCGTTCAAGCGGATCACGGCGCGGCCTTGAGGACGAGCTTGCTTTCGACGGTGCCGGTTTCGCCCTGAACTTTGGCGCCCAAGGACAATTGCCATCCGCCTTCCATCGTCACGGCGGCCTTGAACTTATAGACGCCAGGCTCCGTGCTCGGCATCGGTTCGATCGTGGTTTTCATCGTCTCCATGCCTTCGGGGGCCATATCGAGTCTCGTTGCGAAGATCACGGCGTCGGGCACAGGCTTGTTGTCAGGTTTATGGATCAGCCGTACCGAAATGACCGCGTCGCCCTTCTTGACGGTCTTGTCGACGAGCTGGAATTCATAGTCCTTGACGTCCGCGCGCGCCACGGACGACACGCCCAACATCGCCAGCGCAGTCAACGCACTCACGCCGGCACGTCTTGAGATAGAAATAGACATAAGATTTCTCCAAGTGTTACTGATCCCCTTGGCCCTACGCCGCGCGGATGGTTGCAGTGGTCCGGCGAAACGCAGCGGATAGCCGAAAGGCCGTCAGTCACGCAGACCAGATCGCAAGCCTTAGACTTGAAGACGAGGAGGTCGCGCTGGTGGCCTGGGCGGCAGGCCTTCGTCGGCACTCTCATCGAAAGCGGGATTCGCCACCTCGACGGGATAGCGAACCGTCAACAGATCGCCCGGCGCGGGCTCGATGAAAATGCCCGCCGTGGCGCACAAAGCCGCGAATGGGCAGATCTTGCCCGCATCCGGTGCCTTCGCCGGTGCCGCCGCCCCGTCGGATTGCATCATCGCCATACAGTCCGGCGACATGCCGGCAGCCATGGCTGGGAAGGCCGCGCTACCTGCCACCAACCCGAGGATGGCGAGGCTCGCGACGATACTCCTCAGCAAGGAAATGGCACGGTTCAGACGCATACCCGAATATCCCATGGAGGCCGGTGGCAGCGCAACCGGCGAATCAAAAAGCTGACGGCATTGTTACACCCGAATTTCGGCATTCGACCACTAACCACCGGCCGAACCGCCCGGAGGCGGGCGCGGCCGCGATGAAAACCGCAGCAAGAGTGCAGCGCATCACGGCAGCGATAATCGGAGACCGTGGCTGCCGGTCCGCTCCCCGTTGTTCGCGGGCGACGACCAGGCAAACAGCTTAGCCGCCCCGCCGCCCGGCGCCTTTGCCCGGTCATTCCCGCGTCCAGCCGCCGTCTTGAAATTGCGCGCACCATATCGAGCCTGGTCCGAGAGAGCCTCAATGTAGATCTTCTCTCAGCAGGTCTGTGTTGATGGCGAAAGCTGCCATCGCGCCTTCTGCAGCAGCAACGACCGCGAATTGCAACTTCCGCGACGCATCGCCGGCGACGTACAGGCCCGGCACGTTCGTTTTTTCGTAGTCGTGCGTATCGACCATATCTTTGGTGCTCGGATTGTAACCCAATCTGGCAGCAAGATCCGACCTTTGGTGCTCTCCATTCATGACGAATATCGCGCTGCGCGGGATCACTTGGCCTGTGGTGACTCGCACGGCCTCGAGCCCCCTATCGTTCCCTATCAGGCTCTCGACCTGATCCTCAATCACCCGGATGCCGTGCTTTGCGAGACGATCGCAATCCTCCGGCGATAGATTTCCGCCTCCATCGGTGAACAGAACGATATCCTTGCTCCACGCGGTCAACTCTAGGGCGACGTCCCCGGCCGCAGGCCCCGGGCCATAGACGGCAAGCGGTTTGTCGCGATGCTCCCAGCCGTTGCAGTATGGACAGCTATAGGCTCCGTTGCCCCACAATTCTCGAAACCCCGGGAGATCCGGCAATTGATCGACCATTCCCGTTGCCACCAGCAGCTTCCTGGTGCGGACGTTGGTTCCGTCGCTCAAGGTCACCGCGAAGCGGTCGTCCAGATGGTGCGCGGCCACAACCGAACGCTCGAGCAACTCGACGCTGTCGTAGCGCCTTAATTGCTCCCGTCCGAGAAGAAGCAACGTCGTGGGCGATTCGCCATCTCTGGTGAGGAAGCCGTTGACGCGACGTGACACTGCATTGCGCGGCCGGCCTGGGTCACACAAGAGGACGCTCCTTCGGCATCGGCCCAGCACCAGCGCGGCATTCAGACCGGCCGGCCCCGCTCCGGCGATAACTACGTCGAACATTCAGTTCTCCAGTCCATATTGTCCTGCGGTAGTTCGAAGGGGCGCCAAGTTTTGGTTACACGTTACGGGCCTCACGATCCCGTGATATGGATGCAGTTGGAAAGATGTCTCTGTGGCGTCCCGGTTATCCAAGAAAGGTCGTGTTTCAGATCCGGGTGCTAAAGGAGTTAAAGGGACCGGTCGGCCAATATGCGATCGACCCTCTTTGTCCGACTACTGCTTGCTCAGGCCGATCAGGGCGATCAAGGTCTTCAGCCCCCGGTGGATGTTGATCTTGACCGCGGATTTCGAAATCCCGCAGCGGGTTGCGGCCTCGGCCACGCTCAGGCCGTCTATCTTCACGTATCGAATCGAGAGGCTCACCTTCTCCGGAAGACGGGCCAAGAGTTTGGTCATGTCCAGGGCACTTTCGATTTCCGAGGGGTCGTGCTGTTCGATGAGTTCCCCCGCGTCGCCGATGGAAATGTCGGTCATCGACGTTTTGGTATGACGCAAATGGTCGATCAGCTTGTACCGCGCAATGGCATAGACCCACGGCGTGAAAGGTTGATCCGGGTCATACGTATGTCTGCTCGTATGGACGGCCAACAGGCATTCCTGCACCAGATCCTCGACTTCAAACGGTTTGCGTCCGGCGCGCGCAAGTCTGCCCTTGTAGTACGCGCGCAAGTGGCCGCTCAACGTCTGAAACAAGGTCTTGTGCGCTGAGGCGTCGCCGGCGAGACTTGCGGTCATGAGCGCCCTCATAGTCCTCTCTTGCATCATCGGACATCGCCTCCGATAAGCAACGACGGGGATGGAGGAAGCCTCGGACCAGGCCCACGCGGGAAACCAAACTTGCCTTCCGGAACGGTCGACGACGCGAGCCCGCCATTTCGCTCAGAGAACTCCTCGCCGAAGGGGTTGCCGAGATAAGGCGCAAGAATAGGGCTCTCGCCGAGCCCTCCGGCCGAGCAAAAACAGGACATGAACCGGCGAATGCCGGCACGACCGCAAATCATGAAAACGTCCAAAGGGTAATGGCAGCCGATCGGCAGCCGAGCCAAGACTCGCGTTAAACGCGCGCGCGGCAGATGCTGTAGTGATCAGGCGGATTTAGGCGGAAAGGGATCCGGCCGCATCCTTAACCCGATGCCAAAGGTCGACAGAAGCGGGAAGGCGAATCGAGATACCGCGAGGCTCGTGTCAACCGTTTGCGTCCCGATGGAGAGGAAGCTGGCACAAGACGATGGACACACGCGCAGAGCCCCGCACTCCTTCGCGCAATGGTCGCAATTGACCGGCTCCGACAATTCGGTTTGTGCCGTCGACGAGGGGAAAGCGGCGCACGTGGCTGCTCCGCCCTGCGCGATGATGTTCACCAGAAGCACAAGAGCCAGTAGCGGCGCGATCGCACGGCGGATTCTAGTCCACATCACGACGCATGTTAACACCTGCGACAGGCCGTTCAAGCGTCCCTGCCTACCTAAACCGCAGCTTCCGCGCTCTCGAGACATTCGTTTGCGCAACGCAACAATCGTGCGAATCGATTGGGCCAAACGAAGATCGCGCGGCACCGCGTTGGTCAACTCGCCCGTCTGATACAGGGCACTACTTCACGTCGACGTGAGCCTGTAACCCAAAAGCTTGTCCATCCGAAATAACCGTCATGCAGCCTGCGATGAGGACATGGGACGGCGCAGCAAATATTCTAGGAATTCTCTGGTGACGGGTTTCAACGCTCTTGCGACGAAGTGTCCCCCGATGGAAGCAGTGAACTGATCACTATGTCAGGCGAGAACTACTACAAAAAAGAGAACGAACCTGCGCCGGCGTTGCAACACGCGCCACGCGACCAGATGCATCTCCTTAACGCCCGTTCGCCAAGTCCACGCGATCTGCGGCTGGATCTTTTTCGCGGGCTCGCCAACTGGGCCATTTTCATCGATCACATCCCGAACAACGTCGTTGCGTGGCTTACGATCAGAAATTACGGTTTCATCGATGCCGCCGACCTGTTCGTCTTCATTTCCGGGTATGCTGCATCCGTCGCGTACGTCAAGATTTTGGCGGAGCGTGGATTTGCCGTAGCCGCTGCGCGCACGGTGAAACGCGTTTGGCAACTCTATGCCGCGCACGTTCTCCTGTTCTTCATCTATGTCGCGGCAATCGGATACGTCGCACAGCGCTACACCGGTCTCGATCTAGCCAACCAGTTCAACATTGCCGGACTGATAGGCAATCCCGCGGACACGCTTTTTCAGGGACTGATCCTGCGATTCAAGCCGTTGAATCTGGATGTCCTGCCCCTCTATATCGTGCTCATGGCATTTCTCCCCGCGATATCGTGGCTCATGTTGCGAGCACCGGATCTGGCTATGGGAGCATCATTGCTGCTCTACTTGGGAGCACGGCATTTCGGGTGGAATCTCTCCGCCTACCCCACCGGGGTCTGGTATTTCAATCCGTTTGCATGGCAACTGCTGTTCGTATTCGGCTCTTGGCTTGCAATCGGCGGAGCAGCGAAGTCGCGTCGCGCAATCGGATCGCCAAGCCTCCTGTATCTTGGAGGGGCATACCTGATTTTCTCCCTCGCGATGACAATGGCCAGCCGGTTTCCCGAGCTTGCAGGTCTGATCCCGATCTGGCTACTTGAGCTTTTCAATCCGAACGACAAGACCAATCTCGCTCCCTATCGGGTGGCCCACCTTGTCATTATCGTGCTCCTGGTCGCCAGATTCGTGCCCCGCAATTGGACCGGCCTTGAACAGAAGATATTCCAACCGGTCGTCATGTGCGGTCAGCAATCGCTAAAGGTCTTTTGCGTCGGTATATTGCTGTCGTTCGCAGCACATGTCGTGCTTGCCGTCGGCTCCGAATCCGTCTGGGCCCAGATTCTGGTTACCGCGGCCGGCCTCTCGCTAATGAGCGCGGTCGCCTATTGTTCATCTTGGTACAAGAAATCCGTTCACCCGCTAACAAATTTCGTTCCGGAACGCGGCAATAGAACCGCGATCGAGGGCCTTGCGGGAACGACCACCTCGGGGGAGATTCGGATTCGGGCTTTGCAGGACGAGACCCCGCTCCTTGCGCCGAAGGAAGGGCGATTTAACCGGATCGCCGTTCAGGGTTAACCGGCTTTCAGGTGCGAAAACATCGGGTTGTCGTAAAAATGGACGAAGTGATCCGCCTTCGCGTGTCTCGGGGGCGGCCTTCGGACACCCGCCGAGCACGCCCGGCCAAGGCGATTATTGCGAAACTCGCGGAGTCAATCTTAAGCAGCTCCGCTTGTAACCGATAGGGATCATCCTTCGAACTAACCACGTACAGGCCGTCGCATCGGGATGGCCGGCGAAGCATTGCGGCAAATTGGCTTCCCGGGCCCGCGACAACTTCGAGCACGTCGCATACCCCGACAGGAGGAATTGATGCGTAAGTTGTGGACAGTCTCGTCGTCGCGAAGGACGACCGAAAGCTGGGCATCGAAGTGGGCTACGGCCTGGAGGGGGCACTAAATGACGTCACAGCCAAGCGCATCGTCGACGAAATCATCGTGCCGCTGTTCAAGGGGGGGGGTAATTTCACCGACGGCATCTCCGCGGGGGTCGACCGGATCATCCGCGTCGTCGATGGGGAACCGCTGCCTGCGCCGTCACCAAGACCCGCCGCCGGTCTTTCTGATCTTCAAAACTACCTTCCTGTCATTATCATCCTGGCGCTCATGGTCGGCGGCTTCCTGCGAGCCTTGCTGGGCGGCTTTCCCGGCGCCTTGATGACCGGCGGTACGGTTTCATTCCTCGCGTGGTTGTTTGTCGGAACGTCATCGATTGCGCTGACTGCGGGATTGATTGCCTTTGTGTTCACTTTGTTCAGTGGAAGGTTTGGTTCATTGGGAATTCTCGCCTTCGCGGGCGGGACCTTCTCGGGAAGTTCAAGGGATAGCGGTTTCGGCGGCGGCGGCGGATCCGGGAGCTGGTGACAATGGGCATCAAACGTATCACACGCATCTGCTTGCGAACCGCTGGCGGGTCCGCAGGGCTTTCTCCCGGCAGGCTCTGGCTTCGATCAAGGGGGCAATGAATGCGGGTGAGGCCACCAACGCCGGCCAGATCGGCTTTGTTGTGGAAGGCGCGCTCGATGGTGCGCCGCTGTTCTTGCATCAAACCGCGAGAGAACGCGCGCTTGACGTTTTTTCGCAATTGCGGATTTGGGACACGGAACACAACAATGGCGTGCTGATTTATCTGCTGCTTGCCGACCGGAACGTAGAGATTATCGCTGATCGTGGCATCGACGCTAAGGTCGGCCCCGCCGGTTGGGAAGAAATCTGCGTCACCATGGAAGCCGAGTTCAGGCGGGCGAACTTCGAGAGCGGCGCCATCAAAGGCATTCAGGCCGCAAGGCAACATCTGGCGAAGCATTTTCCCAAGAACGGCGCCTGCGAGAATGAATTGCCGGATGCGCCGTTGGTGATTTAGCGCAAGGGGCGAGTTATCCAAATCGCTCTGCGCGGTCGCGCCGTCGATCGAAACGTTTCCAGGCGGACGAGTGCCAGTACATAAGCGGCGCTGTCCCCGCCGCTCAGCTTAGAAGGAGAAAAAGACGATGACGGCCAAGCAGGCAGACTTGTGGGATGTGATCGTGGTGGGCGGAGGTCCGGCAGGCCTCAACGCCGCCTTGGTGCTGGGGCAATGCCGCAGGAAGGTCGTGCTCTTCGACGACGGCAAGCCCCGCAACGGCGTGTCGCATGCCTTGCACGGATTCCTCAGCCGCGACGGCATCGCGCCGGCGCAGTTTCGTGCAATCGCGAGAGAGCAACTCGCGCCCTACGCCTCGGTCGTTGTCGACGAAACGCGCGTCGTCGACGCCGTGCGCACCGGCTTCGGCTTCTCGGTGACCACGGGAGACGGCCGCACCTTTCGGACCCGCAAACTTCTGCTGGCCGCAGGAGTGGTCGACGCACTGCCGGAACAGCCGGGCTTTCGGGAGCTTTACGGCGTAGCCGTCTTCCATTGTCCCTACTGCGACGGGTGGGAGATGCGCGAGCAACCGCTTGCCGTCTACGGCCGCGGGGACGACAAGGGCGGCGGACTGGCGCTTGAGATGACGCTATGGAGCCGTGACATCGTATTGTGCAGCGACGGGCCTTCGGGTCTGAGCGCCGGCTACCGCCAGCGCCTGGAGCGGCATGGCATCGCAGTTCGAGAGGAAAGGATCACGCGATTGGAAGTGGGCAGCAGCGTCCCCTACAAGGCTTCGTTCGACATCGTGTTCGAATCCGGGCCCCTCCTGCGCCGCGCCGGGATCTTCTTCAACACGGGCAGGCACCAATCCACCGATGTTGCGGCGCGCCTCGGTTGCGACATGTACGATCCCAAGGGCTGCAAATTGGACAACAACCGGCAGATGACCCACGTTCCCGGCTTATATGTCGCGGGGGATGCGTCGCGCGACGTTCTGCAGGTCATCGTGGCCGCCGCCGAAGGCGCAGAAGCCGCCATCGGGATCAACAGAGCGCTGGTTCATGAGGATTGCGCATGAGCGGCTAGGTTTCCACGATAAAGTCAACGCCGCCCCTCGCACCAATTGCCACCCTCGTTTTGGCCGGTTTGCGCGCATGGCGCGACAGCAACTCGCGGAAGGCGGATAGCAATGGTAGTCAAGCCGTCAACGGAATGTGAAGCACCGGGACTGTTCGTCCGGTTCAGGTATTGGGTTGCAAAGCTGATCTATGAGGTCATCTTCGTCATCCTGGTTCGGGATGGAAGCTGGCAGGAAGGGGTTTTCGAGTCCCTTGCGCCCAAGGCAGGCGACCGGGTCCTCGATGTTGGGCCTGGCAGTTCCTTCACCGCGCTTTCGCTCGCGCTTCGGTTTCCGGAAGCGACCTTCGTAGGATTGGAGCCCAGTTCCAGGGCCGCCGAGAAGGCGCGCTCGAAGGCGGCACAAAAGGAGATTCGGAACCTCTCTGTCATTGTCGCCCCTATCCACGGGGCGCTACCCTTCGATGCGAGTTCCTTCGAAAAGGTCGTGTGCATGCTTGGATTGCATGATTGTCCGCCGGCGGAGAAGCTCGGAATCGTCAAGGAGATCATGAGGATCGTGAGGCGGGGTGGCACGTTCCACGTGGCCGACTTCGACAAGCCCGAAAATCGCGGGGAAGGCGGAATCCTCGAATTCGCGAGACGCATTTCGGGACCTGCCGCGGTTGCATCGCATGTCAACGGAAGCTGGATCCAATTTCTCGCGAAAGGCGGATTTGCCGGCGTGCGGCGGCAGTCGTCGCACTCCATCGGCATAGGCCGGATTTCAGTGGTGAAAGCGCGAAAGCGTTGATTCCTCGCGCGGCATAACTGACCCTCCGGGCCCCGGTAGGGGCGCGCGCATCGCGCAGAATGGTGACGTCGAAGTCGTCCGCAGCTTCCATGCGGCCGAAGTCTCCGCTCAGCCGAGAGCATTTCTCCCGGTAATACTTCCGCACGCTGTAACCGTGGACGGTCCTCTGCCGAACTAACAGGGATTGGGCCAGATGAGGCCGGACCAAGGACGAGCGCCTCAGAAACTGGCTTTACGGAAATTTGGAGGGACCCATGATGTCGGACAACGACCTGTCGAAGAAGTTATCTGAGATTCAGGATACGAAGCCGCGGATGTCGGACCCCGAAATCGAATCGGGCCGCTCCCGTACGGTCATGCCGCCGAAGTCGGCAAACGGAAACAGGTGGTCGATGTGGCCGATGTATCTGTGCTTCGGCGTGCTGTTCGTGGTCTTGCTCTTCACCGTGATTCCGCGGCGTTGATTGTTCGCGTGGCGATCGAAGCGGATGGCCATTCAAACCGGTAGGCTCGAACTCCGGCGCGGCAAAGCTGCTTGGATTGTCGGCGGCGGTGGAGTTCTTGGAGACGAAGGACGAAGCGGCATGGCGGTCCAGGACCCGATTCGACAGGCGCGGCGCGCGGACGCGGACTATGCGCGCTTGGCCCCGGTCTATGACGAGGCGACGCGCTGGATCGACTTGGCACGTGCGGCGGCCGTCGACCGGCTTGCGCCGCAGCCCGGCGAAACGGTTGCGGATATCGCCTGCGGTACGGGTTTTTGCTTGCCCGCGCTTGTGCAAGCGGTCGGCCCTGCCGGCACGGTCATCGGCGTCGAGCCGAGCCGTGCGATGCTCGCCCATGCGCGGTCGAGGACGGTGACGTATGCCAATGTCCTTCTGGTCGAGTCGCGTGCCCAGAACGCCCGGCTTGCCGCTGCTCCGGACGCGTTGCTGTTCAGCTTCGCGCACGACGTTTTACAATCGCGCGCCGCACTGGAGGGCATTCTGGCGCAGGCAAAACCTGGTGCGCGCGTCGTCGCAGTCGGAGCGAAGTTTTTCCCGTGGTGTCTCGCACCCCGAAACATCTGGTTCCTGGCCGGGGAGCGCGGCTATGTCACCAATTACCGCGGGTTCTGGCGGCCGTGGCGCTACCTGGCTGCATACCTCGATGAGTTCGAGGTGCAATCACTTTCCCCCGGCAACAAATACCTCGCGATAGGACGGGTGAGGACTACGCTGAAGTCGGCTCGGGGCAAAGTATAAACTCGAGGTGCCTTCCTGTCCGACGCTGTGGCCCACCGTTGCGGCTTGACCGGACGCGGCCGCCATCCCTCGCGGAATGGCGTACCTCGACGCCGTCGACCGCCACGTACCACGCCGAAGATTGCGGCGCCTTACGGTGGAACCGGAAGACAAGAGGTGCGATCATGAAAGGACCGGATGCAAAACGCTCGATCGAGCGCTATCGCCGCCTGGCGCAAAGCTACGACGCGAGCAGCGCAGCAGGGATCGCGATACGGGAGAAGACGGTCGCGCTCCTCAATTTGCAGCCCGGGGAAGTGGTGGTCGATATGGCATCCGGCACCGGGCTAAGTTTTGCGTCGCTATTGAAAGCCGTCGGACCGAACGGGCGCGTTGTTGCGATCGAACACAGTCCTGAGATGATGGCCCTGGCGCGTAGACGCGTCCAAGTTGCAGGCTGGGATAACGTATCATTGATCGAGTCTGCGGCGCAGGCCGCCGACGTTCCTCAGTTTGACGCCGTGTTATTCCATTACGCCCACGACGTGCTGCAGTCTTCCGCAGCCCTCGCACGTCTGTTTGCACGCGCGAAGCTTGGCGCTCGGGTTGCGGTGGCCGGCGCCAAGTTCACCTCTTGGATGCTGGCGCCGCTCAATCTGTGGGTGATGATTCGCGCCAGACCGTATCTGAGCACGTACGCAGGCTTGCGACAGCCTTGGCGCAACCTTCAGACATACGTGCCCGACCTGATGATCAGCCCTTTCTTGCTGGACACCGGATACATCGCGCATGGAAGGTTTCGATCGGGCGGTGAGTAGTGTATTTTGTTCGGCGGTAGTACCCGGTTAAGGCTGCGTTGCCTGCATGGATTTGGTGCTTTGCGTGCCAGAGCGCCCGGGGAACATCTGTGTGAACGGCGAACTGCTGTAGAAGCAACGATCCGCTCGACTCTCTCGCAAGGCCCACGAGGCCGCAATCAGCGTCGCTGCAGTCCGACACTGGCGCAGCCACGGTTCTCAAGGGCCGCGTTTCCAGCGTCGGCCCCTGTAAATCCGCACGCGGCTGCTAACGAAAGCGCGCTACGCCGCGTCAGACCGTGCGAATGGTTTGACCTCAATCTTGGTTGCACAAGTCTAGTCATGGCGTCGGCGGCATCTAACGCTACGTCTGCGTGATTTACGGTAGCAGGGCGCGCGCCCGCCCCCGCGGGACGTGGCTCGAAAAGATTCCGACCGAGGTCGCTTGACCTTGGGGGTAACTCCAAGGGCTAACGTCGGAAATGACCCGCGACACTAAAACGGAGCGCCAGATGAAAACTACCATTTTCAAAATCGAAGGCATGAACTGCGACGCTTGTGCGAACACAATCAAGACCCTCGTTGAAAAAGAACCGGGAGTGCAAATGGCATCCGTGTCCTACGGCGAGCGACACGCGCGCGTGCTCTACGATCCGAAATCGATCGAGGAAGAGCACCTCGTCCAGACGATTCAAAAGCCCGGTTTTCGGGTCGTGGGACGCGAAGACCTGAGGTGACTGTCTGAGATCACTCTCTTTCGCGTCCTTACAGCAACAGATTCCGGAGATTCCGATGACCGTCTCAACAGCAACTGTTTCAACATTCGACCTTTGGAGCGAAGAGCCCTCGGCGAGACCCGATCGCAGGAAAATACGCGCCCGGATCGGAGGCCTTCATTGTTCGCTCTGCACCGGGACGATCGAAAAAGCCCTGGGCCGAATGCCCGGCGTCGACAAGGTCGCGGTGAGCTTGACGCACGAACAGGCGCTGGTCGAATACGACCCGGCTCTCGCGCGTCCGGAGCAGTTGCTGCAAACCTTGCGCGACATCGGCTACACGATCTCCGACCCCCGCAGGCTCCGGGCGTTCGAAGAAGAGGAACGCGATCTGGTGCGCGAAGCCCGGCGCTTCGTCATGGCGGTGGTTCTCAGCGTCGCTGCGATTCCGATCATTGCCGATCCGGCGGTGGGATGGATCGGCTTTCTGCCGGCGCTGGTTTGCCTCAGCCTTGGCGTCTTCGTTTTCCTCGTGCTGCGATCGAGCGGGTTGTGGGCCGCTATCGGCGCCTCGGTAGGACTAACGGTCATGGCCCTTGGTCTGCTCTACCTCAATCTGCGGGGGTATCTGACGCATGCCTCGCCATGGCTCGCCGCCGCGTTGGCGTTTGTTCTGGTCTTCGGGGTCGGACGACACATTCTGTTTATGGCCTTCCAGGCACTGCGGCGTGGCATCCTCAACCAGCACGTTCTGCTTGAGATCGGAGCCTTCGCGGGCATCGCTGGCGGCGTTATCGGCCTCATCCTCGATCGGCCCGGATATCCGACCGCGGCGTTCTTCGCCGTCGCGGTGATGGTCGGCACCTACCACATCTTCTCGGAGTGGTTGTCCCTGATCGTCAAGACGCGGAGCTCCCAGGCCGTCAAGCGGCTCCTGGACCTGCAGCCTGAGACCGCGCGCGTCGTTCGCGGCTCGCACGAGGTGGAATTGCCGATCGACCAGGTGAAGCCCGGCGATCTCGTCCGGATACGTCCAGGCGACCGGATTCCTGCCGATGGCACGGTGGTCGACGGCCATTCCGGGGTCGATCAATCGCTGGTGACCGGAGAGTCGTTCCCCGTTGAGAAGACGGTAGGCGAATCAGTTATCGGGGGATCGATCAATACGACGGGCACCCTCCTAATAGCGGTCACCGCTATCGGCGAAGGCAGCTTCCTCAACCAGGTAATCCGACACGTCGAGGACGCCCGCGCGCTGAAGCCCGGCATCCTCCATCTGGTCGACCGCGTGCTTCGCGTCTACACGCCGATTGTTCTTCTGATCGCCGCGCTTGCCGTGGTCGGCTGGCTCGTCGGCTCCTGGCTGGCTACGGGGCATGTCGACATAGAACGCGCCGTCTTTGCCGGTTTGAGCGTGCTGGTGATGGGTTATCCCTGCGCGATCGGTATCTCTGCGCCGCTTTCGATCGTGCGCGGTGCCGGCCAGGCCGCCGAACACGGCATCCTGATGCGCACCGGCGAAGCTTTTCAGGGCCTCCGGTCTGTCACGCACATCGTTCTCGACAAGACGGGGACCCTCACCGAGGGGCGGCCGGCTGTGCGAGAGGTCGAAACGCTGGACGTCAGCGAGCAGGAGCTTCTCGCAATCGCCGCCGCCGCCGAGGCATCCTCCGAGCATCCGCTCGCGCGGGCAGTGATCAAGGCCGCGTTCGATCGCGGGGCAACGCCTCTGGACGTCGAGTCGTTCGAAGCTTTTCCCGGAAGGGGGGTCGTCGCACGTATCGAAGAAAGCAACGTTCTCGTTGGGAGTCCGCGATTCCTTGCCGACCGGAATGTCGACCTGACGGGTCTTTGGAAAGCCATCGAAGCCCTGGAAGCGGACGGGCGTACCGTAGTCGCTGTTGCACGGGATGGGATTGCTTTGGGCGTTGTCGCCTTGGGGGACGCGCTCCGATCGGACGCTATCGCGGCCGTGGCGGCGCTGCGCAAGGCGGGGCTGAAAACGATCCTCGTCACCGGTGACAACGAGCGCGCGGCAAACCGTGTCGCGTGCGATGTCGGCGTCGACGAGGTGCATGCGGAAGTGCTGCCGCAAGACAAAGCCAAGATCGTGCGGGAGCTACAGGCCGGCGCCAGAGTCGCGATGGTCGGCGACGGCATCAACGACGCGCCAGCGCTTATGCAGGCGGATATCGGCATCGCCATGGGCGGCGGCACCGATATCGCGATCGAGGCTGCGGACATCATCATCCTGTCGAGCCGTCTGGGCGCCCTCCTAATTGCCCGCGACATCAGCCGGCGGAGCTACGCGAAGATGGTCCAGAACGTCATCCTTGCATTCCTCTTCAACGGCTTCGGCATTCCGCTCGCCGCCACGGGCCTGATCCACCCGGTATGGGCGATGGTGGCGATGGCCGTGAGCGTCACCGCGATCTTCATCAACTCGTTGTGGGGGAGCCCGAGGCTCTTCCTCGACGCGATCCGCAGCGTGGGACAACCCATTGCCGCGACACCCACACAAGCGAATTTGAACACAAAGGCCTGAACACAGTGACGCAAGACATCAGCGAGACCCAGCGCGAGCGCCTGCTCCGGGCACTTTCCGCAGCCACCTTCGTGATTTTCTTCCAGGCGTTCATGGTCGCGCCGCTCATCCCGCGGCTGGCGGAGACCTTCGCGGTCTCGCCGCAAGAGGCCGGGCTGATCGTGCCGGCCTACCTTTTGCCCTACGCAGTCGCAACGCTCGTCTACGGCCTGCTGGCGGACCGGTTCGGCGTATGGCGGATTATGGTCGGGTCATTAGCGGCCTTCTCGGTCTTGACTGCAATGACGGCCACTGCGCGCTCGGTCGAGGAGCTCGCGCTTTGGCGTGCCGTGACAGCCTTGGGCGCCGGTGGCGTCGTGCCGCTTGCGTTGACCCTTGTCGGTCGCCTGTTTCCTTATGAACGCCGCGGCAGGGCGCTCGGATGGCTGTTCGGAGCTATGGCGGGCGGCATGGCCTTCGGCTCGACCTTTGGAGCGGTTCTCGAACCGTTCATAGGATGGCGTGGCATTTTCGTTGCCGTCGGCGGAGCAGGCGCGGGCGTCCTCCTTTTTCTGATCCCCCACCGCCATGTCATCGGCGGCGCCGGGCAAACCATCGGGGGCGGCCTTGGCGAGCTGTTCCAAGGCTACAGAAGCCTTCTCGCGACGCAGCGAGGCGCGCGGACCTACGGCTTTGTCTTCATCAATTCCATCTTCCATTCGGGAGTATTCACCTGGCTCGGCCTCTATTTTGAACAACGCTACGGTTTCGGGCCCGTGGGCATCGGATTGGCGCTCCTTGGATACGGCGTGCCGGGCTTCCTGTTCGGGCCCGCAATCGGCCGCTTGGCGGACCGCTACGGCCGCGCACGTTTGCTCCCGATAGGCCTCCTGTGCGGGGCGCTCGCTGCGGCGGCTTTGATCATCGAGGCTCCCCTCTTGTTGGCGGTTGCCGTCGTCACGCTCCTATCGCTGGGTTACGACATGACCCAGCCCCTTTTCGCTGGCATCGTGACCGCGTTGGGCGGAAAACGTGCCGGACAGGCGATGGGATTGAACGTGTTCACGCTCTTCATCGGCTTCGGCCTCGGCAGCCTCCTCTTCGGCGAACTGCTTCGCCACCGCTTCGGGATGGCCCTGGGCCTGTTCGCCGGGGTCGAATTGATCTTGGCGCTAGTGTCCTTGTGGTTGTTTCGTTCCGAGGCTCCCGCGCCGGCCAATACCGCCGGGCGGTAACGAAGTCTTGTTCGAACGGTCTGGCTCAGGGGCCGCGACAGGCGGCCCATCCCTCATGATCAGCTTGACCTTCGAGTATGCTCCAAGGGTTACAACGCGTGCTGGAGAGACTGGATGTTCACCATCGGCAAATTGGCTTCCCTCGCGAGCGTCAGCAACGACACGCTGCGGTACTACGAGCAGGAGGGTCTCATCGAGCCTGCGGGCAAAAGCCCCGCCGGCTACCGGTTGTACGACGCGGATTCGGCGCGGCGCATCCGCTTCATCAGGCATGCGCAGAACTGCGGGTTCACGCTCGCCGAGATACGCGAACTGCTGGCTTTGCGGGGGCGCGACAAGGCGTGTTGCGGCGACGTCCGCACCCGGGCGGTCGAGAAGAAATTGCAGATAGAAGGCAAGATCCGAGCAATGAAGGCGATGTCCAAGGCGCTCGACCAGTTGATCGCGGAATGCGCGAACGAGACCCAGCCTGTGAACGAATGCACGATTATCGCTGCGCTGGAACGGACGGCCGGGGCAATGACATGAGGATCGAGATTTTCTATACGCCGGGCTGCTCCGAATGCGACAGTGCGCACGCCAAGCTCCGAGAGGCCGCGGAAGAGTCGGTGAAGGAGCTGGAATGGCGGGAACTGAATGTTCTCGATGATCTCGCCTACGCGGTGGAACTGGGCGTTCTTACGCTGCCGTCTATCGCCGTCGATGGAGTGCTCGTTTTCACGTCGATGCCGACGGTTGCGCAACTGCGTGAAGCCTTGATGAAGCGAAGTGGAGCGAGCACGTGATCGACGCGGACGCGCTTCGCCAAGCGGTGGAACATGCCGGGGTCGCCGCCGCGGGTATCGCGTTTCTGACCGGACTCCTTTTCAGCTTCAATCCGGTTGCTCTTGCTTCGATCCCGGTTTCGCTCGCTTACGTCACCAGAGGGCGCGACAAGGGCCAAGCGCTGGTCTTCGGCGCGATGTTCATCGGCGGCATGATCCTCGCCCATGTCGCTCTCGGCTTGATTGCCGGATTGGGCGGGAAATGGGCAGCGGACATCGCTGGAAGAGGCTGGGGACTTTTTCTCGGGCCGCTGTTGATATTGCTGGGTCTGATGTGGACCGGTTGGCTTCGGATACCGCTGCCGTCGTTCGGCTACCGGGCGAGCCGTCCGGCCGCCGCATGGGGAGCATTCCTGCTCGGGATCCCGTTCGCAATCGCGGTGTGTCCGGTGTGCACGCCGACCTTGGTGGTGTTGCTCGGTGTGACGGCGGGAATAGGGTCGGTTTGGCTCGGAGTAGTTCTGCTGCTCGCGTTCGCTCTCGGTCGCGCCGTTCCGGTCGCCATCGGCGCATTCGCCGTCGGTTGGCTAGAGAACCTCAAGCAGTTCGCGCGATACCGGAGGGGGTTCGAGATTGCCGGCGGCGTTGTCCTGATCGCGATGGGCTTCTACATGTTGAACGCGGTGTACATTTGGATTCCCGGCCTGGCGATCTGACCATCTTGAGCGCCACAAGCCTGGCCCTCAGCGCCGGGGTCGAGGTGCGCTCTCGCAAGAAGCGAATACGATTTGGAATTTCCCGATCCCGGCGTTGTCCCCGCAATGCTTGGCGTCCCGCATTTACCTGCTTCCCTTTCCTTTGGCCCTCGCTGACTTTGGATGGAGAGACTCGATGACAAGGTTCACAACGTCGCTGGCGCTCGGATTGCTCATTGCTTCCTCTGGCTTCGCGATGGCCGAGCAACGGACCATCACCTTGGCGGTAGACAACATGTACTGCGAGGCGTGTCCTTACGTGGTAAAAAAGACGATCGAGAAGGTTTCTGGCGTCTCGAAAGTCATCGTTTCGTTCAAGGAAAAAACTGCAGTCGTTGTGTTCGATGATGCGCAGGCAGAGGTGAAAGACCTAACGAACGCGACGACCGGCGCCGGCTTTCCTGCGACACCGAAAAGCTGAGAGGAAGCAACTGAGCGTGAAGCGAACTAAGTTTGATGACGAAAAAATCGTTCGCGTCGATTACCCAAACTGTCTTGTCGACCGCGACGAGAGAGGTGCCCTTCATCTGCGACGTGACGCACGAAGGATCTTTTAGATCCTTCCTGCGCGTCGCAACACGCCCGGCCTTCGCCTACCGGTCGCTGCGCTTGCATAAGCGGATGGCAAGTTCCCGTAGCTGCAGAAGACACAGCAATTTCCCGTCTTTGGCTTGAGACGTTCGCCGCAGCCTTTCAGTCGTAGGAAAACTGGCAGGCTCTGCTGGGCATAGATTCCAGCGCACGATGCAGCTAATTGTTAACCAATTGTTAACCATTTGGGACGCAAAAGATTGTACTGCAGCAAGGAGATTCTTCATGAACGGTCTCGAAGTGATGGGCGCTGCGCATGATGCCATCATTACGGTCGTTGTGATTTCTGCTCCCTTGTTGATCGTCGGCACGGTGGTTGGCGTTGCAGTCTCGCTGTTCCAAGCCCTGACGCAAATCCAAGAGCAGACGCTCATCCAAACCCCCAAGATCCTTGCGACATTCCTTACTTTTCTGATCGCCCTACCCTTTATGGCCGAGACTTCGCATAACCAATTTTTGCGAATGGTTGCGCAAATCAGCGCGCCCACTAATTGAGCGCAAGGATAATCCGGCAGCGTTTGAGCCTTTGAACGGCGCAAGCCTGGCAATGGCCTAACAGTTGGAAGGCGCGGGGTTTGGAAATCTGCTACGCTTGGCCGCAACTGAACAGGCTGATTCGGCGGTCATATGGGCGAGACCACGATTATCCATCTGTCGAGACTGATCGCGCTCGAACGGAGGTTGGACAACGTTGCCAACAACGTCGCCAACGCGGATACGACCGGCTTTCGCGCGCGCCAGCTTTCCTTTCAGGAATATCTCTCGCCGGCGAAGGAAGGCGATGCCGACGGTAAGAAGGAGCGTCCCGTCTCGCTGGTCAATGCAGGATTCCAATATCCAGATTCCTCCGGAGGCGCCATTCAACTCACCGGCAACCCTCTCGACGTCGCTATCGTCGGCGACGGTTATTTTGCCGTTCAGACGCCGCAGGGAGAGCGCTACACGCGGGCGGGGGCGCTCACGGTCGACGCGACGGGACGTCTGGTCACTATGGAAGGCCAGGCGATACTTTCCCGTAGCGGTCCGATCACTATCGCGCCCGAAGAGCGCTCATTGACGATAGCCGCCGACGGCACCATCAGTTCCCGGCAACGGATTGTCGGCAGCCTTCGCCTCGTTCGGTTCGACGGCCCGCTTCAGGCAGTGGGTTCCAACCTATTTCAGAGCCAGACTCCTGCTCTCGATATCCCGACGGGCGCCGTAAGACTCTCGGTCGGAGCGCTGGAGAAATCCAACGTGCAAAATGTCCAAGAGATGAGCCGATTGAGCGAGGTAACCCGGTCCTACGAACAGGTTGGCGGGCTCCTCAAGAATTCGCAGAGCGTCGACGATCTCAACAAGCTCGGAACCGTCCCAGACTGAATCGTTCGCGAACAAGCCGCCATCGCCTTCCAACGGGACCGCCTCGTCGCCGAACTAAAGCCGGCATCGATTTGGCTCTTCGGCAGCAGGGCGCGCGGCGATGCGCGTCCCGACAGTGACTTCGACCCGCTGGTCGTGCTTCGGGACGGGCTCCCCGTCGAGAATTCGCATTATGCCGTAGCCCGGCCAGTTGTGGCATGCGGCTTGGGCTGCGACATCGTTCCGGCTTCCTGGTCCACATTCGTCGGAGAGAAAGACGTGAAAGGGTCCTTTGTGAACGCGATTGTTTCGGAAGGGCGCGAGGTATACCGAGCCAGAGCGTCAAGGAAGTCGCTAGTCTCGTCGACGAGATCGACGATTACCGACGGGACCGCGCGACCGCGCCGAAACCGAAATAATCTCTGTTCGGGCATCCCTCCATCCCTGCTGCTCCCAACGACGACCCGCGCCGGAGGAGCCTCCAGATTGACAAATCCCCGGGAGCGTGCCCCCGGACACTCGCCTGCCCCGAAAAGCCTCCCACGAAGGTCGCGGCGGGCCCACAGGCCTATCGGTCCATACCTCCGCGGCTTTCGGGCGCAGCGTCCCGCTCGTTGCGACCCGTCGCCTTTGCCCGAGTTAGTCGGGCCAGTCGTCGTCGCGGGCCGCAGGCCGGCCCTCGATGTCGGATCGAAGTGCCCGCATTCGAATCCCGTCGGCATTGCCCAAGGGCGGATGTCGTAGCTTGCGGCCCAAGAGCCAAGAGCGCCCTCAAACGTTGCCGGCGGCGACTTGGGCAGTCGAACCGATCGGCCTGATCGGCCGTGCAATCGCCAGGATTCCCTTGATGCCGTTGCCGAAGCGCGCGATGGCATCGCGGTGGTCCCGCAACTCGCTGTACGGCAGATAACGCAGATTGAGTTCGCCAACACGCGAAAATGCCGGCCTGGCGAATTGCGCACGCACTTCGTCTTCGCGGTCGTCCGGGGCGACGAGGAAGAAGTTGCGCGCTGCGGCACCGTCGATGCCGAGCGCCAAGTCGAGCATCCGGACGATCCCGGAATAGATGCTCGTCGTGTGCTCCACCTCGAACGCGGCAGCGACATCGCCGCCGGGTTCGATCCAAAGCACATCTATAAGACGGATAGCGTCCGCAGCGGCGGCTTCGGACAGGGCGGCCGGCAGCCTATCGAGACAGCCGTCGGCCAGTCGTCCCTCCTTGTACGACCTCGCCCCGTCGTTCGATGCGATCCAAACCTGAAAACCGAGCGCGACGCCGAGATCCCGCAACCACCCCTGGATTTCGGTGTGGGTATGATCCGCTTCGCGCGCCGCTGCTGCCGCTTTGGATGACACGGCGGATTCCGCGCGAACTTGTTCAAGGTCGGTTTTCCAACGATCGAGGGAGCCTTCGTGTTCGCGTTCCGGAAGCGGATAGCGTCCGGTGCCGACTTCGAACAGAAACGCTGCCGCGGCCCCGAGATCATTGGAGAGCAGGTTCCGGTACTGTGAGTTGAGCGACAAGATTCCGCGGCGCATGGCAAGATACTGCTCCCACCGGCCCAATTTCACATCCGCTCCCGTCAGGGCATTGTATCCCCTCACGATGGCGGTGTTGAATGGCGGCGCGATCGTCGGATGCAGGAAATACAGCAGATTCGCCGCTGCAGGACCGAGCCCCTTGATCGCTGCGCGGTCAAGGGTCTGGATCGCTTCGATCACATGTTCCTCCGTGTTACAGCAGAGACAGGTATCGAGAAAGTTCCCGAAGGCCACCTGGTTGGGCCGGCTTTCGTATATGTCCGGGATTCTCAGCTTGGGCTTCCACATGAATGCATGATCGGCGCCTTTGAAGACCTGCCGCTGCTCGGCAATTGAGTCGAGTACGGTCTCAAGTGAAGATCCCCGGTAGGCATTGCCGAACGTATCGGCCCTGATCTCGGCGATCACCTCCTGAAGTCCGCGCCTGATCGATCGGAAGTTTTTTATCCGCGCGTCCCACAGAAACCATGTCCGGTACGTCGCCGCCTCATCATCCCGCCAATGGCGTATGAGATCCCCAACCCAAGTTTGGTCCATTCGCTAAGCCACCCCATTCAAAATTCCGCGGGGGCTGATTCGCCATCGCGCCCCTGCTAACCTGCCCCTCGTTCAGCCTAACCAATATACCGGACTTGCTCCTCTCCGCACAGTTAAGACGACGCTCAGGGGTTGTCCTTCCGGTCTACGAACCGGACGCCGATCCGCTTCTCCTTGCGCCAGATCACCCGGCATCGTCGCCCGCCGCCTTCGAGCTCGAGGACGATCGAGTCGGGAATTCCGATCGGCGACGCCACCTCGAGCGAGGCGCCATTGTCAGAAAGGTTTCGGACCGTGCAGCTAATCGCCCCTCCTCCGAAGGAAATGGTGGCGGCCTTCAAAACCCTGTGACGCGGCGCCGACCTGTTGTCCTCTACCATCCGACATCCTCCGCTTGCCTCCGGCCGACTATCGTTCGCTTTCGGCTCAGTGCTTGTGTTCGCCCTTTTGTTCGGTCTGCATCCTCATCCCGGCCCCGGACTTCTCGCCTCTTTCCGGCTTCTTGCCGTCACCCTTGTCCATGGATTCCATCTCTTCGTCCGGAGGCGCCCTCGCGACCATGTCCTTGTAATGCTCGGCGGACAGGCCAGGCAGTCGGGTGACGAATGCAACGATGCTCCAGATGGTCGCATCGTCATGCCCGAGACCCCAGGCCGGCATGCCACTCATCTTCAGTCCGTGCTTCGTGACCCAGAACACGGTCTTGGGATCGAAACGCTGCTCGGAAAGATTGGGCGGCTTGGGGTAGAGGCCCGGTCGGATTTCCGAGTCCGTCTGTTCGGGCGCGAGATGGCAATTCACGCACATTGCCGCATATTGCCCTGCTCCCTTAAGAACAAGCTGTTCGTCCTGAAGGTCGGGAAGCTCGATCCGGCTTGCGCGGACTGCGATGGAGCGGTTGCGAACGGTCTCCATCACTTTTCGCGTGATTTCCCAATGCGGCGTGTCCGCGCCGACATCGTAGAAGCCGTAGCCGACGTAGAACAGAATTCCGCCAAAGAGAGCCACCGCAGCAAGGACCGCAACACCCAATCGTCTCGTCATTTAGCATCTACCTTTTTTGGCTGTTGAGGGTGCTCGCAGTGATCGCCGGGTGCGGCGGCTGGTTTTGCGGATGACGGCGGCCGGTCCAGCGAACGCGACCAGGTCCGGTAGAAGGCGACGCACGACATCAGCATCAGACCGGCGGCGCTGACCGCGACTTGAGCGGCCAATCCATCCGAATCCATTTCGAGGATGAAATGGCCGACGAACGACAGAAGGATACCGACGCAGAACACTTCGAGGGACCGCTGACCGCAGACGATCAACGGCCGCAGCACCGCGGAACGCAGCCCGCTCCAATCGGCCGGAACCAGACGGACCACGATGACGGCCAGCGCAAGCAAGTGCAGCAGCCGGTAAGGCGCGAGGTTCGTCTTGTCGTTCGGGACGAACCATTCGAGCACGCCGGCGGGAAGAAGACCCGTCGTGCCAAGACGGTTCGCGAGCGTCACGACGGCCGCAAAGACGACGAAAGCGACGCTCGCCGCAAGGACGGCACGTGACCGCACCAGCACCTGAATCCACGCGCGACCACCCAAGGCCGCCCACGCACCCAGCGTGAACAGAAGCTGCCAGGCGAACGGATTGAAGTACCAGCCGCCGGAAGGATAGGCCGAGAAGTTCCAACCGAAGAGGCGTGCTGCCAGGTAGACCGCGGTCGAGGCCGCCAACGCCGCATGCGGCCACCGCATCATGGCGATCAGCAACGGCGGGAAGCCGGCCATCAGAACGATGTAGAGCGGAAGGACATCCAGATTGAGCGGCTTGAACTTCAGCATCAGCCCCTGCGTGAGCGTGGCGACAGGCTGCTCGATGAGCCCGGCGACGTTGAATTCGTCAAGAAGGTGCGAGTGCCCGTAGCGCTGCGCGACATATCCGATCGCCGCGGCGTAGAGGACGAACAGCAGGACGTGGGCGACATATAGCTGCCAGACGCGCCGCATCAGCAGAGCCGTTCCGGCGAGCATTCCCTGTGCGGATATCCTCCGGGCGTACACGAACGCGGCCGTGTAGCCGGAGATGAAGACGAAGATGTCGGCGGCGTCGCTGAACCCGTAATTTCTTGTCGTCAGCCACGCGATCGAGTTGTTGGGAATGTGATCGAGAAATATCGCCCAATTCGCGAGCCCGCGAAACAGGTCGAGACGCAGATCCCGCCCTCGCGGCGAAGCGACCTTGGAGGTTGTGATTGTACTCTTGACTTGGTCCGACGAAGCCACTGCCATGGACGGTTCGTCTGGCTGGAAACTTCTAACCGGCTGCAAGGTCGGCATCGATCAGCTTGCCATCGCCCGGCAGCTTTCGGCACAACGCGCACATGCCGTCACGCAATCGTCCATGCCGCCGATGCGTTCGCAGTCCGCGGCGCATTCGGTGCATATCTCGGCGCACTCTTCGCAGACGTGCGCATGGTGGGGCGAATTCAGAAGCATGAAGTGCGCCGCCGTGCGGCACATCTCGGAGCAGGCCATCATCAGCCGGAAATGCTGGGGCGCAACGTGTTCGCCGCCCGCCTCCAGGCAGTGCGTCATCGCCGTCCCGAGGCACGTCTGGTAGCAGCGCAGGCATTCGTCGATGCACGCCTGCATCTCTTTGCTCATCTTCATCTGGTCATCTCCTTCGTTGTTGCCGCCCTATTGCACGTTCAGGACCAGCATGAGGCCTCCGCCGCCATGCTGCTCGACGTTGTTGTTTGCCGTGTGATGCGGAATGTGACAGTGCACCAGCCATTTGCCGGGCTTCCGCGCCGTCCAGACCACGTCGTAGCGCTGGCCCGGACCGACGTTGACCGTATCCGCCTGGTATCGCGCGGTGTTCTTCAGGTTCACCCCGTCCACGGCGACCACTTCGAACGGCCCGCCGTGCACGTGCATGGGGTGCACGAAGTTGTTGTTCGTGCCGATGAAGCGGAGCTTGATGGTCTGCCCGACCTTCATTGCGACGGTGTCGGTGGACGGATAGGCCTTGCCGTTGATGGTGAAGTAGTTCGGCAGCGCCCCTTCCATCAGCATGGCGGGATAGGTCAGCCACTCCCGCTTCAGCCACTCCTGTAGCTGGATCGTGTAGTCGAGGTCGGCCTTTACCTCGGTCGAGGCATCCTTCGGCGTGATCAGCAGCGCGCCGTAAAGCCCGAGAGCCTGCTGGCGGTCCGGATGATCATGGCTGTGATAGAAATATGTGCCGCTCTGGCCCACGTCGAATTCATAGGTGTATGAACCGCCCGGCGGCACCGGATCCTGGGTGACCTTGGCCGGTCCGTCCATCTCGTTCGGGACGATCAGTCCGTGCCAGTGGACGGTCGTGCTCTCGGGAAGCGCGTTGCGGAAGTTTATCCGCACGCGGTCCCCCTCCGTCACCTGCAGCCGCGGTCCCGGGACCTGCCGGTTGTAGGCGTAGGCTTCGACCGCCACGTCCGGAAGGATGTTCCAGCGGATGATCTCAGCCTTGATGTCGAAAACCTTGATCCCGTTCTCGATGCGCGGCGCAAGGACCTTGTCGCCCCTCGCATCGGGCGCGGCCACGTAGGCCACCTGACGCGGCTTCACGGCGGCCATGTCCTTCATCGCCTCGCCGGGTAGATCGAAAGTGTTGATCATCCCCGGCGGCATGATGGAGCCATCGACGTCGCGAGCGCTCAATCCGAGGTTGACCAAAAAGCCCGGAATCACCATTCCGGAGATCAAAAGAAACGACGTAACGCCGGCGAGCGCAGCCAGTTGCGGCGTCGTCGCGTCGCCGTCCATCCGATGGCCGCCGCCATGGGACACTTCGCGGTCGGTTGCCCTTTTTGCGCTCTGTTGTCCGCCATGCCCCTCCATTTGGCTCATTTGCTCATCCGACATTCGACCCGTCTCGGACTTCATTCCGGACATGTCGTCCCGTTCGCCGGGTGCCCCCGGACGTTCGGTCATCAGTCCGTGCTTGATCTTCTTCTTCACCATCCAAACGTTGAACGGGTAGGCGGTCGTGAACCCGACCATGACGCCGATTGACATCACACCCCAGAAGACGAGTTCGAGCGGATCCATCGCCCGCATGTCCCGGCCCATCATCAGCAGGCTCATCGTCGGCGCCATTCCCGCCATCATCGCGTTCATGCTGATGAACTCCGGCATGAAGCTCTTGCGGACGTTCTCCCAGTAGGATCCGCCCATCGTCTTCATCATGAAGAGGGATTGGAAAATGAACAGCCCGAACGAGAAACCCGCGATGTATTCGACGATTAGGTCGATCCACATCGGAAGGCCCAGCAGGGCCGTCACGGTCGCCGCCAGGATGATGCCGGTCGCGTCGCCGGCGACGCAGTGAATCGTGCTGCCGACGCCCTGCTTCCAGAGCGGCGAAGTGAAATGCTCATGCTCGCCTGGACGGGGCTCCTTGTCCGCGAGCACGTAGAGCAGCAATCCGAAGGGACCCATGTAGAGCGTGACGAGAATGAAGCCCCATTTCATCACCGTCGGCTCGGGATTGCCGTTGAACTGGTCGAAAGCGACGTACGCGGTAGAGCCCGCCGCGAGGATGAACCAGGCGATCAAAAAATAGTCGTACGGAAGTGCGATCATGGTTGTCCTCGCGTCTTAGGGTCAGGCCATTCAGCCGCCGTGCTTGCCGATCCACTCCTTGAGCATGGACTGCTCTTTCGTCTGGTCCTTGATCGCCTTTTCCGCCATGTCGCGGATCATGGGATCTTTCGTCTCCTTCAAGACCGTCTGCGACATGTCGATCGCACCTTGATGGTGAGCAACCATCATCTTCGCGTAAGCCTTCGTCGGATCCGGATCCATTCCCTTCTTCATGTCGGCATCCATCTTCTCCATCGACTTCATGTAGGCGTGACCGGCGTCGTCGGCGAACGACGGCACCGAGAGCGCAAACAAGATCGCGACGGACGCAACGGACTTCTTCAGGGTATTTCGTGTCATCACATTCTCCATTGTTAGAAAACACTCTCGCAAACAGCTTGTGCAAACCGTTGTTCCGCGAGGCCCGAAACTAAGAGACCGGTCTTACCGATGCCGTCGGGACAAGCGAGGGCATGCGCGGTCGAGGGACCTCGCAAAGAGTCGAAACGTCCAAGGTCAGATCATGGTGGAGCGCTTGGGGGACCTCATGCTTTTTCGTGCAACGACATTCATGCGACGTGGCGGCTGCCGACCACTGGTCGGACTGCCGAATGGTAATCCTTGTGACTCCGCCTCCTGTGACGAGCGGCAGACATGACGCAACGAAACGATCAGCGATTCCTCCAGGTTGCCGCGAGGATCCGCTCTTCCCACAATGTGCTGGAGGTAGCGAAGACGTTGTAGCCGACCCACGCGTGCTTCTTGATCTGATCGAGGCGTCCGACGCCCTCCAGTCGGATGAAACGGCACAGCCCGGGGTCGAACACGAAAACGCGTAGAGACAGTTCATCGATGAGATGACGCGTGATGCCGTGCGTCCGGTCGAGGCCGTGCTCTTCGCAGATGACGACGCAGTCGCGCCGCAATAGGCCTTCGGCGCCCGCCAGCGCCGCGATCTCCACGCCCTCCACGTCGAGCTTGATGACGACGGGAAGCGCCGTGTCGATCAGGCCATCGGCGGCGAGCCCGTCCAATGAAACGATCTGCACGGCTTCCGGCTCGTTCTTCTTCAGCGTCAGCGTTCCAAAGGCTTCATGTCGTGCCCCAGTGATGCGCGCAAAGCCGCCGGATCTATCGCCGACCGCGGCGTTCAGCCATCGGAAACGGCCGCCGTTGAGGCGTGCGTTTCTGGCCAGCCGCCTTGCGTTCTCAGGAGATGCTTCGACGGCGAGAGCCGCTTGCCCGCCGAAGGGCGAGCTGGATGCCAGCACGGACCAGTAGCCGAAGTTCGCCCCGCAGTCGACGAAGGAGTATCTGAGGTCCGCCGCACTTTTTAAGAAGGCTTCGATCTCCTCTTCATAGTCGTATTTCGGGTTGAGAATCCTGCTCCAATATCCGTCGCAGAACGGAATGGCAAAGTCGGCATCATCGTTCAACCGGACGATGATGTCGCGATCGGCAACGACGGTCGCGACCGCCTTGCAACCGAGCCTGAAGCCGCGATGCCCGTAAGGTCGCGTGATGACGGATCCAGCCTTCAGGGCGAGCACCGCCACCCGGTCAATCACGCCCGCTCCGCTCAGCATTCCGCTTACGCGATCGAAGACTAGCGGTCGTTCGGCCGCAACTCCGTCAGCCTGGCGCAACGAGGCATCCATCCATTCCCTCCAAAATCCGCTTTTCGGCCGGCGCCGCTCGCTCAGACGGCGGCGCCGGTCGTTCCGGCGTTACTTGCCCTTCTGCATCTTCGTGATCGTGATGCCTGCGGTCGCCCGCTCGGCCTCGAACTGCACCTTGTCGCCGACCTTTACCTGCTTGAGCATCCCGGGGTCCTGCACCCGGAAAACCATGGTCATGCCGTCTTCGTCCATGTCGAGGTTCTTGATAGGACCGTGCTTCAAGGTGATCTTGCCGGCGCTCTCGTCGATCTTCTTGACCTCGCCGTTGGCCATGGCGTTCTGCGCGAGGGCAGCAGCCGACGTTGCCGCCAGAATGACGGCGATAACTGATGCTGCAAGTTTATTTTTCATGACGTTTTCCTTGGTTTTGATGGAATCACTTGACGACGATCGTGCCGACCATGCCGGCTTCGCGATGGCCCGGGATAAGGCACGAATATTCGAACTCTCCGGGCTTGCTGAACTTCCAGACGATCTCGTCGGTCTTCTTGGGGGCAAGCCGCTTGCCGTTCGGGTCGTCGTGCTCCATGTCGGGATTCTTCTTCATGGCCTCTGCGTGCTTGAGATTTTCGGCGGTCGTCGCGAGTATGAATTCGTGGTCGAGTTCGCCGTTGTTGCGGAGCATGAATTTGACCTGCTCGCCCGTTTTGACTTCGATCTTCGCGGGCATGAACATCATCTTTCCGTCCATCTCGCCCATGGTCACCTGGACGATCCGGGCAGGTTTCTTGGCATCGCCGGGCTCGCCGGCGGAGAACGTCTCGTCGTGGCTGTGGCTATGCCCGGCCGGACCCTGGCCCGCCCAGACGGCAGTGCCGCCTGCCAGCAGCAGCGCCGCGATGGTCGAAGCGACGGTTTGATTGATGGTCTTCATTGGCTTCTCCTGTCTGATGTTGAGTTTCGAAAAGGCGTTGGGTCACATGTCCTTCATGTTCATGCCCTTCATGCCTTTCATTCCTTTCATGCCCTTCATTTGCGTCGTCCCGCCTTCGTCCTTGCCGCCATCCTGGCGGGGAGCCGCCGAGGCGGGCGCATCGACTTCGTATGCGACCGTGCCTTGCGGATTCTTGTAGGGGCCCGGATCCTTGTAATCGTCGCGGGCCATACCTTCCCGGATCTTCATCACGGAGAACATGCCGCCCATTTCGATGGGGCCGAACTGACCGGAGCCCGACATCATCATGAGCGTGTTATCCGGCATCGGCATCTCCATCTCGCCCATGGCCATTCCGGTCGAACCCATCACCATCGCGTCCGGAGCGAGCTTGCCGACAGCCTTGGCGAGATCCTTCTTCGAGACGCCGATCATGTTACGCATGTCGTGCCCCATGGCGTTCATGGTGTGGTGCGACTTGTGGCAGTGGAAAGCCCAATCGCCGGGATTGTCTGCGAGCACGTCGAAGACGCGTACGGCGCCGACCGGGACGTCGGTGGTCGTCTCCGGATATTGCGCGGACTCGGGTACCCACCCTCCGTCGGTGCTGGTCACCGCAAAGCTGTGCCCGTGCAGATGGATCGGATGATTGGTCATCGTGAGATTCCCCATGCGCACGCGTACCTTGTCCCCCAGGCGGACGGGCAGCGGATCGATGCCGGGAAACACGCGGCTGTTCCACGTCCACATGTTGAAATCGGTCATCTCGTTGACCTTCGGCAGGTAGGTGCCGGGATCGATGAGGTAGGTGCTCATGATGAACACGAAGTCGCGATCGACCGGCCGAAAGGTCTGGTCCCGGGGGTGCACGATGAACATGCCCATCATGCCCATCGCCATCTGCACCATCTCGTCCGAGTGCGGGTGGTACATGAACGTCCCGCTCGTCTTGATCTGGAATTCGTAGACGAAGGTCTTGCCGGGCTTGATGTGCGGCTGGTTGAGACCGCCCACTCCGTCCATGCCGTTCGGCACGATCATGCCGTGCCAGTGCACGGTGGTGTGTTCGGGCAGCTTGTTGGTGACGAATATCCGGACCTTGTCGCCTTCGACTGCCTCAATGGTCGGACCGGGCGACTGCCCGTTGTATCCCCACAGGTAGGCCTTCATTCCTTCGGCGAATTCGCGCACGACCGGTTCGGCGACCAGATGGAATTCCTTCCAGTCGCCGTTCATCCGCCACGGCAGCGACCATCCGTTAAGCGTCACCACCGGCCGATAATCGGGACCGGACGTCGGATGCAGCGGCGGCTGCATCACCGCCTTTTCCATGAAAGGCGCTTCCGGAATGTTGGCCGCCTGCGCCCGGCCGCTGACTGCGCTCGCGCTCATCAGCGCGGCCGTTCCGATGAATCCTCTACGCGATAGCATGCTCTTCTCCTTCAATGACCGCGGCCGCCGGCGGCCTGGGCCGTGGCGGTCTGACGGGACGGATTTTGGGATTCTCCCGAGCCGCCGCCGTTGACGACCGTCTGCAGGTCGGACTGGGCGAACCAGAAGTCGCGCTTGGCCTCGATCCCGGCGCGCAGCGATGCGATGCGTTGCCGTGCTTCAGTCAGCAGGGCGAACACGTCGATCTGCATGCTCGAGAAGCGCAGTTGCATCTCTTCGGTGATGATCTTCCGCAGCGGCAGGACTTCGCGTTGGTACTGGCCGGCGATTTCGTAGGTCGACCTGTAGACGCGGTAGGCGTCCCTCGCCTCCGAGCGTACGTTGATTGCCTTCTCCGTCAGGCGGTTGAACGACTGGTTGTAGGTCTCGGCCGCCTGCCTGACGCGCACCTCGCCGCCGTCGAAGATCGGAATCTGGAACTGGATGTCGAAGCCGCGTTCGCGGAAGGGCGCTGTATCGGGATCGCGCGTCTTGCGGTCGATTCCGGCCACGTCGAGGAGCGTCACGAACCGGCTCGCTTCCGTCAGATTGAGCGACCTTGCGAGGGCGTCGAGTTCGATCCGCGCGATCTGGAGGTCGATGCGGTGGCTGACCGCATCGACCTCTATGAATGGCAGTGCCGACGCGCGCCGCGGCAGCGCCGGCAGCGCATTCGGGATTTGGAAGGCGAGATCGCTGCCCCAAAGTCCCATCAGGCGCGCAAGTCGCTCGCGCGAACTTGCCGCCTCTTGGCGTATCGATCCGAGTTCGGCGGTGGTCTCGGCATAGAACACCTGCTCGCGCGCCTGGTCGAGCTTGTTGAGCGATCCGGTCTGGCCGAGTTTGAGGGCGAGCTGCGCGGTGGATTCCGCAGTGGATTTGGCGTCCGCGAGCAGTCCGACGAGTTCGTTGGCGGCGACCGCGCGGTAGTAGGACCGTCTGACTTCCGCGGCGAGCCGCAGCGTCTCGAGGGCGGCCCGCAACTGTGCCTGCCGGAAACGCTGACGTGCGATTTCCGAGCGGAATGGCAGGGTGGCAAGCGCCAGAATGTCGCCGACGACCTGTCGTTCAATCTCTACGGCGCCGCTGCCCGATATTCGCGAGATCGAAAAGGTGGGATTGGGCGGCAGGCTTTCCTGGACGAGATCCGCCTCCGCCAGCGCCAGCTCGTTGTATGCAGCCTGAAGGCCCCGGTTGCTCAGGAGCGCGACCTGGACCGCGCTTTCGACGTTCAGGGTCCGCCGAAGCAGCCGCTTGACCGCATCGTTCGCGACCAGAGCGTCGTCGGTGGTCCGGATCGAGATCACGTCCTTCTTGATGGTTTCGCCGGCGATGTCGGCAACGGCCGTCATGCCGCCGTCCGGAGAGAATGTTGCGCAACCCGAGAGCAGCAAAACCGCCGTCAGCGCAAGCAGGGCCGGTCTGCCACCATGTTCGGCCGGTCTGCGTCGCTCTTCATGAGAGTTTCTTGTCATGGCGCTCTCCTACTGCCCGGACTTCGGCGAAGGAGTGACCCGCTGATTCTGTTCCTTCCAGCCGGAAGGCGCGGTCGGCCGCATACTTGTGTACGGCGCGATGCCGGACCGGTAGCTGACGCCGGCGACCGGCACGTTCGGGTCGGCCGGATCCGCACCGACGAGCGGCACGGTCGGAAGGCATCCCCCCAGCGACAACGCCGCGGCCGCCATCCCCGCGATTGCCCAAAATCTATTGCCTAATATCCTCTCCACCACCGACCGAACGGCGGCGAGAATCGCCCCAAACTGCGCAAACATTTTCTTTTCCCGAACTGACGATGGACCACAGGCGCGCGTGCCCTCGACGGGGCACGGCACCGCGTAGCTTCGATCAGGTCAGGTGATGGGGGGACGATAGAGCCGAGGGGGAGCGTTGTCGGAGACGTTGCGGTAGCCTTCGACTTCGCACAGCGCCGTCGGAGTGGAAGGCATCACGATGTCGACGACCTTCGCCGGAATAGCGGTAACGCACATCAGCCCGCAGCATTCTCCGCCCGATGCATGCGGTGCCTTCTCCGGAGCCGACCTCGAATCCGATGCCGCCGTCATCGAATGGTTGCCGCCGCCGGAATTTACTTGCGCAGCGGCATGATCATGGATCTGGCCGTCGTCATGCACGTGCTGCAACTCGGAATGGACATGGACCATTCCGGGAACGTGATTCTCGTCCGTCAGACACGGGGCCGGAGCATGGACGCCCGGCAGCGCATAGGAGATCGTCGGCGCCAGTACGCACAGCAGATAGGCCAAGGCTACCAGCCACCCTGCTCTCAATCGCTTCGTTCTGGTCAACCGGACGAGCATGTAGATTTCAACGCCTTTTCGTATGTAGGCTTGCGAGCATAGCGGTGAAGCACCGGCCCGCCAAGATGGAACTTGTCGTTTCGCTCATCGGTCCGCCCGGCCGATGACGGCCATCAACTCAGCGATCTTCTTCCTCTGGTCCGTCTTGTCGCCGCTCGCGATGGCATGTTCGACGCAGTGGGAGACGTGGTCCTTCAGGACTTCCTCCTCGACCCGCCGCAGCGCGGCGCGGACCGCCGAAATCTGAGTCACGACGTCGATGCAGTAGCGCTCCTCCTCCACCATCTTGGAGAGCCCGCGCACCTGGCCTTCGATCCGGCTGAGGCGCTTCCGGCAGGATGCCTTGATGTCTTTTCGCATGAGTCCTATATACCCCTACACGGTATGGGTTGCAAGTAGGCATGGAGATCGAAATGGCTAACGAACTGAACGCGATGTCCCGAAGTGGATGCGAATGCTCCTCCAAGGCCGCGGGCGGGGCGCAAGCGCCGGCCGAGAAGAGCGGATGCTGCGGCGGCGGTGGCGCGCACGAAGACGGTCATGGCCATGCTGCCTCTGGGACCGGAGTCGTCGACCCGGTCTGCGGCATGACCGTCGATCCGGAAACAAGCAAGCATCGCGCCGAATTTAGGGGCGAAACTTATCATTTCTGCTCGGCCGGCTGCCGGACCAAGTTCGCCGCCACTCCGGAGCAATACCTCGACAAGGGAAATGCAGAGCCGCAGCGCGCCGACGTTCCGGAGGGCACCGTCTTCACTTGCCCCATGCATCCGCAAATCCGTCAGATAGGCCCCGGAAGCTGCCCGATCTGCGGAATGGCGCTGGAACCCGACCTGGTTAGCCTCGACGACCAACCCAATCCCGAACTGGCCGACATGACCCGCCGCTTATGGGTCGGGCTCGCGCTAGCGTTGCCGGTCGTCGTCCTCGAGATGGGCGGCCACCTGGTCGGCGGCCACAGCTGGATCGACCAGAACGTCTCGAACTGGATCCAGCTCTTCTTCGCCACGCCGGTCGTGCTTTGGGCCGGGTGGCCGTTCTTCGCGCGCGGCTGGCAGTCGCTGGTGACCCGCAATCTGAACATGTTCACCCTCATCGCGATGGGCGTCGGCGTCGCCTTTACGTACAGCGTCGTGGCAGCGGTAGCGCCCGGCATTTTCCCGCCCGCATTCCGGACCCACGACGGCGCGGTCTCGGTGTATTTCGAGGCCGCCGCGGTCATTACCGTCCTGGTCCTGCTGGGCCAGGTGCTGGAGCTTAGGGCCCGCGAGGCCACCTCCGGAGCGATCAAAGCCCTGTTGGATCTGGCGCCCAAGACCGCGCGTCTGGTCGACGAGACTGGCGCCGACCATGAAGTCCCGCTCGACGGTTTGAACGTCGGCGACAAGCTGCGGGTCCGGCCGGGCGACAAGGTGCCGGTGGACGGCCTCGTCGTCGAGGGACGCTCGTCGCTCGACGAATCGCTGGTGACCGGAGAATCGATGCCGGTCACCAAGGGGACCGGCGACAAGGTGATCGCCGGCACGCTGAATCAATCGGGCGGGTTCGTGATGCGGGCCGAGAAGGTCGGCCGCGACACCCTGCTTTCCCAGATCGTGCAGATGGTGGCGCAGGCGCAGCGGTCCCGCGCTCCCATCCAGCGGCTCGCCGACCAGGTGGCCGGCTGGTTCGTGCCCACGGTGATCGTCGTCGCCCTCCTCGCGTTCGGCGTCTGGGCGCTGTTCGGTCCGGAGCCGCGGCTCGCGTTCGGCCTGGTTGCGGCCGTCAGCGTCCTGATCATCGCCTGCCCTTGCGCGCTCGGACTCGCGACACCCATGTCCATTATGGTCGGCGTCGGACGCGGGGCCCATGCCGGCGTCCTGATCAAGAATGCCGAAGCTCTCGAACGCATGGAAAAGGTCGACACGCTGGTCGTCGACAAGACGGGGACGCTGACCGAGGGCAAGCCGAAAGTGGTCTCCATCGTGCCCGCAGCGGGTTTCGACGAGGAGGAAGTTCTGAAGCTTGCGGCGAGCGTCGAGCGGTCCAGCGAACATCCGCTTGCCGATGCGATCGTCCGTGCGGCGAAAGAACGGAATCTGGCGCTTGCCGACGTCGAGGAATTCGATTCCCCGACCGGCAAGGGTGTATCCGGCAAGATCGACGGCAAGCTGATACTGCTCGGCAACGCCAACTTTCTCGAATCCGCGAGCGTTGCGACACAACCGTTGGAGGCGCAGGCAGAAAGGCTGCGCGGCGACGGAGCGACCGTCATCGATATCGCGGTCGACGGCAAGCTTGCCGGCGTTCTGGCCATCGCCGACCCCGTCAAGGCCTCGACGGCCGATGCGCTGAAGGCGCTCGCAACAGACGGCATCAAGGTCATCATGCTGACCGGCGACAACCGGACCACGGCAAACGCGGTCGCGAAGCGCCTGGGCATTTCCGACGTCGCGGCCGAGGTGCTGCCGGATCAGAAGAGCGCCGTCGTCACCAAGTTGCAGAAGCAGGGACGTATCGTCGCGATGGCCGGCGACGGCGTCAACGACGCGCCCGCGCTCGCGGCGGCGGATGTCGGTATCGCGATGGGGACCGGAACGGACGTGGCGATGGAAAGCGCGGGCGTGACCCTGCTTAAAGGTGACCTCGGCGGCATCGTCCGCGCCCGTCGCCTCTCCCAGGCGACGATGCGCAACATCCGGCAAAACCTGTTCTTTGCCTTCATCTACAACGCGGCGGGAATTCCGATCGCCGCGGGCATCCTGTATCCGACGTTCGGATTGCTGCTGTCCCCCGTGATCGCCGCGGCTGCCATGGCTCTGTCGTCGGTGAGCGTCGTCGGCAACGCGCTTCGGCTCAGAACGGTCAACATCTAGCGACCACGGATTCGCGGCTTCCGCGATCTCTTGCGCGAACCAATTCGGAAGGCCGTCACGACATGTCGCGAAAGAACGAAGAGGATGTCGATTGTCTGATCGTCGGTGGCGGCCCCGCCGGGCTGATCGCGGCGATCTATCTGGCCAGATACCGCCGGCGGATTGCGGTCATCGACGGCGGCAACAGCCGCGGCGCACTCATCCCGGTCAGCCACAACTATCCCGGCTTTGCCAACGGGATCAGCGGCCCCGACCTCCTGAAGACGCTACGGTCCCAGGTGCGGGAATTCGGAGTCTCCATCCACAACGGTCACGTGACGGATCTTGGCCGATCGGACAGCGGCTACGTCGCGACCCTGGACGCAACGAGAATTCGCGCAAGCCGCGTTCTGCTCGCCACGGGCATCGTGGATGTAACTCCAGAGTTTCCCGGCCTCGATCGGGCCGTATCGGACGGCGCGATACGCTACTGTCCGGTCTGCGACGGTTATGACGTGCGCGGTGAGCGGGTCGCCGTGCTCGGCCGCACGCGGAAGTGCTTCGAAAAAGCGCTCTTCATGCGGACCTATTCGCGCGACGTGACGATGCTCGATATCGGCGACCCGGCGGATGCCGGCAGCGACGCTGTTTCGGCGCTCGCTGCGGCCGGCGTCCGTCGCCCCATGGAGCCGGTCGTCCGGTTGGAGCGCGACGGACATCGCGTTTCCGCCCTATTTCGCGGCGGTCATCGCGAGACTTTCGACTCGATCTATCCCGCGCTCGGCTGCAACGTGCGTTCCGAACTCGGAACGCGGCTCGGAGCGCAACATAATGCGTCCGGCTGCTTCAAGGTCGACGAGCACCAGCGTATCACCGTTGACGGTCTGTATGCCGCGGGAGACGTCGTATCCGATCTTCATCAGATTGCGGTCGCCACCGGACACGCCGCGATCGCTGCCACGCACATCCACAACTCTTTGCCCCGCAATTTTGCTGATTAAGCCGGTTCGCGGCCCCGCGAGGTAGCCGCTGGCTCGTTGGAACGGCGATCGCATTCTTCTCCAATCCGTCATGGGAACAAATTGTGCCCTTCTTGCAAGGGGTGAGCTCACAATTCGAGAAGCACCCAAAATCCCGGCAGACTGTTCGAACGGCCGTAACGGAGTTTCGCGCAATCGCTCTCCTGCATCGACGGGTATTACGATCAAAGATCGCCATGTGCGCCGCCGATCATCCGCTTCCGCGCCCATCTGAAGACGAGGTTGCCAATTTAGTCGCTAGTTCACCGACAAGATTTCGGAATACGGTACGAGTGTCAAACAACTGCCGCGAAAGCACGCCGTGCTGCCGCACGATTGGTATCGCCTATTGTCCCAGGAAGTGGGACGAGTCATCGGGCTTAAGTCGGTTTCACCAATGATGGTGGTGGTGACCGTAACCGCCGCCAAACCCGAAGCTTATGCTGGGCCCGTAGCCATAACCATACCCTGGACCGTAGCCATACCCCGAGCCGTAACCATAGTCGGAATAGCCGGGCTGCACGTAGTAACGCCGCTGAATATACCGGCGTGAATTGTAACAACGTCCATAGCGGTCACATATGAGGTGAACATTTTCGACAAGGGGGTCAGGCTGCATCGAGGACGCGGTAGCCATCTTCGCGAAAGGAAGAGCCGACGCAGGACTGGCCATCGCGATACCTAAAAGCGCCGCAGCACTCATGAGCCAAGAACGGGTCATTGATTCCTCCCTTTTCCATAATTTGCAAACAATAAAGCCCCAGCCTCGATATAGGTTCCCTCAACCAATCTCTACTGTGGACCAACGTCCCCCCCTACGTCACGGCTAGATTCATGCACTACGGACGCTTCGAGGCTTGTTGGGTTCATGATATTTAATCGACTCTGCATCGCAAACCGGCGAACGCCCTAGATGGTATCGGTCAAAATCGCGGTCGTAGTCGACGCGAACCGGGCGCCGTTGGAAGATGAACCCGGATATTCGCTCTAACGTTCCTGTTTACGCATTGATCTGGAAAACGTGACGAGATCCGGCTTGGTGATGACGGGCATCTTCTGGACATCGTCCACTCGCGCAGATGTGCCGGTTTGAACCCCGCCACCTGATACTCGGCGCAATAGACCGGGATGTCCGGTAAGCCACTCGACCAGTACTTTGATGCGCGCGAGCCGCTATTCGTTCGAAACCGGGAGGACCGCCGCCGATGCTGCGAGCCACCGGCTCGATGGGATCGAGCACACGAGTATTCGGCCTTCTCAACGAGAGGAGTTGGCTGTGCTGCACCGAAACTTTTAGCAACTGGAAGGGCCGATATTGGCCTACGGTCACGGCGTCCAAAACCGCTAACCGCGTAGCAGATTTGAAAAAACGCATATTTTCAACATGTATAAATACGGAAGTTGAGGAAGTCGCTGGATACTAGTCTCCAAACGTTTCTCAGCTTCCGTATTTTGTATCTACAATGACCAGCGGCGGAAATTAGTCGTGTCGGTCGCCGTGGTGGTCATCATGATGGTCATCATGCCCATGATCAATCTGAACGTGGTGATCATCATGCCCATGATCGATTTGAACAACCGGATGGTCGTGATCATGATCGTGGTCATGCCGGTCGATTACCGGATGATCGTGATGATCGCCGTCGTGATCGTGACCGGCATTAACGCCGACGCTAACGCCTCCGGGACCAACATCAAGGTGCTGGGCGAAAGATACGGTGGGAAGTCCTACCGCTAATCCAAACACGACGGCAAACGGTGCGAGATATTTCATTTCGAAGCCTCCTTGCTGAAAACCATGAGGCTGTAATGTGTCAGCCGTGATAACGTTCCCAACTGTTAAGCGCTCGAGGATGTCTTGCAGCAAGGAACCTGGACACCATCGCAGCAGAAGTTCCTCTTGTGCACGCTCACTCGCAAACTCTGCGGTAAAAGTGGCGCCCGTATTGGTCGTGATCTACGACTTGATAACACCTTCTGACATATCTGTGTTCATGCGGTATGCCGTTGTCATGAAGGTAGTGATTATACTCGTGCGCGTCGCCTTCGTCGCCATGTGAATGAGGGATGCCGTTGTCGTGCAAGAAGTGATTAATTCCTCCTCCATCGTGATGATGGTCTTCGTCGTCAGCCTTCGCTGAACCTCCAATTAGTGCAAAGCTCATGGCAACGCCGGCAATCAAAGCTATTTGAAGTTTCGACATCTTCCCCTCCCTTAACTATTTCTGCGATCGCTTGGACTCCAAAGATGGAAAAAATAAGTCCTACCGTCTGAGTGTATATCCCACCGACTTTACCTAACTCGGACATGCGAATATTGTTCAACTTTACACTCGCGCTAGCCGATGGCGCAATCGGCTTCTGGAAAGCCGTCGACGAGGGTCAGGATCCAGCCGCGGTCGAACTTGGCCCGCTTGCATGCTTGCAGCGTGACGCGCGCGCCGAGCGGCAGCTATGCGCTTCTCAAGCAAATCGCGGATCCGCCTTGAGCGACTGCCCCTCGGTCTGAAAGACGATGCGCTGATTGGTCGTCTCGCTAAAACCCGCGCCGCGCACTCCCGTCGCCTTCTTCGCCGCGGTCAGCACCTCGTTGAGGGTCAGATTGTATCGAATGAGCTGATCCGGATGGACGGGCAGGAGGGCGAGGACCATCTCGGATGATAGATCCATGAACATCGATACGAATCCCTCCTCCCGCGCGGCCAAGAAGAGAAGCGGATTGGGCCCGCCGAGCCCGAGCGAGGCCACTATGCGGAGGCCGTGGCCTGCTGAAGGTCGGATCCGCGCATGCCGCCGGTGCCGTGCGAGACCGCGCCGAGCGGAAACTCCTCGGCGGCACGCCGGCGAGCAGGTCTCAAGGCGGTTCTGATACTCAGTGTAGGTACCTCGATTGCCGGTGCTGAGTGTCCTCAGGGTCGCGCCGCCCCCCGTGCGCGATCACTACGGTTGCAAGGACGTCGCGCGCGCCTTCAGCGTTCTCGTTCCTGAACTTTAACGCGCTCAGCATTCGGGTTCTGCCTGACATTTTCTTTGTCGCTCCCCAATCGCTGACGGTCTTGAACAGATTCTATCACGGTCGCACGCGCGAACGAATGCCCCCGCTCGAGATGTCCGGCAATCCGTTCCTTAGCCGCTTCTATGATGCTATATCGAGCGCGGTCGTCCCCGGGAAAGACGCGTTCGAGCGCTTGCTCGATAATGACCATTTGGGATTGCGCTGCCACCAGGTCGGGATCGCGAGCGGCTGTCGGTCGGTCTGCCGCGCGAAACTTCTCTGCCGTCACCCGCCAGCGATTGCGCGGCACCTGCCGCCGCTCGATACGCGCACTCCCGCTTGCTGCATCTATCACTTTGATATCTTTGGCGACGCGTTCGACACCATCCCTGCGCACCTGAACGCGATCGCCGGACCTTGCCTTGCTATCGGAGGTCGCTTTTTCCAGACCCACACCCCATACCCGATGCTGCCGGCCATTATCGAGTTCGATGGCCACATAAGTGGAGGTCTCGGCATCGGTACGATTGCGATAGGGTGCCCGACCGACCCCGATCAGGCGTCCCGATATGCCTTTGTCGTAATCGAACTTATCCGCGCGCTCGTCCCTCTCGGAAACCGAACGAGCTTCGGCCTCCGGAGTGCGCGGATGCGTCCGTTCCCAGATCTCTCGCCGATCTCCAAGTGCCTGCCTATCGAGCGCGGTCGGCTGATAGCCCCCGACGTCCATTCCTCGCGCGCCGGCCTCAAGCCAGGCCTCGCGCCGGAACTCCGCGGAGCCGCGGACGTGAATTGCCTCCCATTGCCGATGTTGCGCGACGCTGACCATGTCGCGGATCACCTCGGCTGCGGCCACCCGCGTGACCAGGCGATCCTCGGTGACCTTGAACGCGAGGTACTCACCCCGCTCATCCGCGTACAGCCGCGCCTCGCCGTCTGGTCCATCTTTTCCGGGCTCATTGGCTATCACATAATATTTGCGGCGGATACGATCGGGCAGCGCATTCTCATCTACCGTCGCGGAAGATGACTTGTCGCTCGGCGCTGACTTCGCTGCGGATTTCTCGCCTGACTTCTCCGTGCCGGGATCGCGCCCCATGCGCTCCTGCCGTTTGAGGCTGAAGTCCTGGCTGTCGTCACGCGTATCGTTCATGCTGCTGCCCGTTTTGCTTGCGGCTGGACCGTCGCGCCGGCGGAATGGCCTGGGAGTCGATGTAATTCAGGGTCCAGGCTTTCATGTCGTCCTCGGACAGCCCTTCAAGATCCACATCCACATCCCCGAAATCGAAACTGGCATTGGCAGGGATCGTGGAGGGATCCGCCACTTCTTCGTCCGTCATCGGCCGCGTCCGAAATACCGCCCGCAGTTCGGCGACCTCGGAGCGAAGCTCCTTGATCTCGGCGTCGAGCAGCGCATTTGAGCGGCTCTTGGGCAAGTCCGGGACCGGCGCCGGCAGCAATCGCTGCAGGAATGCCTTGTCCTGGTAATAGATGATCTTGTCCGCGATGATGGGCGGAATGCCTGTACCGAGAATGAAGGCCTTGGATTTCGGAAGAAGTTTGAGTTCTTGGGGAAGCATCAGGGCGCGGCGGTGTTCGGAGATGGTCTCGCTGGTCGAGCGCATCGCGAGACCCTTCGGACCGCTGCGGCTGCGCGCTTTCACGGTGTCGTAGCCGATACGCTCCGAGAGTTCATTCGCCACGTCCTGTTCCTTTGGGGCGAAAACGACCTCGACAGCGTGGTTGGTCATGAAGTTGCGGGCCGCGTCGATCCCGTAGATCGCGCGGAGTTGAGCTGGGCTCTGGACCACGGTGAGGAGGCGGATGCCGTAACCGGCAATGAACGCGACGGATTTCGCAAGCACGCTGACATTGCCCAGCGCCGGAAATTCATCGAGCAGCAGCAGCACCTTGCGATTGAGTTTGGGGTTTTGTTCCGGCAGTTCGCGGGTATTGAGATCGACCACCTGCTGAAAAAACAGATTCAGAAGCGGCGCCATGCGGTCGAGATTGTCAGGCGTGACGCCGAGGTAAATCGACATCGGCCGTTGCCGCAGCTGCCGCAAATCGAAATCGTTGGTGGATGTGGCTGCATCGATGCGGGGATTGAGCCACAGACCGAGGCGCGCCGTCACGGTCTTGCGCACCGAGTTCATGGTATTTTCGGAGGCAGCAAGGAAATCGTTCAGCGCCGTAATGCAATGTCGCGATAGGGGCGAAGGACCGGACTTGCGGCCCGTGATGATTTTCTCGAAATGGACCTTCAGGTCGGGGGCCGCGGAAAGCTGATGCAAGATCTCGCCGATCGTCAATGGCAGCCCCGGCGTTTCCGCGACATAGCCGCCGATCGCGACGAAGGCCGAACGGGCTGCCTCGAACCAGAACGGATCACCGCGGCTCTCGGCCGGAAATAGCATCACGGCGATGCGCTGCAGATCGTCATAGAGTTCGGCGGGATCGCTGCGCACATAGCCTAGTGGGTTGTAGCGCGCGGTGCGACCGTTCTCCTCCAACGGGTCGAACAGATGGACCTCCTGGCCATGTGCTGCGCGAAAACCGGCCGAGCGATCCCAGTTCTCCTTCTTGACATCCAGCACAACCACCGAATCCGGCCAATTGAGCAGGTTCGGAATCACATAGCCGATGCCCTTGCCAGCGCGGGTCGGGGCATAGACCAGGACGTGTTCCGATCCGCCGAAACAGAGCATTGCACCGTCCTTGCGGCCGAGCAGAAGACCCTCCTTGGATCGCAGACCGGCGGCCTTGATCTCGCGCTCGGAAGCGAATCGAGCGCTGCCGTGAAGAGGGAGAGGACGGTGCCGGAGGATAGCGCCGAGCAGGCCAAAGACCACAACGACGCCGGTGAGGGTCGAAAGCGTCAGCCAGCGGTCGAAGCGTGGGTCAGCGCCGTAACGGGGCCAGCCCGTGGCGATCTCCGACCAGTGAAAGCCGCCGTCGTGAAGCCTGAGCCCGAGCAGCAGAACGTTGGAGGCGACCAGCAGAAACAGCGCACTGGCACCGAGCGCAAGCGCTGCGCTGAGCGCGGCCTTAGTGGGCGTGGTCGCGTTTGCGAACGGGGTCATAATAGATTTCCGATATGCGATAGCGGCCATCACGCTTCTGCATCTGGACGACGACGTCGACCAGAAGCAACAGCAGCGAGCGGATATCGTCGCGATGAAGGTCACGTCCCTCCGCACTTTCCTTCACCAACAATGTCATCTGTTCGAAAGCGAGCCGGGCGCTGTCGGCATGAACCGTGGTGATCGATCCTGGATGGCCGGAATTCACATTCCTGAGATAAAAGAAGGCGGTGCCGTCGCGCAGCTCCTGCAGCAGGATGCGGTCGGGCCGCATCCGCAGGCAAGATTCAAGCAGTTCGCGCGGCCCGATTTTGGCAACACCCTGGCCGTCCTTGGCATAGAGCAGCCGCACATAATTGCGATGCGGGATTACGAACTCGGCGGTGTCCTCGATAGTGATCAGACGCTCATTCGCGGGGATCGCTGCAATCAGCGCCTTGGACAAGGTGGTCTTGCCCGAGCCGGTTGCGCCGGAAATGAGGATATTGCGTCGGCTTCGCACTGCAAGTTCGAGGAAGTCGCGCCAAGCGCCCGTTTCTTTCAGGGCGAGCAATCGGTGCTCGTCGGCGGTAAGCTCGTCGCCGGCGGCGCGGACCTCATCGAACAGCTTTGTCTGCTCGAAAGCATCAAGCGTCATTGTCAGTGTCGATGGCTTGCGGATCGTGAGACTGATCATACCGGCCGGGACAGCCGGCGGGACCACGATCTGGCAGCGCTCCTCACCGATCAGGGTGGTCGACACGACAGGGTGTTCCGGACCGATATCCTGGCGCGTGAGACCGGCAGCCGCGGTTGCGAGATGTGAGAGGTAAGCATGCGTCAGGGCTGCCGCTTCATGCCGGGTCCAACCATCAGGTCCTTCCACGAAAATCTCACCGGGACGGTTGACGACGACTTCGGTCAGGGTTTTGTCCGCGAGGTAGGGTGCAAGCGGCTCGAGGTACCGCGCCAGAACAAGTCGGCCGCCATCGCGTTCGATTGATGCGACCTCGCTCATTTCGTCACCACAGCCGGCGCCACGATGACTCCCGGGACGGTGCGGTCGAGAATCTGGGTGCGGGTTTCGATCCGCTGCAGTTGATAGACCGAGGAGAAATCGACATCGCGCGCAACAAAGATATTGACGAGCTCGCCCTGGTTCTTGTTCAGCGTCGGCGGGATGTTGATCGACTGCTCAACGGCGATGCCGGCGGCGGTGTTGGTGGCGCCAGTGGTATTGTTGATCTGGATTGAGCTGTCCTGCAACTGCTGGCGCCCGATTGAGGAGGCATCGCTGACGATCGACAGCAACAGCGCCGAGCCGAAGCGCTCCCAGAAATGGGTGTCGATGTCGCCGTCGAAGCCAGCGCGGCCCAGCGCATCGGTAGCCGGCGAGGACAGTGCTGCGATGACACCCGTCGGCGTCTTGGCGCGGGTCCATAACACGAACAGGCGTTTTGAGCCGCGCCGTACATTGCCACGATATTCGCCGACGATTTGCGTGCCCTTTTCCATCAGCACGACGTTGCCGGAATCCGACATGACGTCGCGCAACACCACGCAGGAGACGAAGCCGGCCACGTCCGACGACATTGCCGTCTCCAGTGCGCACGGGATTGACGTGCCCTGCGTGACCAGGAGGTTGCGATTGGGAAGCCGCGCCGCGCGCACGCCCTCGATGGGTGTGGGTTTCAGCTTGTCGGCAAGGTCGTTGCGTGGCTCTCCCCGCCCAAAACCGTAGGGATCCGTAACTACGCTCCCGGTCACGCCGTCGCGAGCCGGACGCGCCGATGAAATCGGCCGGTTATAAGCCAGCACCGGCGCGCGCCGGGCGCTCTCAAGTAATTGGTCGGGCGCGGGCACAGGCGCCGCCGGCGTGGCCACAACCGGACCAACGGGAATGGCACCCGTGGCGATTGGCGCGGCAGCTGCCTCGTGAACCGGCTCGAACGCCGCCGCTTGACGAATCATGAGCTTGCGGGCGGAATCGTTGACCGGCTTATCGCCCTTCCAGGTCCCCCAGATGATCAGGAACGCAAATGCGGTAAGCGCCAGCGCACCGAAGCCCCGCTTGAGCATCGCTGCTCGACCATTGTCCCCTCCTCCCACGGGCGTAATGCCACGGTCATCGGCATGCGTCTCGTTCTGAAGCTCGGTCATATCGCGCTCGCCTATCGTGACTTCAGGGATGGAGGTGATTTCTTCGCCCGCCGCTCGATCGACGGGCTTGTGGTGTTGGTCCCGGGATTGATCCCGACCGCGTCAAACGCCTCATTATAAATGCAGAGCACGTTATCTCCCTTGCGCAATCGAAACTCTCTGGCCGTGGCGTGGACCACCACAAGCTCGCCTCGGACATCCTTGGGTACCAGGCTTTCAGAGCCGTCCGAATTGATCAGGTAGATTGCCGGAATTTCGCGGTTTCCCGCGAAGCGAAACGTGGTCTCCTTGCCATCATCGAACACGGCTTCCGGTTCGAGATCGATTGAGCCCTGTGCCGAGAAGCGCCAATTGCGCGCGCCGTAGGCGTGATGCAGGTCGAAGGTTTGCTCGATCAGGGCGCCTTCGCGCTCGGCGCCGCGAGCGGCCGCCTCGAGACGCCGGCGCTCAATCTCTTCGCCGGGATAGGCGAAGCGGATGACGAAGTAACTGTCCGCAAGCGTCGTCTCGGCGATCGACAACTCGAACTGATAGGAGCGTTTGCGCCCGTCCGGGCGGGTGGTGACCACCTGCAGATTGGTCGGTGGATGTTTTTCGCGCGGCTTGAGAAACAGGATCGAGCCCGCGGGTGCGACTTCCCACGCCACCGCGTCGCCGATCGCCACATGCGCGACCTCCTCATCGTCGGCAAACACGACCTGCGTCGAGGCGCGGATCACGCCGTTGAGCCGGACCACGTTGGACGGGTCATAGGTCACCGTGCGTACCCGGGCATCGCGTTGCCCCGGTGACGGCTGTTGCAGCGCCAGCACCGGCCCTACGAATCCGAGGGCTAAGGCCATCAAGAGCACGAAACGTTTCATGGAACGACCTCCGGATCGGCGCGGTATTCAGAAACTAGAAAGCCGAGCGGATTGATCAGACGGTCGGCGGAGGACATCGGCGCGTTGGCGTAGGAAAACGTCAGGGTGGAGACCCAATGGGTCACCCGGGTTTCCTCACCCTTGCGGCTCTCTTTCATGAAACGCACAGACGCGACATTGTCGGCCAGGAGCGAGATCGCCTTGATACGCACCGTCGCGACCCCAAAACGGCCTTGAACGACCTGGGGGCTTTCGGGATTGGAGCCGCGATACCACGCCGCGAATCGGGCCTGCTCACCCTGCCCCGAAAGCAGTGAAATCGTGCGAAAGTTGGTTTCGGCCTCCGGGTAGCTGTAGCCCTCACGCGCGCGAACGTAGCGTCCCAAGAAATATTTGGTGACCGCCTCGTCGTAGCGTGACGGCGTCGAATTGAGCGCGGAGACGGTCTCGACGATGCCGGTCGCATTATCGACCCGGATCACGAACGGCTCGACGGTCTTCAGCGGCGCCAGCGCTGCAACCGCTCCGACCGAGGCGACCGCCAGCGCACACGCGCCGGCCGCGACCACCCAGGCGATGCGCCGCGAGCGATGGGCGGACAGCAAGAGATCCTGTTCCCATCGACGCGCATTATCGAAATAAGTTTTCAGATTATCGTGCCCCACCATCTCACGCCTCCTTGCCGCAGGAGCGGTAAGAGGCCGCAATGTCCGCCAAGTGGCCTGATGCGGCGAGATGAGAGGATGGCGCTGACGAGCTGCTCTCGCCTTTACGGATGATTGGTGCGGATGGCGGAATTGGTGGCTCCGGTGTCGCCAACGGCGTGCCGGTTTCCCAGTCCCACAGCGAACGATTGAGGGGCCGGCGCGCCAGACCGTCACATGAGGGTGGCGCCTTGGACCAGATCGCGCAGCCGCCAAGCTGCCATGCGACCACGCAGATAATGAATAGTCGACGCCACATTTTCTGATGCCCCGTCTTGCCCCGGCTCGCCTGATGCCGGCTATTTCTCGCACGCTGGCTAATGCCGCCGTGCTCAACGCGGCCTCAGCGACAAACATGCTCCGGATCACAGAAACAGAGTCGGTCGTCATCCTGACCTGTCTTTTTCGGCAGGGTGTTTGGGAGCTCTTGTCCGATCCCAATAGCTGCCCGATTGTCGCAATTGGCGGCGCGCATCAACGACGGGGTCTCATTGCGGCCGGATGGTCAATCCACCGGACGCTCACTCCAGCGATGTCGACGTTCTACAAGGCGAGCGACTTTGTGGTCACGGGCTCCGCCACATTCGACGCAGTGAGCCTCTTGTCGATATATGGTGCCATAGGTTGGACGAGCGACAGCTAGACCTTGGTCGTCGTCGATGGTTCGTCTGCCAGGTTGTACTTCGCCGGGTCGTCTCCGAGTTCGGCCAATCCTGCAGCCAATCCTTTATTTGCCATCGATCTGGCGTCGTTGTCGAAGGTCGAGAGACTTTGGCGGATAGCATTTTGCCAAGCTTCGCCGCGGTCCCAAGCCTCGGTATACGCGGAAGCGAGGGCGACGTGCTGACGCGTCTGGATCATCGCCTCGAAAAGCGCAAGCGCCTGTCCGAGATCTTTACGGCTCTTCGCCGTGCCGTCATGGTCGGTCCGCCGTCGGGTGGCCACGATAAGCTTGTGTATCGCATAGCGCTCGGGTGCCGGGACGACGACCGGCACGCCTGCATTATGCATCAGCACGGCTCGCACGGGTTCGTGGATGAGGTAGTCGAGAAACCGCAGCGGAATAGCCGATGCGCCGCCCAGCGCAGGCATTCGAACTGGCTTTCCGTCGAAATCGGCTGAACCGGTGTTGGGAGTAAGAAACTCGACCTTGAAGCCGCTGCGCGAGACGTATTGCGACGTCTGACGTCCATCGGTCTGGCTTGGAATCTCGCGGAATGTGGGGTCTACTTTCTTGATGACTTGCAGAACCGGCGGCAGACTGTCCTCAACTGCTACCGATACGGAATGGAATTGCGCAAAGTCCGCATCCAACGTCTGCATGACGGCATTCGTCAATCGCACCCCCAGGATCGCGCAATAGCATTGGAACGCCACCGTCCCGACGAGGACGCCTCGCAGACGGAAGAAGCCCGCGTTCGCCAAGGCCTCGATGACGTCGCCAGTGGTTCGATCCGGCTGAGGAAGGTAGGCTTCGCGTACAAGCGTCGACACCAGTTTCCGCCGGGCTCGCATGTCCGCCTTGAGGTCCTTGAATACTTCCACCCGCTTGGTGATCTCCGGATCCTCCACCGGCCCGACGTAACGTCGCTCCTGGCCACCCTCTTGTTTAGCCTTGTCGAAATACCAGTATTTCTTGCCTTTCACTTCAACAGCGATGAAGCGTCCTTCGAGCGAGAAGTCCGATGTAAAAGTGGCGTCCAAGCTTCTCTGGGACAATTCCGAATAGATGGTCTGGTACATTGGATCGAGGAGCTTCATCGGATCTCCATTATACTAATTACGCGAAAACAGTATAACAGCAATCAAGCCAAGCATCCAGGGATGTTATACTATTTCTGTGAAAATAGTATAATCCCATCATCTCATTGATAACAAATATTTTGTCTGCCTATGACTAGTACCCGGAATCAAAGCTGAGTGATACGTCGGCCTTTGAATCAGCGTTGACGGACCTTTTTCTTGGTCCAGACGAAGGGCTCGGCTCTGTCGTTGTACGCGTTGACGTAGGCATCGATGTGTTCCTGAAGCTGTTTGAGACTGGTGAAGGAAGCGCCGCTGAGCGACTGCCCCTGCAAGATCGAGAACCAGACTTCGACCTGATTGAGCCAGGACGCGCTTGTCGGCGTGAAATGAAATTGCACGTTGGGGGGCCTTGAGCCAGTGCTCGTTCTTCTTATGGGTGTTGAGATTGTCGAGGATGACGTGAAGCTGGCGGTCCGGAAAAGCCGTGGTGACGCTGTCCATGAAGTCGAGGAACTCGATACGCCGCCGCCGTTTGGAATGCGTCGCGATGATCTTGCCGGTGGCAACCTCAAGTGCCGCAAACAGCGTTGTCGTGCCATGCCGCTTGTAGTCGTGGCTCTGGCCGGTCAAGGCGCGGCCATTGGGCAACTTTAGATAACCTTGCGCTCGCTCCAAAGCCTGGATCGAAGGCTTTTCGTCCACGCACAGCACAATGGCCTTCGCGGGCGGGGCGACGTAGAGGCCAACAACATCGGCGGCTTTGGCCGTGAAGTGCGGGTCATTGCTCTCGCACCAGGACTTGCGAACCACGAGGTCGATCTTGTGGTTGCGCAGGAACCGCCAGACATATTGGACGTCAACATCGCCCAGCGCCTCGGCCAGCAGCGGGCCGGTCCAGCGCGCAAACCCTTCCGGTGCGGCCTTGTCCAGCAGCTTCAGAATCCGCTTGTCGGTCGTCTTCGTATAAATCGGCTGTTTGCCCGGCCGTGGCTTGTCTTGCAGCCCTTCAAGGCCATGGTCGGCATAGCGACGCCGCCAAAGGCTGACAATCCGCGGCTGCACCCCAACTTCCTTGGCGATCGACCGGGTGCTGCGCCCATCCGCCGCCAACAGAACGATCCGCGCTCGCTTCAAATCGCGCTGTATCGTTAGCGGCGAGCGACAACACGCCTCAAGCACCTTGCGGTCTTTCCGCGAAACGTGGACTTCTCTTGCTTCGAGTATCATCCTCATCTTGAATCACGACTCACCCTCTAAGAAAAGGGGGTACTAGAGCCCTTTGGCTGAAGGATCAAGACGGGCTGACATATCCAACGAGTAAGTAATCCGCCACAGCTTCGAAGCCTGCGAAGCGTAATTGTGCGGAATGCTCCACGTCCTCACTCTGATGGAATCGGCCGTTGGATTGTAAGCTGACTACGCGGTCGTGGTCCCCTGCGATCGGCTGCGCCGCATGCTGCCGCCCTGACGGCTGGCTCTCATCGCCGCGAGACCTTGTGTTGCCGACCATCGGGCGCCGGCATACGCGCCGCCGGCGGCGGCCGTGGCATTGGCGATCAATGGGCTTGTTACCAGCCGGCTTGCGAGCGACGCGCCGCCCCCGGCGAGACCGCCTGCGATGATCGGCAGTTGAAGCGCGATGTATCCGGAGAGACCGAGCACCGCGCTGACGGCGACTGCGGCCACCACCATCTCGCCTGCTGTTCCCGCGTTTGCCGCGAACCTGTCGATGAAGCCGGTGACGGTGGTTAGCATCAGCCCGACCAGAGCGACTACCAGCACCAACAGGATCACGAAATTGGCGACTTGGCGCAGCCAGGCTTCCGTAAACGGGCGCGTAGCCTCAAATAATGCCAGCGCAATGAAGATCGGGCCGAGCGCGATCACGACGCCGAGGCCAACTTTGGCATAGAGCAGGATTGCAAACTGGAGGAACGAGCCAACAGCCACGAACACCAGGAGAATGGCCGCAATCAGCGCCGGCGCTATGTTGGTCAACCCGGCTTGATCGTAGATCTTGTTGGCAACATCGATCCCTTTGGAAAGAAGCTGGTCGAACGGAACTCCGGAATTGGTATTCAGTCCCGAGCCCGCCAACGCGTTGCCGATTTCCTTCGGCAATGAGTCGAAAAACAGACCGGTGACGTATTGCTGGAACGTGCTGGAATTGGTCGCGAGCAGAACGACGACCACGATCCGCATCGCCCGCCAGGCAAATTCCATGATCGGCTCAGAAATGGCTCCCCGCATTACCGCAAAACCGTACAGGATAACGTAGAGCGTCACGGCGACGCGCAGCGGACCGTCGATGTAGGACGCGAGATTCGACACCGACGTCGACACGAATGCCGTGATCGGCTGCTCGAATTCTTTCAGGAAACTGTCAAAGACGTTTATGGCCATCGCGGCGATCCTTACTTCAACGCGTCTTTCATCTCTTGGACGGTGACTTTGTTGCGGGCTTCATTGGCGTTGGTGCAATTGGGCGTCTTTGCGAGTTCACCGGGGTTGTCGCGGCACGCCTTGAGAGCCACCGCAAGCTCGTCGCGATGTTCAAAAAACCAGCCTACTGTTTTCGCCGGGCGACTGGTGTCGGCCTCGTTGCAGCCCGTAAGGCTGATGACGGCGGCGATCGACAGGAGAATGGAAATCATCGTCTTCATTGCAGGGCCGCCTTCATTTCATCGACGAGTTGCCGCTGTTTCTCGCGCTCGCGTTGTCCGTCCATGTCGGTGCGGGCTTGCTGGATCATCGCGAGACCCTGCATGCGCAGCACGTCGTTCTGCAGAAGCGCCTGTTCGGCCTGTAGTCGCGCCGAAAGGTCGAGAACTTCCTTGACGTCGGTCGCCGAGCTGATGCGAGTCCTGAGTTCCTCAAGCGCATCGATGCGCTGCGAGGCGGTGTCGTAGACCGCCTGGCCCATGGAGTGCTTGGCGCCGGTCTGCCGGGCGATCCGGTCGAGCTCGCTCTGGTAATACGAATTGCCGCTATTGCCGGCATAGGCGCGATTCTGATTGAGATACTGGTTGATCGAATTCGCAAAATTGCCCCTGCCCTGCCCCGCGACCAGCTTTTCGATATCGGAAAACTGCTGCGGCAGCACTTTTCGAAACTGCGGCGTATTCAGAAGCGCCCCGATGTCGTTGGCGTTGGTCAGCTTGTTGAAACTGTCATAGAGCTGCTTGGCCTGGTTCAACTGGTCCTGCGCGACCTTGAGCTGCGACGTCAGCGTATCCACCTGTTTTTTGAGCTCGGTCAGCTGTTCGAATTGCCGCGCGAACACGTTCGGATCGAACACAATCTGGGCTGCGGCGGGTGAAGTCAGCAGAAGGACCGCGACAGCTGATGCTGAGACGAGAGTGATCGGCAAGCGCTGAAGCATCATTGGGCTTTCCTCCGCTCTGCGTGAAAGACCGGCAACCATTGAGCCGGATCGTCGCCGACCGCGGAGCGTACGCGATCGAGCAGCTCCACGGTTTCCGTGCGCCCCGACAGCACCGCGAGCGCGTCCTCGAAACCGCCGAGATCGAGTTCCGCCACCACCGAATTGTGCCCCTGCTTGATAAGAAAGCGGCGGCTCTCGGGCGCGAGGTCCTCCTTGATTAGGCGAAACTCGGTGTCGGTGAGGTGGAAGCCATCGACATAGTCCGATCGCGTACCACGTGCGTTCGGCAGGAAAATCTGCGTTGGGCATTGCTCGACAATGGTGTGTGCGATCGGCGAGGCCAGCGCATCGCGGGGAGACTGTGTGCCGAACACCATGACGCCGTTCTGTTTGCGGATGGTTTTGAGCTTGTTGTTGGCGAGATCGCGAAACGCCTCGTCTCCAAGCGCCTTCCAGAATTCGTCGATATCGATGATCAGCCGCCGGCCGTCAATCAGGCGCTCAACACGATGAAACAGATACATCATCAGCGGTGTGCGAACGGTGGGATGATCGAGTAGATCGGTCATGTCGAAGCCAATGAACCGGGTATCGAGGCCGATGGCGTCCCGCTCGCCATCGAGAACCCAGCCGTAGGGTGCGCCGAGACACCATCGCTCTAGCCGCGCACCGATCCCTTCACGATCTTGCTGGCCGAGAAAGGTCCGCAACGCGCCGAACGAGCGTTCCTCCTGCCGCAATTGCGAAAGAGCTCGCAAGCCGGAGTCGATCCGCTCTTCCTCCGTGACGGTCAGGGGACGGTTTTCGGGCGTGACGAGTTTCCGTACCAGTTCGCCCAGGAAGGAGAGATTCGCCGGCGTCAGTTCCAGCGCCTTGAGCGGCGCACAGCCCGTCGTGATGCCGTTGCGGAGCGTCAGGTAAGTGCCGCCGGCGGCGCGGATAAAAATCTCGGCGCCGCGGTCCTTGTCGAAGAAGACGTAGGTTGCGCCGAGCCGCTCGGCCTGCGACAGCAGGAAATTCTGAACGACGGTTTTGCCGGACCCCGAGGGGCCGCAGATGAAGGTATTGCCGAGGTCGCCGTGATGGAAAGAAAAGTAAAACGGCGAGCCGGACGCAGTCTTGAGCATCGCGACCGCCGGTCCCCAATGATTGCCGTCAGGCTTTCCGGTCGGATAGGTGTGAAAGGGGGAGAATGCCGCGAAATTGCGCGAGCTGATCGCGCCCGCGCGAGCACGGTATTTGAACAGTCCCGGAAGCTGCGCCCAATAGGCGGCTTCAAGCCCGAGGTCTTCGCGTGCGACCACGGCACCCGCGTCAGCCAGCGCGCGCCGCGCCACGCTCATGTGATCCTGCAGCTGCGAAGGCGTATCGGCATAGATCAACAGCGAGAGGTGATGATCGCCGAGCGCAAATCGGTTGGATTCGAGGTCGTCGAGGGCGTCAGAGAGCTCGTCGATCTGCGAGGCCGCCGGATCCTGAGCCGAGACCAGCTGGTTCTGCTTGCGCGTCAGTACCGTCTTGGCGTCGGCCTTTGACAGAAAGGCGAAGGATTGCGTGACGATCAGTTCGAAAGGCGCGGGAAGCAGCGCATTCAACAGGCCCGGCCGGGTGGACGCCGGATATTCCTTGATTCCGAACATGCCGGCGAAGCGCGATCCGCCGGCGCCTCGGATCTCGAGCGCTTCGCGGCCGAAGATGATGCGGTTCGAGTATAGCGCAGGTCCGATCGGTCCTTGCGGCAATGGCATCGGCATCCACTCGCCAGACGTAACGGCGTGGAGTAGTTCCATCGGTTCTGAAAACAGGATGCCATCGCGCTCCACCAATCCAATGGTCCGGGCGCCGTAACGCTCGAGTGCCGCGACGATATCGCGCGTGGCATCGTCGAGCCGCTTCAGCGCCTCGCTGTCGACCTCGACGGAGCGTCCGGCGGCGCGACTGAGCCGTTTGAAGAACGCGGCCGCCGCGTCCGTGATCGCGCGGCCGGGATGCCATAGCAACGTGAGATAGAGATCGTTGCGAAACAGCGCTTCATTGCGAAGCCGGTCACGATATTTTGCGTCGAGCGCCGCCGCAAATCCAGACCGGAACTCGCCCTTCGGGTAATCTGACGTCCGACGGCGGACCAGATGGGTCCACAGCGCCAGCCGTTCATCGGCGACGTTGCGCAGCGTGAGGTTCAGCTTGGCGTGAAGATCGTTCAGATCGGCGGTCTCGGCGGTCTCGAACGAGGTGCCGTCGATCCTGATCACCGTGATCAAGGCACGCGTCGAAAGGCTGATGACCGTATCGGTGACGTGCCGCCCGAACGGCAGGTAGACATCGGGCTCGATCTCCCGGACTTTCGCCGCTGCATTACGCATATCCAAGGTCCCTCGCTCGATAGCGCCTGATTAGCTTGAGCGGGGTACAGGACGATCCGCCCCAGAATGGCGCGTTGCGCGTGCGTCCCCGGGTCTCGATCCAGGCGAGCAGAATTCGGAACATGTTGGGATCGTGGCGGCAGATAATACGGCAGAGACCGTGGATCGGAATCGCGACCAGGCCGTAGATGATGCTCCCCGCCACTAGAAACAGGATGCAGGAGAACATCACGTTGAGCGCCATGGCTTCCATCGTTACACCGGCGATCATGGCCGGGCGCGTGCAGGCGAGGAACAGGGTATCCTCCGTGAGGCGCGCGGCCTCCATCATCACCGTCCTCCGGTCAAGGTGGAGACCACCTCGGAGGCGCCGAAGGTGATGGCGACGCCGAGCACCACGTAAGCCGCCTTGCGCAGATCGAGATAGCCGAACATCCAGGCGATGCCGACGATGATGACCGCCAGCGTCGCCAGCAGGCGCGCCACATTGCCGGTCAACATGGTGACGATGTTCTGAAGTACGCCCTCGATGTTCGCAGTCTGCGCTAGGGCGGGTTCGGCCAAGGCGCCACTGAGAACGAGCCCCATGCAAAACAGGGCGGCGGGTTTCTTAAGACGAGAGGTCATGACACGGCTCCGATTGGCGGTGCCGGACCGGTCCGGACCGCGGGTTGATTTGAAGACAAAACAAGTGGTGCTCCTCACCGTTCATAGACAAAAGCCGACGTGCCAAGGCCTGAGCGGTAGACATCCCAGTTCGGATGATCCCTGACAGACGGTGCTGGTGGTTTGATTGTCGGCGGGTCGCCGGTGGAAATGTCGGCACCGGCAGACGCCATGGGCTTTTGAGCGCGCGGGTCGAGCGGAGGGCTGGGAGCGTTCGTCGCGAAGCTCGCCACGACGGTGGCAATCGCCTGATCGCGGCTCAACCTTTTGATGTTCGTTGCTCGCAGTCGCGCTTCGAACAATCCACTAAGGCCCGCGATGTGCTTGCAGGCGTCGAAGGTTGTGGCGATCGTCAGGCCGGCCAGCTTCATATCCTCGGCATCAAATTGAGCGAGGCCGCTTCGGACCGGGTGGCCAGTGGCTGTGGCCTCGGTCACGAGCTGAATGGCCTCGTCACGGTCGGTTGCCTGAATCGGAATCGGTTTGCGCCCCTCAATCGTGATCAGCAGAGGCTCGAATGAGCTTGCCTGCCGCACAATCGCCGCCAGCGGCCGGACCATTGCCGTCGCCGGGGCACACCTTTCGACCAAAGCCGTAAATGCAGCAGGATCCATTGTTGAAGGTCTCTTTGTTATTGTCTGAGCGAAGACGCTCGACACTATGCCGCGAGCGCCACGCTTGATGTCGGAGTGTCAATCGCCAGCCCTGAAATCTTCCCCGCGCTCCGGATCGCTCCGAGAGCATCATCGGTGACTGGCAACAGTCCGGCGACGGCTTTGGTGGCTCCGATCTGGCGCGGTTCGCCGAGTCGATCGAGGTGCCATCCGGCCCGGCGCAGGATTCTCTCCATGCGCAGATCAGTGACGGTCGCGATTGCCTGAAGGTCGTGCTGCTGGCTCCATTCAATCATTGCCGCAAACAGCAGGAACGTCGCTTTTCGCAGGCCGTTCTCGGCTGTTGCCGCCACGTTTTGGGTGTCAACGCAGAAGCGCGAGCTCTCCCAGATTTTGACAGCTTTCGGCGCGGCTCGACCATCCAACAATACGGGAAACGTATCCGCCAGCATGTTGCGGCCAGTGGTCGGCAGCAGGCGAACACAACCGACAACATCGCGCTGCTCGACCGCCAACAGATAAGTCGGCGCGAGGGTGTCGTATTGATCGATCTCCAATCCATCGGAGACAGAGACTTCCCAGTCGAGCCGTTCCTTAAACACACGCCCTCGCAGGCGATGCATTCCCAGTGTCAGTTCAGAATTGTGCAGGAGCGCAGTACGCGCGCGTACAATGACATTCATTCTTGACCTCCAGCTGCGAATCACAGGTTCGCGATCAAGAAAGCAGGCGCGGTCATGACGTTGAGCTGTCAGTTTCGACAGGGGGCAAACTCAGCTTGCCGCAAAGTTGCCGCAAGACCGAAATACACGTCCCACACGCAGCGCGCGAATTGCGCGTGGCTGTCGCTTCAGGGAAGTCAGAATAGTTCTAAAAAAAGGGGCGCAATGAAAAATGTCGAAAGGGCGTGTAATGAGTTTGTCGATTGTCTTCACTCCGCCGTTACGGAAGATGATTTTCGCCGTGTCGCGGAACGAACCGCCCACGCGTTAGGATTCCGGTGGTTTGCCTATTTTGGACGCAGCGCTAATGTCCCTAACCTGATCTCGTCCTATCCGAAGAGTTGGACCGACCACTACTTCGATGAAAGATACGACGTTATCGATCCCGTTCTTCAAAAGCCACGAACCCCAAGCCGAATGTTTCTGTGGGACGGACGAGATGCGCGTAGCGCAAAATCTGCGAAAGAACGCCGTCTGTTTGACGATGCGCTTAGCTTCAAGATCAGGACAGGTCTGACGGTTCGCATTCCCGCAAGCCAAGGACAATTCGCCGCGTTTACGCTGGCGGTGGATGACCGGAGCCTTGGACTCGACCGTTTCATTGAGACGTCCCAGGATCTCTTGCAAATGGTGGGTCTCACCTACCATGCGCATGTGAGCGCCAGGATTGGACGCGCACCTCTGATCGATCAGACGGGCAGCCCACTAACTCAGCGGGAACGGCAGTGTCTCGCATGGATATCTGACGGCAAGACAATGGAGGATATTGCTTCGCTTCTCGATCTCACGCCGCGCGGCGTAAAGTTTCATCTGGATAATGCCAGGCGAAATCTCGCTGCATCAACCCTTCCCCATGCTGTGGCGCTCGCGCTTCGGCTGGGATTACTCCCGTAATGTGCAGCCGTCCGGGTCGGCAAGCGCGGCCACAAGGTCGGCGGTTTGACCAGGGTAAATTTGCCAACAAGATGCACGGGCCTCGTCGATTGAGGTCGGCGCCCCATCATTTGCAGTGTTCAGCCCAAACGATGTGCGGCTCGCAATCATTGCACCTATGTCATCCTGGAATTTTCGAGTGGGGAATTGGGCGTCGCCCTGCGGGCCGGGCTGTTGGCTGCGCTGAAGTCCCGAAAGCGGGTCTTCCCTGCGGGCTGCCATCCCTGACGCAAGTGCGGATGCGTGGCCCAAAAGCCGCGAAGGCTCCGTGATCTGGAAGGGTGCGAATCGATTGGTTTTACCTACATTGGCGTTAAGCTTACTCTTGGGGGGCGATTCGTCGCCCATGCCCCGCATGATCATTTGTTCTTCGTAGATCCTGCACTTCAACCATCGGATCGGCGGACGGACAAACGTGTCAGAAGCAGCATTCAAACTGAAATCGTTGGAGGCTCCACCCTATCGCGAGCCGCCGCACAACATCGAAGCTGAGCAAGCGCTGCTCGGCGCCATGCTGATCAACAATGACGCCTTTCATCGGGTTGCGGATTTCCTGAAGGCTAACCATTTCTTTGAGCCGTTGCACGGCAGCATATTTGAGGTGACGAGCGAGCTGATCCGCTCAAACAAAGTTGCCAATCCGATCACCCTTAAGACCTTCCTTCCTGTGACTCTCGACATTGCCGGAATGTCTATTGCGCAGTATCTCGCCCGCTTGGCCGCGGAAGCGACGACGATCATCAACGCGATCGATTACGGTCGGACTGTCTACGATCTTGCGGTGCGACGTGAGTTGATCAAAATCGCCGAGGATATGCTCAATGGCGCATTTGAAGCGCCCATCGATTGCGCTCCAGCAGATCAGATTCAGCATGCCGAGCAGCTTCTGTACAAAATCGCCGAAACGGGGCGTTATGGCGGGGGCTTCGAAACGTTCGAGAGCGCACTCGACAGCGCCATTGATAGAGCCGCACAAGCGTACCAGTCCGATGGCAGGCTTTCTGGCCTTGCAACGGATCTCAAGGACCTGGATGCCAAAATGGGAGGTCTTCAGCCAACAGACCTCATCATCATCGCCGGCAGACCCGGCATGGGGAAGACATCTTTAGCCACCAACATCGCGTTCAATGTCGCCAGCGCCTACGACGCGACGCAGCAAGTCGACGGCTCGGCAAGATCCGTGGCTGGTGGCATCGTTGCTTTCTTCTCGCTCGAGATGTCCTCGGAGCAGCTTGCCACTCGCGTAATCTCTGAGCAGACGGAGATCCCCTCCTCCGATATCAGGCGTGGCGAAATCGACGAGACAGCTTTCGGGAAGCTGCTTGATTGCCGCCAGAAAATGCGCCGCCTTCCCCTCTTCATCGACCAAACCGGCGCCCTCTCCATCGCCCAACTCGCCGCCCGCGCCCGCCGCCTGAAGCGGCAACGAGGATTAAACCTCATTATCGTCGACTACATTCAGCTTATGCAGGGCAAGTCACAGCGTGCTTCGCAGAACCGCGTGCAGGAGATCACTGAGATCACGTCCGGGTTAAAGGCGCTGGCCAAAGAACTGAATGTGCCGGTCATTGCGTTATCGCAGCTTTCACGTTTGGTGGAAAACCGCGACGAAAAGCGCCCGCAACTTTCAGATCTTCGCGAATCCGGCTCGATTGAACAAGATGCCGACGTCGTATTGTTTGTGTTTCGTGAAGAATATTATCTCAAAAACAAGGCGCCCAAGGTCGGCGCCGACGAGTACCTCGCTTGGGAAGCCGAGATGAGAGATGCTCGCGGCAAAGCGGAAGTCATTATTGCGAAGCAGCGGCACGGTCCGACCGGCACAGTGGCCATGACGTTTCAAGGCGAGTTCACCCGCTTCTTCGACCTCGCCGAACACGACCACTTGCCACGCCGATCAGCCTAAGCGCCGATATTGGCTTCATATTCACACCATGGTCGGCCAGCAGCGACCCAGTAGAGCAAATCAAACGAGCTCTACTCTCACCGCGACAAAGCCGAACCTACGCCTGTCAAGCTGATCTGCTCGTCGCAGGCACTAACCCCGCCCTGGCTGCTTCAACAAAGGATGACACTTGTTCTCGCGTCTCGATCACGCCGGCAAGAACCCGCGTGACGGAAGATGTGCGGTTCGGCACACCATGCTTCCGGGGAAGGACCAGCCCCGCTCTCGAATGGGCTTTCCTTGGTTCCGGTACGGCCTTCTACGATCAACCCGCAAGGGGTTCGCTACGCAAGCGTGCGACCTCTTCGGCTTCGCCTGCGAGGTGACCGCGGCCGCCCCCGAACACGTCGGCGCCTGTCGAGCGGGGATGGTCCCCGCCCCAAGACGGGAGCCTTTCAATGTCGCACAATCTCACCCTCGCTCAGAATCACGCCTTCGATCTCGCCCGCACGCTGATGGTACCGGTCATCCTTTTCCAGGTTGAGAACGAATTCGGTGTGATGGTTTCCAGCGAATATGACGGCGGGCAAGATGCCATCGTTCATGAATACGATCCCTGGTCCCCGGCTCATTGAGCCGGGTGACCGGCTGCCGCTGGCGCCTTGCCGGCTGCAAGGGAGGCTTCGCCGCGCACCAGATGCGGCGATTGACGGTTGGTCAGCGCGCCCTTGCATTCGGCAGGCTTCGCGGCCGGTCGGGGATGTTCCGCAAAGCTAGGAACAAGTGAGACCAACAGAAGAAAGGGCCGGACGTCGCCTGCGCGAGTCCGGTGCAGACAAATGGACAAGAGAGAAATCGAAGAACTGCGCGAAAAGGTCGGCTGCGCGGCCCTGCTGGAGAAAGCCGGCTGGAAGGTCGACGTCAAGGCAAGCACCCGCCGTGCAATCAAATATCGACGCGACAGGAACATCGTCATCGTCATCCACCAAGGCCGCGGCTGGTTCGATCCCTTGTCGCCGGCGAAAGGGGACGTGTTTTCGCTTGCCGAACACCTCGGCGCCGGTGGTTTCGTCGAAGCGTGCGACCACGTTGCGGATGTGGTTGGCTTCGTTCCCAGCACACCTGCGTGGCAGCGCCCGGCAAGGCCGAAGACCCTTGCGTCTGTTGCAGAACGGTGGAGGCACCGCTTCAAGCCGAGCCCCGGCTCGCCGGCCTGGCGCTATCTGACCCGCGAGCGCGGGCTGCCGGCGGACATCCTGAAGCAGGTGGTCGCCTGCGATCGGTTGCGAGAGGGTCCCCAAGGCAGCATGTGGGCGGCGCATAGCGATTCTACTGGTGCCCTCACAGGCTGGGAGGAGCGTGGACCGGAATGGCGCGGCTTCGCCACCGCCGGCGCCAAGGAACTCTTTCGCTTCGGGCCGGCCGGGTCCGAGCGAATCTGCATCACTGAGGCGGCCATCGATGCCATGAGCGTCGCCGCGATCGAGGACCTGCGCCCCGACACCCTTTATGTAAGCACGGGCGGCGGCTGGTCTCCGGCGACGGATGCAGCCATCCGCGGCTTGGCCAAGCGCCCCAACGTCCGGCTCGTGGCAGCAACCGACAACAATCGGCAGGGCGACGTCTATGCCGATCGTGTTCGTGCCATCGCGGCGGAAGCGAGCGCGGGGTATGCGCGATCGCGACCGCGCGCCGGCGATTGGAACGAGGATCTGAAGGCGCTGGTCAAGAGACTGGAGAAAGAGCTGGTCGCAGAAAACGGGTGAACAAGCCGTTGCCGCATGCCCGGCCAGCGCGTCAAGGGTGAAGCTTCGCCCGCGTTCCGCGGCCCTTGACCCTCCGGACCGGAGAGGCGGCCGCCCTGAGGGTGTTTGCAACACCCAACGGAAAGGCGCCCAGCCATGCCTCTATTCACGATCGAGACAACCTATCGCTTGCCGGTCTATCGTCACCAGACCTATGAGGCCGCGAGCATTGACGAGGCCTGCCGCCTTGCCATCGACGACGACGATTGGTCTGACGAGAAACACGACCACGAGTCCGCTGGCGAAACCTGTGTGACCGGCATCTGGGCCGGCGAAAGCGCCGCCTACAGCGGCGCTGCGCAGCCGATTTTGTCCCACTATGCCGAGACGCCGCAGCGCATCGCCCTGCACTTCGAGGTGCTGCTCGGGCTCATCAAGGTTCTCGCGGGCCAAGGCGACATCGAAAAGCCTGACCGCGCCTTCTGGCTTGACCGCGCGCAGCCAGCGATCGCCTTGGCGGAAGCCCTTCTCGCCGGCGAGCGCGACCCGGATTAAGCGAGCCACGCCGCGCCGAAGGCGCATCGATCACGTCTGCCGCATCTGAAGACCCTGCTGCATCGCGCGTGGCGATCGCCGCATCGGTCGGTGATCTGTTGGACGCGGCGACCCGCGGGTCAACGGGCAAGCCGTTCCCCATCGCGACCCGCGATTGGAGATCCTCGCGCCGGAACCCCGCCCTGCAAGCGCCGACCGCGACGGAAAAGCAAAAGGCGATGTGAGCGTGCAGATAGGGTCCGAGATGGGGAGAACGGGAAAACCGAAAACCCGCTGCCGCATGCCCGGCCGGCGCGTCAAGGGTGAAGCTTCGCCCGCGTGCCGCGGCCCTTGACCCGCCGGACCGGAGAGGCGGCTGCCGAGGAGGTGTGACGAAGGACTGAAGTGATGAGGAGATCAGGCGGATCCCGCGCGCTTCAGCCCGGCCAGGCCAAGAGGAGCCGCCGATGCACACCTCCCCGACAATCCGCAAAATCTTCGAGGGCGTTGCGACACGCCATGACATGTACCGCATGTTCAACCGCCATCGTGGCAATCCGACCATGGCCGACGGCGATACCGGCCATCTCTTCGCCGGTGAGTGGTTCGAGATCAGCGAAGCCGACCACGATTATATGTTCGAGATCCTGCCGCCGCTGTTCATGCGGCCCGACATGTTCGCGATGCGCGAATACCTGACCGGCAGCGTCACCGGCGTCTTCTTCTCGCCCTCGATCGACGGCCGCAAGCGTTTCTTCCACAGCTATTGCGATCTTTCGGACAAGGCCTCTCCGGATCGCACCAAGGCGGCGATCATCGAGCGCGAATCGCGGCCGGTCCGCGCCATGACGCGCGAAGAACGCCTCGATCACATCTGGTCGAGCACCCACGATGATTATCGCGGCTATGCCGGCAAGCGCTGGCCCGCCGCGCTTCAAGGCAGGCGCACCGTGCTGGTCTATGCCGGCCGGGAGGGCACGGTGCTGAAGCTGCTCGACGATCTGACCGAGCAGGAGATCGCGGAAAAGCTGCCGGTTCAACTGCGGCATCTTCCGCAACTTGCGGCCTGAGGGAGGATGTCATGGCAGACTATCACTTCCCGACCGTTGTCCAGCCGAACATCCCGGCGGCGGACATGACACCGTTGGAGCGCCTGATCCTCGACCTCGTCTTCGACGCCGAGAATGAGGAGGGCGGCATCTACTATCATTCTTGGTGCGGCCCGAGTGACTTCGTCACCCTGTCCGTCGATGATTTGCGGACTGCTTGCGCGGCTTCGCACGAACAGGGCGAAAGCAGGATAGGCAACCACGTCATCGCGCTGCTCGCGCGATACGACGCAGACGCCGGCGGCGATCCGCCCGACGACATCGACGTCGATCTCACCGACTCCGACACCGGCTGGGATCAGATATTTCAGGACATCACACGCCGTTCAGCCGCGATCAACGAGATTGTGGTCACAACCGCGTTTACCTGCACGAAGATGCGGCCGGACGGCTTCGGCGGCAGTGTGATGCTCATCACGGCCGATGCTATCCGCTACCGGTCTACAACTGACATCCTTGAAGAGTTCTGGAACGAGGCCGCCAAGGCGGCCGCCGCTCGCCAAGTCCCCACGTCCACGGACCGCCCATAGGCGGCGTCCCCTGATGCACTGCGACACGCCCGGCCAAGCGCCGGGCTTCGCTTTTCTGGCGCCGGCAGATCGCCCGGTCGCTCCACCAACCCGATGCGAACGCTATCGCCTGCCTGCCCGGCGGGAGGACGGCACGCGCCTCTATCACAAGGAGATTCTTCTATGGCGCATAATGATCCCTTCACCCTCGATCTCTTCGGCAACACCTCGCTGGCGTCCGGCCTCGGGCTTGGCGTGTCGGCCTTCCCTACGCCCATTGAAGTCGACGATAACGATCACGCCCGGTCGTCGCCAACACCAGATCGTCGTTCGGTTGCGTCGTCTCCTTCGACGCCGGCGCCGACCCAGGGTAAGAATTTTCACCTCATTGGGAATCGTGGGCTTGCGAAGAGTTGGCGCGATCGCGCGCGGGATAATCTCGCAGCGATTCGGCTTGCAGCGGCGATCGAGGCCGAAGGCCGGCAGGCGACGTCGGACGAACAGGCACACCTCATTCGATTCACTGGCTTCGGCGCGTCCGAGCTCGCCAACGGCGTCTTCCGGCGCCCGGGCGAGGACGCGTTCCGGAAAGGCTGGGAGGAGATCGGTGGGGAGCTCGAGGGCCTTGTGGACGCCGGGTCCTACGCCTCGCTCGCCCGCTGCACCCAGTACGCCCATTTCACACCGGAATACATCGTCCGCGCGATCTGGACGGCTGTACAGAGGCTTGGCTTCCGCGGCGGCCGCGTGCTTGAACCCGGTATCGGCAGCGGTCTTTTCCCCGCGTTGATGCCGGCAGGGCTGCGCGACTTCTGCCACATCACCGGCGTGGAGCTCGACCCGGTGACTGCCCGGATCGCGGAACTCCTGCAGCCACGCGCCAAGATCCTCAACGAGGATTTTGCCCGAGCCGAGCTGAAGCCGCACTTCGACCTCGCGATCGGCAACCCGCCCTTTTCCGACCGCACCGTTCGCAGCGATCGTGCCTACCGCGCGCTCGGCTTGCGCCTGCATGACTACTTCATCGCGAAGTCGATCGATCGTCTCAAGCGCGGCGGGCTTGCCGCGTTTGTCACCTCCTCTGGCACAATGGACAAGACGGATGCGTCCGCACGCCAACACTTCGCCGCGATGGCCGATCTCGTCGGCGCAATCCGCCTGCCGGAGGGTAGTTTTCGCGCCGACGCCGGCACCGACGTCGTCGTCGACGTCCTGTTCTTTCGGAAGCGCTTCGACGCGGAATCCGCCGGTGATAATGCGTGGCTCGATCTCGCCGAGGTCCGCGCCGGGACCGATGAGGGAGCGATCCGGATCAACCGGTATTTCGCCGAGCATCCGGAGATGGTGCTCGGCACACACGCTCTCGCTTCGGGCCCGTACGGCGAAGCCTACACTTGCCTGCCGCGCGCAGACACCGATCTGGACGAGGCGCTCGCGGCCGCGATCCTCCATCTGCCGCAAGCGGTTTACGATGGGACGCCGGAGGCGATCGGTCCGGATGATTGCGAGGCGGCTGTTCGCGGAACACGTGAGGAGTACGGTTCCTCGGTCCGCGATGGCAGCTACTTCATCGGGTCGAACGGCGCCCTGATGCAGATGATCGATGGCACGGCCGCCACCATCAAGGTCAAGAAGAGCCGGTCGGCCGCCGGCATCTTCGAGAAGCATGCGCGCCTCATCCGCAAGCTGATCCCGATTCGCGATGCCGTGCGCGAAATCCTCAAGACCCAGGAGGCGGATCAGTCCTGGAACCAGTCGCAGATCCGGCTTCGCATTGCCTGGAGCTCCTTCGTTCGGGATTTCGGACCAATCAACACCACGGTCGTGTCGTCCGTCGAGGACGAAGAAACCGGCGAGGCGCGCGAGACGCACCGCCGACCGAACCTTGCCCCCTTTGCGGACGATCCCGACTGTTGGCTGGTCGCGTCGATCGAGGATTATGGCCTCGAAACGAATACCGCCAAGCCTGGGCCGATCTTCACCGAGCGCGTGATCGCACCGCCGTCGGCGCCGGTCATCACCTCGGCGATCGATGCGCTCGCTGTGGTGCTCAACGAGCGCGGCACCGTCGACCCGGAACACGTCGCCGAGCTTTTGCACGGCAATGTCGATGCTGCGATTGAGGAACTTGGCGATGCCATCTTTCGCGATCCGGAAAGCGGCGCCTGGCAGACGGCGGACGCTTATCTCTCCGGCGCGGTGCGCTCCAAGCTTGCCGCGGCACGCGCCGCCGCCGAGCTCGACCCGTCGTTCGCCCGCAACGTCGCGGCGCTCGAGCGGGTTCAGCCGCCTGATCTGCGGCCCTCCGACATCACCGCCCGCCTCGGCGCGCCCTGGATTCCCGCAGCCGACATCATCGCCTTCGTCAAGGAGACGATGGATGCCGACATCACGATCCACCACACGGCCGAACTCGCCTGCTGGACGGTGAATGCGCGGCAACTGTCGTGGACGGCCGCGGGCACGACGGAATGGGGCACGCATCGCCGCCATGCCGGAGAGCTCCTCTCGGACGCGCTGAACTCGTCGATCCCGCAGATCTTTGACATCGTGAAGGAGGGTGACAGCGAGCGGCGCATCCTCAATACGGTCGAGACCGAGGCGGCGAAGGAGAAGCTCGCCAAGATCAAGAGCGCGTTCCAGACTTGGATCTGGTCAGATCCGGATCGCACCGATCGCCTGGCGCGGCTCTACAACGACACCTTCAACAACATCGTGCCCCGTCACTTCGACGGATCGCATCTCAAGCTTCCGGGCGCCTCTGGCGCCTTTTCTCTTTATGGGCACCAGAAGCGTGCCATCTGGCGCATCATCTCCTCCGGAAGTACGTACGTCGCCCACGCCGTCGGCGCCGGCAAGACGCTGTCGATCGCGGCCGCGATCATGGAGCAGCGCCGGCTCGGCCTAATCAACAAGGCCATGCTTGTCGTGCCGGGCCACTGCCTTGCGCAGGCGGCGCGCGAGTTCCTGGCGCTCTATCCCAATGCCCGTATCCTGGTCGCCGACGAGACCAATTTCGTGAGGGAGAAGCGGCATCGTTTCCTGTCGCGCGCGGCGACCGCGAACTGGGATGCGATCATCATCACCCATTCCGCCTTCAAGTTCATTCCGGTTCCGTCTGCGTTCGAGCAGGAGATGCTGCAGGACGAGCTGGAGGCGTATGAAGAGCTGCTCACCCGCATCGACTCGCAGGACCGGCTTTCGCGCAAGCGCGTCGAGCGCATGAAAGAGGGCCACAAGGAGCGGCTGGAGGCGCTGGCCTCGCGCAAGGACGACCTTCTCACCATCTCCGAAATCGGCGTCGACCAGATCATCGTCGACGAGGCCCAGGAATTCCGCAAGCTCTCCTTCGCCACCAACATGACGTCCTTGCGCGGCGTCGATCCGAATGGCTCGCAACGGGCCTGGGACCTCTATGTGAAATCCCGCTACGTCGACATGAAGAACCCCGGCCGCGCACTCGTACTCGCGTCCGGCACGCCGATTACCAACACGCTTGGCGAAATGTTCACCGTGCAGCGGCTGATGGACCACGCGGCGCTGCGCGAGCGTGGTCTGCATGAGTTCGACGCATGGGCGTCCACCTTCGGCGACACGTCGACCGAGTTGGAGCTCCAGCCCTCGGGCAAGTACCGGCCGGTGACGCGCTTCGCGCAGTTCGTCAACGTCCCCGAACTCATCGCCATGTTCCGCTCCTTTGCCGACGTGGTGCTGCCGGAGGACCTGCGCGGCTTTGTGAAGGTCCCGAGCATCGCCGGCGGCAAGCGCCAGATCATCACCGCGGAGCCGACGGCGGCCTTCAAGGCTTACCAGCGCCTGCTCGACGAGCGCATCACCGCGATCGAAGAACGCGACCGGGCGCCGGAGCCCGGCGACGACATACTGCTCTCGGTCATCACCGACGGCCGACACGCTGCGATCGACCTGCGGCTGGTCGATCCGGCTCAGGGCAATGAAGCCGGAAACAAGCTCAACGCCCTCGTCGTCAACGCCTTCCGCGTCTGGACCGAGACCGGCGCGAGCACCTATCGTCGCAAGGATGGCCAGCCCTTCGATAAACCTGGCGCAGGCCAGCTCATCTTCTCGGACCTCGGCACCCTCTCGGTCGAGGCCACGCGCGGCTTCTCGGCCTATCGTTGGATTAGGAATGAGCTCGTTCGTCTCGGCGTGCCGGCGTCAGAGATCGCCTACATGCAGGACTTCAAGAAATCCGAGGCGAAGCAGCGCCTGTTCAACGACTTCAATGCGGGCAAGGTCCGTTTCATCATCGGCTCGTCTGACACCATGGGCACGGGCGTCAATGTGCAGCCACGGCTGAAGGCCTTGCATCATCTCGACGTGCCGTGGCTGCCCTCGCAGATCGAACAGCGAGAGGGCCGGATCGTCCGGCAAGGCAACCAGCACGACGAGGTCGATGTCTTCGCCTATGCGACGCTCGGGTCGCTCGATGCCACGATGTGGCAAAACAATGAGAGGAAGGCGCGGTTCATCGCGGCCGCATTGTCGGGTGATACCAGTGTTCGCCGCCTCGAGGACCTTGGCGAGGGCCAGGCGAACCAGTTCGCCATGGCGAAAGCCATCGCCTCAGGCGATCCGCGCCTGATGCAGAAGGCGGGACTTGAAGCCGAGATCGCGCGCCTCGAGAGGCTGCGCGCCGCCCATATCGATAACCAACACGCCATCCGTCGACAGGTTCGTGACGCCGAGCGTGAGATCGAGCGCGCCACCCGGCGTATCGATGAGATCGGACGCGATATCGCGCGGTTGAAGCCGACGACCGGCGACGCCTTCGCCATGAGTGTGAAAGGGACGCTTTTTACGGAGCGCAAGCTCGCCGGGCGCGCCCTCATGCAGGAGATCCTGACACTCGTGCAGCTCCAGCACGAGAAGGAAATCGTCATCGCCTCGATCGGTGGATTCGATCGCTCTTTCGAGGGGCGTCGTGTCGGACGTGAGGGCTACATCTACACGACCACGCTGGCGCGCACAGGCGCCAGCTTCGAGATCGAGCTCGGCATGACCGTCACGCCGCTCGGCGCTGTCGTCCGCCTCGAACACGCGCTCTCCAACCTTGAGGGCGAGCAGGAGGCGTATCGGAATCGCCTGACTGACGCGCGCCGGCGCCTCGCCACTTACGGCGCCCGCGTGGGAGAGGCCTTTGCCTTCGAGGCCGAACTCGATCTGAAGCATGACGAGCTTGCCGCGATTGAAGCCGAGCTTGCCGTCAGCGATCCCAATCTGAAAAAGCAGGTGGACAGCCTGGCGGCATGAGGAAGCGAAAAGAAAACCTCCTCGCAGAGCGGCCAGATCAGCGCCGCTAACGCTCAACCGACCGCCTCGCGATCCCGGCCACGGCGCGCTCGCAAGGCGCGCTGACGCGCCCCGCTCACGCCTGCCGGGCAGGGCTGCTCGCCGGCAGTTGCGCCGCCCCGGCCGCTCCGCGGGGTGGATGAGGGTCTTCGGAAAGAAGACGAGAGGGACCGCCAGGAAAACGCGGTCCACAACCCCTGAAATGGAGAAGGTTCATGAGACTGATAACGATCGATCCGCGCGCGCTTAAGCCCAATCCGGATCCAACGCGGCGTACGGCTGCGGCACCGCAGGCCGACGCGCTCCTGCTCGCCACGATTAAGGCAGTCGGCATCGTGCAGCCCCCGATCATCTCGCCGCAGCAGGACGGCGGCAACGGCTATTACATTCAATACGGGCATCGCCGCGTTTCGCAGGCGATCGCCGCGGAGCTGGCGGAGATCGAGGTGCTCGTCGCCGATCCCGAGACGGACAAGGATGCGCTGCGCGCCATCGTCGAGAATGTCGCGCGCGAGGGCATGAACCCGGTCGATCTGTGGCGTTCGATCGAGCGGTTGGTCGGGCTCGGCTGGACGGAGGAATCGATCGCCATCGCGCTCGCCCAGTCCGTGCGCCAGGTCCGCAAGCTGCGACTCCTCGCGAACGTCCTGCCGGCGATGCTCGACCAAATGGCTCGCGGCGATATGCCGAGCGAACAACAGTTGCGCATTATCGCTGCCGCGACCGACGAGGAACAGGGCGAGGTCTGGAAAAAGCATAAGCCGAAGAAGGGCCAGCCGACCGTCTCCTGGAATGACGTCGCGCGGGCTTTGACGCGCATCCGGATGTACGCGCGCGATGCGAGCTTCGACGATGATCTCGCCAAGGCCTACGGCATCGTCTGGCAGGAGGATCTGTTCGCGCCGGCCAACGAAGACAGCCGCTACTCGACCGACGTCGAGGCCTTTCTCGGCGCCCAGCACGAATGGATGGCCAATCATCTGCCGAAGCGTGGCGCCATCATTGAGGTCAACGAGTGGGGCCAGCCGAAACTGCCGCCCAAGGCTGAGCGCGTGTATGGCAAGCCTGGCAAATCCGACCACGTCGGCATGTACCTCGACCGTAGTGGCAAGGTCGAGACGGTCGCCTATCGGGTCCCGAAGCCGGACAAGAAGACCAAGGGCGCCCCGGCTGGAGGCGACGACGCAGCCGCGGTGGCGAAGCCAAGGCCAGACGTGACGCGCAAGGGGCGCGAGATGATCGGCGACATTCGCACCGATGCGCTGCACGAAGCGCTCGGCCGTGCGCCGATTGAGGAGGACACTCTTCTTGCCCTGCTCGTTCTTGCCTTCGCCGGTCAGAACGTCAGCATTGCCTCGGGTGCATCGGACAATCCCTACGGCCATGCACGGGTCGAGCGGCACGTCGTCCGGCTCATCTCCCAGGAGGGCAAGCTCGACTTCGACCGGGAGACCCTGCACCAGGTCGGCCGTTCTGTCCTGAGCGATGTCCTTTCGTGCCGTGAGAACCGCTCGGACAGCGGCGTTGTCGCGCGCATCGCCGGCGAAGCGATTCGCGCGGACGCCTTCCTGCCGAACATGGGCACGGAGGAATTTCTATCCTGCCTCTCGCGTCCCGCACTCGAGGGCGCCTGCGCCGGCACGTCCATCCTGCCTCGCCCGCGCGCGAAGGACACCAGGGCCGAGCTCGTGAAGCACTTCGCCGATGGCCAGTTCGTCCATCCGAGCGCGCTGTTCGCCCCGCCGCTTGAGAACGTCACGACGTGGGTTGGGCGCTTCTCCGGCAACACCGATCCGGACGATGAACGCGACAGGCCGTCGGAAGCGTCCGACGTGCAAGCCGAGGACACGGATGCGGAAGACGACACGCCCACTGGCTTCGCCGAAGCTGCGGAATAACGGCGGTCCGGCCCCTTCGAACGATCTCCGCCGCCGGCTTCGAGCTGGCGGCGGTTCTGTTTCTCCATCACCGACAGGAGGATATCATGTCTGCGCAATCGATCTACGACCAAGCGCCGATCGGCGCGCTCATCCGCTGTTCGGACGGCACGCCGCGGCCGCCGCAGCGATTCAAACACAAGCTTGTGGCTTGGGAGAACAACAACAATGGCGGACGCCTCGTCCGCAAAGTCGAGCCTCATACGAGCGGCAACCACACGACACCGGCGAGCTTCACTCTGCACCAGGGCGACTTTGGCAGTGCCGGCGTCGTGGTGCTCAAGGTCTTCAAGACCTTTTCCGCAAGTTCGCCGTTAACCTTCACCATCGTGGAACGGCCGAAGCCCGGCATGGTGCGCGTTCTCGATCGGTCCGGTGAGCGCGCCGAGCTCCTCCACCTCGCAGCCGATCGCCCCGCGGCGCTAGCCTGGCTCGCTTCGCATCGCTATTCGGATGCCGTGTTCGACGAGGTCATCGATGACGGTGCGGCGTCAGGCTCTGGCGAAGGGAGGGCAGCATGACCGCGCCTCGAACCTCCGATCAGGCCAACAATCCCACCCCCGCCTCGGCGGGGGTTTTGTTTACCCGAACTCATGACGGTCTTCTCGTCGCCAAGGTCCGCGACAATGCTTTGGCGATGATGCCGGCCACGAACGGCCGCTACTATCTCGCCTCGGCCGGGCTCTTGTCGCGGCCGATGGAAGAATGGTCACGTGCCGATTTTTACGGTCATGGCGGCGAACTCGCGGCCGAAGCTGCCTTCCGCGCCCGCGTCCACGAGAATGCCGAGCATCAGCGCCAGCGCGCCACTCTCGGGCGTCGAGAAATCCGTACCGGCGCCAATACGCCGTGGGGCGCCTCGCAATGCGCGGCCGTCTATGCCGATGGCGTCATCTCGCACTCAACCGCCGGACACGGCGGCTTTCATCTCGATGCTGCGCATAATGCAAAGGTCCACCCTGCCCTTCGCGCGCGTGGCGGCTGGTACGAAGAGGATTGTGCGTGGGCGGCTGTCGCGCAAGCGCTTCCGGAATTGTTCACCGACTACGAACGGCGTTGCGCCGATCAAACCATCCGCGATTGGTATCCAGACGCGTGGGAGACGATTCACGGGCGCCCGCTTCTGCCGGGAGAATCTCACAAGAAGGATCGCCAGGCCTTCGAGCGAGATCACGCCTCCGACTGGATCGTGATCTCGGCCATCCGCTCCGATCACCATCGTGGGATGACAGAATGCGTCGCCACGCTCGGCGGCGATCGCCGCGCGGCCGAGCAGCGGCGCTATCTCGTGGCGTCCGACGAATATCACGTCGGCCGATTCGGCTTCGTGATCAATGAGGTGCGCCACCGACTCTACGGCGGTCCTTCCAACTTCGTCGGATGGAGGTGACCCATGCCCTGGCGCCTCATCGCCAAAGCTTTCGGCTGGCGCACGGCCACCGACGAGGACGGAGCGACGCCTATCCTCGTCGTCTGGCATCCCCGGCTTAGACAGCATTTTACCGGTTCCGAAGCCTGGAAGCGCGCCGTACGTCTCTCCATCCACGCGCCGCAACCTTACCCGGCCGACGCCGACAGAAAGGAAATTCAGTCATGACCGCCTACCCTGTCGCCGTGAATCTCCTCGTGCAGGCGCATCATCGTCCCGAGAGCGCCATCGCCGACGCGCTCAACGGCATCCTGACGCCGGATATGCGCAAGCATGCCGGCAACAATTCGGCGCTGATCGACTGGGCGATCGCCGGCGACGATATTGCATCATCCATCGCCGGGGTCTCGCTCCCGGATGACTACATGCCGGACGAGTCGTCCTTCCCTTTATGGCCCACGGGGACGGTGCGATGATCGAGCCCTCGCATCGGCGCTTCCTGCTCACGCGCATGGACGTCGCGCAAGCCGAGACGCAGCGCCATCTCGGCATCATAGAGCGTCAGATCGCAACACGCGCCGAACGTCTGACGACCACCGATCGGGCGAAGAGTCGGCACCACGGCCGTGCCGCATCGGGCTGGACAAACGCCGATGAGCGTCTGTTTCAGGAGCATGTCGCGAAGCTCACTTTGGCCCGTCGCGGCGAGATCGACGCTCTCACGCGCAAGCTCGATCGGCAGGAGAAGGCGATTGCCGAGTGTCGGACACGCCATGGCGTTTCTGCTGCATAGCGTTGAGGAGGCGGAGGGCCGCACCAATCGGAGCGTAAGCGGTGTGTGCGGACACTGCTGTCGCCGTCGAAAGAGCCCGGCGGTCTGACAAGACCTCTCACGGTTTCTGCGGCGGGCTCGCCCCTTGGCCGTCACTCCCTCGGTTTGTGCTGCGGTCTGAACCGGCCGCGGGCCGCTTCAAGGGCAAGTCGCAAGCGATCGGCGACCGCCGTCTCGTCATGGGAGGCCGCGTCCTTCGCAGGCCTGAAGGCCCGCTCGTCCGCAACCCGCCCATGCTCGCCTTGGCAGCCGCCGCCCCCTGAAGCGGCCCGCTGACGCCGGTTCTGGTCGACCGCACCCGAGGGAGCGACGGCCAAAGGGCCCGATCGCTTCCCAAGGCGAAACCGAGAAAGGATCTCATCATGACCAAGACCGCCCGTTCCCCTCGCGCCTCCGCCCGCGTCATCCCGCTTCGCCGCGCCACGACCCTCGAAATGGTCCACCTAGCCTGCCCCGACTCTCCTCAGGCGCTCCGCATCTCCGAGAGCTTCGGCCTCGCGATCCTCGACAGCGACGGCATCCGCGACCTGCACGAACGGCTCATCGTCGAGACCGCCGACGCCCTCAAGGACGGGCTCAGCGACCGTGCGATGGAAATTCATCTGCAGCGCATCGTCGGATCCTATGTCGGATCTGCCCACGGTGCCGGCCAGTTCTACTCGCGCGCCGTAACCGAGGCGCGCGAAGCGACCGCCAAGCTCGCCAACGACATGCGCGACGAGGACCTCGACGGTCCGGTCGGTTTCGACAGCCAGTCACAGCGCAAGCGCGAGTTCGCGGCCGACATGGGCCTGCAGGCACACGCACTCCGCATGGCGGCCGAGGGTGCCGTCGCCGCCTACGAGCAGGTCATCGGCGAGGCCTGGAAGCCTTTCGAGCGGCAGGTCGAACACGCCGGTGAAACCGTCACCAAGAAGGCCGCCGTGGCCCAGATGGCGGCATTCGAGTAGCCCTCAAGGCGGGGCTTCGGCCCCGCCTTTCATACGTCGCAACTCCGCGGGCCGGTCATGAGACCGGCCCGTTTTTTGTCGCTGGCGGAATCAAGCAAAACCAAAACCACGCATCGCGCCAGTGCGGCCCCTCCCGGTCCGTGGTCCTGCGGCGGGTGCGGCGCACGCGCAACGGCTTCGCCGTCCTCCGCTGCGCTGTGGCCCTATCGGGTGCGCGAGCGCCTGGCGCCGCCGCTGCGGTCCCCGTGAGGGGCCGCGACAGGCGCGGCCTCCAGAATGGAGGTCCTGGAAATGAGCAGGAAGGAAGAGAACCCGCGCGCCAATATCTACGCGCGGATCACAGATCGTGTCGTTGCCGATCTGGAGCGCGGTGTGCGTCCCTGGGTCAAGCCATGGAATGCGGCCAACGCGGCGGGGCGCATCACGCGGCCGCTGCGCCACAACGGCATGCCCTATCAGGGCATCAACGTCGTCCTGCTGTGGTCGGAAGCCGTCGCGCGCGGCTTCACGTCGCCGATCTGGATGACCTTCAAGCAATCGCTCGAACTCGGCGGCCATGTCCGGAAGGGCGAGAGCGGAACGATGGTGGTCTATGCAAACAAGATCACGAAGACCGAAACAGATGAGCATGGCGACGAAATGGAACGGGCCGTTCCGTTCCTGCGCGCCTATACGGTGTTCTGCGTCGACCAGATCGAGAATCTGCCTGATCACTATTATGGGCACCCGGCTCTCAGCATCGCGCCGGCACAGCGCATCGCGCATGTGGACACGTTCTTCGCCAACACCGGCGCGACCATCCGACATGGTGGCGACAAGGCCTTCTTCGCTCCGTCGCTCGACCTCATCCAGATGCCGCCATTCGAAGCCTTCCGCGACCCCGAAAGTTATTACGCGACGCTCGCGCATGAGACCGTGCATTGGGTTGGAGCGGAACATCGGATCAACAGAAATCTCAGCCGCTATCACAAGGACCGCAACGAAATGGCGCGCGAAGAATTATGTGCCGATTTGGGCGCTTGCTTTTTAAGCGCCGATCTTGGAATCGTGCCCGAACTCGAGCCGCGCACCGATCACGCAAGTTACGTGGCATCGTGGTTGGAGCTGCTGTGCAACGAGAAGCGCTTCATCTTCTCCGCGGCCGCGCACGCGCAGCGCGCCGTTACGTATCTGCACGATCTTCAACCGAAGTCGGCCGAGATTGAGAACGCCGCGTGAAGCGCGACCGTCAGGGCGTCGGATGCTTGCTCTTCATCGTTCACCTTTCTCAAATCACGAAGGCCCCGCCGCGCGGCGGGACTTTTCTCGCGAGCATTGTCACGCGTGTGCCGGCGACCGAAGATGGCGGTCGTTGCTACCTCCTGACCGAGCCATGCCGGCGAGAAAGGCCGGCGCGGGTCGCCTGGCTGTCCGAGATATCGGTCTGTCCTTGCGTCGACTGTCTTCTTGCGGCGACCGAGCCTTGTGGCATTGCAATCGGCGTCGTGGCTCCTGGCCTAGTCGCTGGGGCCGGGGAAACCGTCAGCGGTGCATGCGCGGGTCTCTTTCATCGTGCCTGGGACCGTCGCCATACGGTGTGGCGTGCCTGTCGCTCAATCGTGTCCCCATCGTTCGGCCTGACGCGCCCAATGCGTCCTCGATTTGGCATGTCTAACCGAAGGCCGTCGTCGCTGCGCTTCGCCTCGATTTCAAGACCGCAACGGCCGTGCTCAGCTTTCTTCCCCTGGGCGCTGCGCGCCCATTCCTCGCGAGACAAGAAAGCCTCGCCCTGGCCGCCCTCTACTGCGTGTCGGCCCTGCGGGTGCGGTCCAATCGCCTCCGGTCAACGACAGCCATCGAGGTCGCGATGGTCGCGGCCCGAGAAACGAAAGAGGACACGAACATGGCTACCATCGGCAACTTCACCGTGAACGGCAACGGCTTAGGTTACGCGCGAGAAGGTGTCCTTTAGCGCGCTGACTGTTGCGAGTTTTGCACGCAGACGTCCGGGTCAAGCGT
>NZ_JAFCMK010000010.1:0-164052 GCF_018129565.1 Bradyrhizobium sp. AUGA SZCCT0105 | reverse complement strand
GGTTCGCGTGAAGAAAACGCGTCAAAACAAGAATCTAGAGCCCCGTTCCGATTCAATCGGAACGGGATAGGCTCTAGCCGCCTGAACGCTCCGTCAAGCGCGCGCGGATGTCCGGCTTCAGCACCTTGCCGACCTTGGAACGCGGCAGATCGTCCCAGACCTCAATCTGCTTCGGCGTCTTGATGCTGCCGACCTGCTGCTTGACGAACGCGGCCAGCGCCGTCGCATCGACGGTCTGGCCGGCGCGCGGCTGCACCACCGCGACGATGCGCTCGCCCCATTTGTCGTCGGGCAGCCCGATCACGGCACAATCCTGCACCGCCTCGTGGGCGCGCAACGCGTTCTCGACCTCGATCGAGTAGACGTTGAAGCCGCCGGTGATGATCATGTCCTTGGCGCGGTCGACGATGTAGAGATAACCGTCGCCGTCGATGTAGCCGATATCGCCGGTGTGGTGCCAACCATGCGCCGAGGCCTCACGCGTGGCCTCCGGGTTCTTGTAGTAGCCCTCCATGACAAGCGAACCGCGCACCACGATCTCGCCGCGCGATCCGGCGGGCAACAGCTTGCCGTCGCCATCCATGATGCCGGCCTGCACCAGCGGACCGATCCGCCCGGCGGAGGCAAGGCGCTCCATCGCGATGGTGCCGTCTGCATTGTAGTGATCGGCGGGCGCCATCATCGAGATCATCATCGGCGCCTCGGTCTGGCCGAACAGCTGGGCCATCGGCCCGATCCGTTTCAGGGCCTCGGCGAGCCGCGTCGCCGAGATCGGTGCCGCGCCGTACCAGAAGCATTGCAGCGAGCTTCGATCGGCCGCATCGAGCCCGGGATGGTCGAGCAGCATGTAGATCACGGTAGGCGGCAGGAAGGTATGCGTGACGCGATAGCGCTCGATCAGCGCGAGGAACTCGCCGATGTCAGGGTGATGCATGATCACGACGCGGCCGCCCAACGTCATGATCGGAAAACAAAGCACGCCGGCGGCATGGGTCAGCGGCGCCAGCGCCAGATAGATCGGACGGCCCTTGAACGGGTAACCCATCAGGGTCAACGCGGTCATCGCCTCGATGTTGCGCCCCGAAAGCATCACGCCCTTCGGCTTCCCGGTGGTGCCACCGGTGCCCGGGATCATCGCGAGATCGTCGATCGTCTCTCGCTGATAGACATCATCGGCGAGCTCGCCGAGCCAGCGGTCGAATGACGGCGCGAACGGCAGCTCGGTATCGAGGCAGACCAGCGCGCGCAGCTTGGGCAGATCCTGCCTGACGGCTTCGACCATCGGCGCGAAGCTCGAATGAAACAGCAGCAGGCTGCAATCGAACTGGTCGAGGATGAACTTGTTCTCGGTCGCCTCGTTGCGCGGATTGATCGGGCACCACACCGCGGCGGCGCGCGAGATGCCGAACACGCAGGCGAACGCGAGCGGATCGTTGCCGGACAGGATCGCGACCTTCTCGCCGGGCGCGATGCCCGACCGCTCGAGCCCGCGCGCGATCCGGTAGCTCAGCCGCTGCACCTCGCCATAGCTGAGGTCGCGCCCGTCCATGGTAAGGCACGGCGCGTCGGCGCCGAGCGAGGCACCCTTGTCGAGATAATCGATGAAGCGCATGGCAGGTCTCGCGCAAGAGGCGGGTGACGCGCTACTGCGTCACCCGCGGAGGCGGCGTTTTCGAGCAGATTGGATATCGGTCCGCCTGACGAAAACGCTTCAGGGAACGGAGTGTTGGGCCCCGAGCCAATCGGGGCCCAAGCTCAATCGTGCACGGTCAGGACCGGCTTGCCGACCAGGCCGAAACTGCGCAATTGCCCGAGCAGCTCGTGATGGCCGAACGCCTGGCAGGCGGAGGCGAAGCCCACGCGCTTGGGCGGCTGCTGCAGCAGGTACGCCGCGGCAAAGGCCTGCAGCATGCCGGTCTGCTTGTAGTTGCTGTTGCCGTAGATGACGCAGTGCGCGCGCCCCAGCGGGCCGGAGGCATACACCGAATCCAACGACTTGTTGACGCGCGGGTTCTCGCGCGGCGGCATGGTGTTCATCACGCCGGCCGCGGTCTGCGCCAGCGCGGCGTAGCGCTCGTCGGGCTTCATGTCCTTGGTCGCCTCCAGCGCCGCGGCGACGATTTGCGGCACGCCCAGCATCAGCGCGCGGTTGAACACGCCGCCCAGCACCTTCACGTTGGCCACGCGCGGATCGCGCTTGAACCACACCGGGTGCGAGGTGCCGCCCCAGGGCAGCGCCAGCGCCAGCTCGTGCTGGCCGGGGATGGCGAGGTTGTAGAGGCCGGCATCCGGCTGATGCTCGACGTACTTGTTCTGCTCCAGGTAGTAGGCCTTGGCCATCGCGGCGTTGACCAGGATGGTCTGCGTCGAGGCGATGGTCGGGCTGCCGCCCCAGAACACGGCGATGTCCAGGGTGTCGAGGCCGGGCGTCTCCAGGCACAGCTGCGCGGCGATCTCGCCGGTGGTGTACATCTGCGCGATGCCCGGCGCCAGCAGCAGGCCGGCACTGGCGAACTTCGTGCCAAACTCCTGTTCGAGCGTGATCAGCCAGTCCTGCTCGCCTGTCGTGTCGGTGTAGTGACACTTGGCAGCCAGGCAGGCCTGCACCACCTCGTTGCCGAACTTGGCGAACGGACCCACGGTGTTGAGCACGACCGAGGCGCCCTTGAACAATTCGGTCAGCGCGGCCGCGGTGTGCGGCACCGTCACCACCTCGTAGTCGGCGGTCTCGATGCCGGCCACGTTCGACTTCATCGCGGCATTGAGCTTCTCGCCGCTGCGACCGGCGGCGATGAAGGGGATGTTGTACTCGCGCAGATATTCGCAGACCAGCCGGCCGGTGTAGCCGGAAGCGCCATAGACGATGACGGGCTTCTTCTCGCTCATTGCGATCCTCCGAAATGCTTGTTGTCGGCTTCGTTGCTACATGCCCATGCCGCCATCGACCGGCAGGCCGATGCCGGTGATGAAGCGGGCCTCGTTCGAGCACAGGAACACCGCGGCGTCGGCGATGTCGGAGACCTCGGCGAGCTTGCCGAGCGGCGTCTGCTCCACCACGGAGCCGACGGCGGCATTGACGTCGGGCGCGAGACCGATCTTCACGATGTCATTGGCGAGCTGCAGGCCCATGTCGGTCGGGATCAGGCCGGGATAGATGCAATTCACCCGCACCCCATAGCCGAGCTTGCCGGCTTCCATCGCGCCGACCCGCGTCATGCGATCGACGGCGGATTTCGTGCCGGAGTAGACGGCGATGCTCGGAAAGGCGATCGTCGCTGCGACCGAGGCGATGTTGACGACTGCGCCGCCCTTGCCCGCGGCTCCGCCCGGCCGCATCGCACGGAAGGCGTGCTTCATGCCGAGCACGGTGCCGACGATGTTGACGTCGCACATGCGGCGCGCGTCCTCAGCCTTGATGTCGGCGACCAGCGAGGTGATCTCGATGCCGGCATTGTTGATCAGGATGTCGTAACCGCCGAGGGTTTCGACCGTTGCGGCGACGGCCCGCTCCCATTGCGCATCGTCGGTGACGTCGAGCTTGACGAAGCCGGTCTTCACCCCGGCCTTGGCGATCTCGGCGGCGCTGGCCTTGCCGGCATCGTCGAGAATATCACCGATCATGACCGCGGCGCCGGAGCGCGCCAGCGCCTGCGCGATCGCCGCGCCAATCCCCCGGGCGCCGCCGGTGACCAGGGCTTTCCTGCCTTCAAGGCTCTTCGCACTCATGACGTAGTCCTCCCTTTGCTTGTGATTGATCGGTGCTTTGGCGATCGACAGCACGCCCGGCGGCCTTGCGCATTCTGAGCGCATTGGTGGTCACGGCCGGCGTCAGCAGGGCGCAGCGATGGCGCGCCCGGCAGTGCATTTCCTCCTGATGTCGTTAGGTCAGCCGTCTTGACGGTTGTCCAAATTATTGGGCCAACCCTCGTCCAGGAACTTGACACTTGTCAAGCCTGAATTTGACAAGTGTCAAAGAGGATGATTGTGAAGAGATGGAGCGCGCTGCGGTTCGCGCGGTATAAGTTGCTGCAGGGAAGAGACAGGAAAGGCACGAGATGGCGCGGCAAGCGACAGGAGCGGCTCAACGCGTGGCGGTGGCGGCCGAGACGCTGCGCGACGAGAAGTTCAACGCACGACGCGTCGAGCTTGCGGAGGCCGCGCTGGAAACGCTCGGCGAACTCGGCTTCGCGCGCACCAGCCTGCGCGAGATCGCGCAGAACTCCGCCTTCACGCACGGCGTGTTTCACTACTACTTCAGCGACAAGCTCGATCTGATCTGCTGCTGCGTCCGTCACTACAAGGCGAAATGCGTCACGCGCTACGACGAGGTGGTGACGACGGCACGAAGCCGCGACGAATTGACCGAAGGCTTCCTCGCCAAGCTCGCGGCGACGTTGCAGGACGAAGCCCGCATGCACCGGCTCTGGTACGATCTGCGCTCGCAGGCGATGTTCGAGCCCGCGTTTCGCAAGGACGTGCTCGAGATCGACAAGAGCCTGGAGGCGATGATCTGGCGCATCGCCACGCGCTACGCAGAGTTGGGCAACAGGAAGCCGGCATCGTCTCCGGCTGCGCTCTACGCGCTATTCGACGGCCTGTTCCAGAGCGCGCTGCTCAGGCACCTCGCCAGCGACGAGAAGGCGATCCCCGATCTGCTCGACGAAGTCCGCCGTCTGCTGCCGACGATCTGTTGAGAGACTTGCGAACGCTTCGTAACCCGGATGGAGCGCAGCGAAATCCGGGATCCGTACCGACGGCGAGATTCCCGGATTGCGCTTCGCTTCATCCGGGCTACGGACCTGATTGCGACGCATGTTGCCGATGCGCAAGCGCGCAACAGCCGACAACTGCTCAGATGATAATCGCGCGCCGAGTGACTACGCCGCGCTCGCCGGCGGCAGCGCGAGCACCGAGTAGATCGCCTGCGCGTCGCGCGAGGCACGCAGCTTCTTGGCGACGTCCTGGTCGCGCAGCAGGCGGGCGATGCGCGCCAGCGCCTTGAGGTGATCGGCGCCGGCACCTTCCGGTGCCAGCAGCAGGAAGATCAGATCGACCGGCTGGCCATCCATCGCCTCGAAATCGATCGGGCGCTCGAGGCGAGCGAAGAAGCCGAACAGCTTTTCCAGCTTGGGCAGCTTGCCGTGCGGAATGGCGACGCCATAGCCGACGGCCGTGGTGCCGAGCTTCTCGCGCTGCAGCAGCACTTCGAACACCGCGCGTTCGTTCTGCCCGGTCAAAGCCGAAGCGCGCGCGGCGAGTTCCTGCAGCGCCTGCTTCTTGCTGATGACTTTCAAAGCCGGGAGAATCGCCTCGGGTGCGACCAAATCGGTAATCGGCATTGGGACGTTCCGAGGTGAATGAACCGTCAGGTTGCGAAATAGGCTTTACAGCGGCGGCGTCAAGAAGTTGAGGTGGGATGCGGGCTTAGCCCGGGTCCAGCTGGCAGGGCTTCTACTCCAACGTATCGGCGGTGCCAACACCTGCGAACCCTGTTCCGCCCCCTTATTCCTGGAGGCGGCGACCATAAGCAGGGCTGGCTTCGGACGTCAATGCCATGGGCCAACTATCCTCAGGGGCTCACCGCCGGCGGATCGACCCAGCCGACATTGCCGTCCGTACGGCGGTATATGATGTTCAACCGGCCACTGCCGCCATGCTGGAATACCAGGCAGGAGGCGCCGGTCAGATCGAGCTCCATGACGGCTTCGCTGACCGACAGCCGCTTCAGCGCGGTGGTTGCCTCGGCAATGATCACCGGGCTGTATTCGGTGACCTCGTCCTCGTTCTCGGGCGCCTCGATGACGTAGCTCGGCGCGTCGAGCCCGACGCCGTTCAATTCGGCAAACGCAGCGTTCGCGGTGTAGGTCTTGCGGGCCGAGCGGTCCTTGAGCCGGCTCTTGTAGCGGCGCAGGCGCTTCTCGATCATCAGGAGCGCGGCATCGGCGCTGGCATAGGCATCGGCGGCGTTGGATTCGGCTTCCAGCATGATGCCGGAATCCAGATGCAGCGAGCAGTCAGTTCGGAAGCCGAAGCCATCCTTGCTCAGCGTGATGTGACCGGAATAGTTGCCATCAAAATACTTTCGCAGGACCTCGTCGGTGCGCTCGCTGACGCGCGCGCGAAGCGCCTCGCCGATGCTGATGCTCTTTCCCGAGATTCGAAGGGTCATTTGATGCCTCAATTGCTGGATGCCTCGATCACTCTTGCAGGAGCATGATGTTTGCTGGGCTTCCGGTCACCTCCCTTGCTGGACGACGCGTCGCCAGGAAAGATTGAGACTATCGCGATTTGACGCGAACGCAACGAGGGCATGATCCTGCCCGTACTCGGACGGGGTCGTACTCAAGAAGTAACCTAAACGGGGGCTGTATCGCGCGAGCGGTCGGGCGAGGAGGCAGGAGCCGAAAGGGCATTACCGAGCATGCTCTGTTTGTCACGGCGGCGCTGCACCGAGGATGGTATCCGCATCGCCTCGCGGTACTTCGCGACGGTGCGGCGGGCGATATCAATGCCTGAAGCGCGCAAACGTTCCACGATCGTGTCGTCGGACAGGATCGCCGACGGCGCCTCGCCGTCGATCAACTGCTTGATGTGGTGACGCACCGCTTCGGCCGAATGCGCCTCGCCGCCGTCGGCGGAGGCGATCGACGCGGTGAAAAAATACTTCAATTCAAAACTGCCGCGATTGGTCGCCATGTATTTGTTGGCGGTGACGCGCGACACCGTCGATTCATGCATCTGGATCGCATCCGCCACCGCCTTCAGATTGAGCGGCCGCAAGTGCGCGACGCCATAGGTGAAGAATCCGTCCTGCTGGCGGACGATTTCGGTTGCGACCTTCAGGATGGTGCGGGCGCGCTGATCGAGCGCGCGGACCAGCCAGGTCGCGTTCTGCAGGCAGTCGGTGAAATACGACTTGTCACCGTCCTTGCGGATCGTCTTCGACAGCTCAGAGTAATAGGTCTGGTTGACCAGGACGCGCGGCAGAGTGTCGCTGTTGAGCTCGACATGCCAGCCGCCGTCGGGACCCGGACGCACATAGACGTCGGGCACCATGGTCTGCGTCCGCGCCGTGCCGAACTTCAGCCCCGGCTTCGGATCGAGCCGGCGGATCTCCGCGATCATGTCGGTGATGTCTTCGTCGTCGACGCCGCACAGCTTTCGCAAGGCCGCGATGTCGCGCTTGGCGAGCAGATCGAGATGCTCGACCAGCGCCTGCATCGCCGGATCGTAGCGATCGAGCTCGCGCAGCTGGATCGCCAGGCACTCGCTCAGATTTCGCGCGCAGACGCCCGGCGGATCGAACTTCTGGAGCACCGCGACGACCTCGTCGACCGCCTGCTGCGACGCTCCGAGGCGCTCGGCGGCCCGGCCGAGATCGGCCGGCAGGTAGCCGGCGTCGTCGACCAGGTCGATCAGATACTGCCCGATCATGCGCTGCGCGGGCGCCGAGAACGCCACCGCGAGCTGTTCGGCGAGGTGGTCGGCGAGCGTCAGCTCGGCGGCCACGAAGGCTTCGAGATTGTATTCGTCGTCGCTGGAGGCGCCACCGCCCCATTCGGTGTAGACCGACGGGGCTGCGTCCTGCGCGGCGCGCGCGGCGGCTTCGGCCGGCTCTTCGGAGAACACGTTGTCGAGCCCGGTATCGAGCGTCTGCTCGATCTCGGCGCGGGTGCCGAGGTCGCGGTTCAGCCATTCCTCCTGGCCGGGCTCAAAGGCGGTTTCGCCGCCTGAGCTCGCGGCCATGTCGGACGCCTCGCCCTCGTCTCCGTAGCTTGAGGAACCGTCGGAATCGCCGTAGTCCGGCCGCTCCATCGCCGGCTCGCCCGCCACCGGCGGTTCCGGCCCGTCGGCGGCCCGCTCGAGCAGCGGGTTGCGCTCCAGCTCTTCCTCGACAAAGGCCGACAGATCCAGGTTCGACAGTTGCAGCAGCTTGATCGCCTGCATCAGCTGCGGCGTCATCACCAGCGACTGCGACTGGCGGAACTCTAGTCTTTGCGTTAGCGCCATGGAGGCAAGATCGATCCCAAAAATTGGCTCGATTCTTGCTTATCTTAGTCCGCTTGGGATGTACACGGCTTGACGGATGCAAAATTTGGGCTAGAGGCGGAATTCCTCGCCAAGGTAAAGCCGGCGTACATCCGGATCATTAACGATCTCCTCCGGGCTTCCCTCAGTCAAGATCTCACCGGCATAGACGATATAGGCGCGGTCGGTCAGGCCGAGCGTCTCGCGGACGTTGTGGTCGGTGATGAGCACGCCGATGCCGCGGTTGGTGAGATGGCGGACGAGGTCCTGGATGTCGCCGACCGCGATCGGGTCGATGCCGGCGAACGGCTCGTCGAGCAGCATGTAGTTCGGGCGCGTCGCCAGCGCGCGCGCGATCTCGACGCGGCGGCGCTCGCCGCCGGACAGCGCGATCGACGGGCTCTTGCGCAGCCGCGTGATGTTGAACTCGTCGAGCAGCGAATCCAGCTCGTGCTCGCGCTTCTTCTTCGAGGGCTCGACGACCTCGAGCACCGCGCGGATGTTCTGCTCGACCGTCAGGCCGCGGAAGATCGAGGCTTCCTGCGGCAGATAGCCGATGCCGAGCCGCGCGCGCTGATACATCGGCAGCTTGGTGACGTCGTGGCCGTCGAGCTCGATCGCGCCGCGATCGGCCTTGATCAGGCCGGTGATCATGTAGAACACGGTGGTCTTGCCGGCGCCGTTCGGCCCGAGCAGGCCGACCGCCTCGCCGCGGCGCACATAGATGCTGACGCCGCGCACGACCTGGCGGCTGCCAAAACTCTTTTCCACGCTATGCACAGCCAGATAGCCCGGCCGCTTGATGAGCTGCGGCGCAGAAGCGGCGTTGTGCCTGGCCGGCCTCGCCCGCGCCGGGGCGGGTGCGGCTGCGGGCTGGGATCGCGGCAGCTCGACGGCGGGAACCGGAGCGGCGCGCGCCATCGGCGGCGCGTCGCGCACCGGTGACGTCAGCATCTCGCCGAACTGGTCGCCGAGCGCCGTGATATCGTTATGCGCGCGCGCAAATCCGGAACTGCGTTTCGCAGGGCGCCGCCGGAACATGCCGAGAAAATCCACCATCCCCGCTTCGCTTCAGCCTTTCACGGTGATCCCGCGACCTTGCCTGCGGACCGATCGATTCGCACGCCAAGGCGCCAGCATGAGCCGGAAAACTGGATACCGACATTCCTTCGCGACAAAAGCGGACGCGTCTGCGCGGAGATCATGCTCAAACAACACGGCAAAGCGCGATCACCCGCGCCTTGAATGAATGGATGCCCCTGTCCCGGCCAACATAACTCCCCCTCAAAGGCACATCGTCCGGCCGGGCCGCTGGAGTAGATACAGTCTCGCCCCGCGCGCTTCAACCTCGCGGCCGCAAAATATTATCTAACTTATTGATTCTACTTCACCTTACGTGAAGCTTACTTTGGGAGGCCTATTTCGACTTGCTGCCCGGAAGCAGTTGAAGCGGCGACGGGGCTGCAGGGGCCGCGCCGGGGGCCGCCGGCGTGCCGCAGCCGCCCTTGCCGTTCTGTCCGCCCTGCGACTGGATGAACAGGCCCTGCACCTTGCCGCTGTCGGATTCCACCCGCGAGACACCGGTGGTCATGTCGACCAGCAGGCGGTCGCCGCGCAGCACGTTCTGGCACTGGGTCAGCACCACCTGGCCGCCGCCACCGCCGAGCATGGTGATCAGGTTGGTCTTGGTGTCGAAGATCGCGGTCTCGCCGGTGACGACCTGATCCTTCTGGGTGACGACGACATTGCCCTTCGCCTCCAGCCGCTTGATCGAGGACGCGCCGCCGGGTCCCGGGGTCGCCGATTGGATCGGCGCGCCCTTTGACGTGGCGGCAGCCTTGGTGCTGCCCGTGGTCGGCGCCGGCGCCGGCGTCGACTTGTCCTCGTAGAACACCACCAGCACCTTCGAGGTCATGGTGGTGTCGCCCTGCACGACCTTCACATTGCCGGCGAAGGTCGCCTCTTTCTTCTTGTCGCGCATTTCGAGCGAGGCAGCCTCGATCTGGATCGGCTGGTCGCGGTTCTGCGAAAAGCCCTGCATGGCGTTGGGAACGCCACTCATCGAGCCCTGCGCGGACGCAGCGCCGGCTGCGAACAGCGTGAGCAGAAAGGCCGCAATTGCGACGCCGTGCGGAAAACGTCTCATCATCAAATTCATTTCGGGTTGGCGGACTTGCGCGGCTTCGGTGGCGGCGGAAGTGGCGCGGGCTCGGCGGGCGGGCTCGGATTGTTGTCGCCGAGCTTGTCCAGATTCATCACGACATTGCCTTCGAACCGCACGAGCTCGCCGCTGTTGTAGATCCTGAGGCGGTCGGCGGTCAGCGTGCCTTCGAGCAGCTTGACGTCGACATGCTCGTCCGACGACACGTTGCCCTTGTTGATGTCGACAAAGGCCTGCGTCAGCTTGGCCTCATAACCGGTGGACGACTGCAGGAAGATATCCTGGCGCAGGTCGAGCAGCTGCTTCTTGTTGTCGAAGAAGCCGGTGCGCGCATCCATCGTCACCGTCGACTGATCCTGCTGCGCCACCTTGGCGCGGATCGTCTTCAGCTCGACATGATCGGGATCGGTGACGTCCTGGATCGCCGCCTTGGCCCACATTTCATAGGGCCGGCCGTCGGCCGAGAAGCCGGCGATATGCGGCGATTCCATCGTGATCTTGGTGCCGGACACGACGAGGTTATCCATCTCGACCGGCAGCTTGGGGATCATCTCGCGGAATGGATTGTAGACCGAGACGAAGACGATCGAGGCCATCGACAGCCCGACCACCGCAGGCACCGCGATGCGCAGGATCCGCACCATGCGGCTGTGCCGCGCGGCGGCGGCAAAGCGCGCCTCGAGGCCCGTGACATAGCCGGGATGCTGGGCTGGATTCTGAACCGAGTTCACCTGAGCTCCAGAGGCGCGGAATTGCCCCTATTCTAGCCGGAGCCGCCCGAATATGCAGCCCGGACCTCGCGTCGCGCCCCCCAAGCCGACTTCAAGGCGGACCACGCGTGAACAGTTTGGCCGAAACGGGGCGGAACCGGCCCTGCGGCGACGAATTCGGCGCCCATCATGAACGGGCGAAATCAGGAATGGGCGAAGATGTCCTCGGCCTCCCAGCCGTCGAGATCGAGCCTGGCGCGCGTCGGCAGGAAATCGAAGCAAGCCTTCGCGAGATCGGTCCGTCCCTCGCGCGCCAGCATGACATTCAACTTGTCGCGCAGCGCATGCAAATGCAGCACGTCGGACGCGGCATAGGCGAGCTGGGCCTCGCTGAGGCTTTGCGCACCCCAGTCGCTCGACTGCTGCTGCTTCGACAATTCGACGTTCAGCACTTCGCGCACCAGATCCTTCAGGCCATGACGATCGGTATAGGTGCGCGACAGGCGCGAGGCGATCTTGGTGCAATAGACCGGCGCCGGCATCACGCCGAACGTGTTGTAGAGCACCGCGACGTCGAACCGCGCGAAATGGAAGATCTTGGTGATCGCAGGATTCGCGAGCAGCGCCTTCAGGTTCGGCGAGTCGGTGTGCCCCTTCGGAATCTGGATCACGTCGGCGGTGCCGTCACCGTTCGACATCTGCACCACGCAGAGCCGGTCACGGTGCGGATGCAGTCCCATGGTCTCGGTGTCGATTGCCACGGAATCGGTGTAGCGGGACAGATCTGGCAGGTCGCCGCGATGCAGGCGGATGGTCATGCTGTCAAAAACCTCGTCGAATCGCTCTCGGGACAAGCTATCGTTCAATTCCCCGACAGGCGAGCGTGCATCAAGCCTCGTTGTCCAAGCCTTTGGCTTGCGTCTCGGCGTCAAAGCCCATCAAGGGCGGAGCGCCGGCAACGCGAACCTCATCGTGCACGCACAGATGGTTCAGGGTTTAGCGCCATTGTGCAGCGGAGACAATGGCTTGGGCAGTCCACAGCGCTCACGCAGGCGCGCCATTATTGCCAGCTGACGCGCAGCCCGAACCGGCCGGTGATGTCGTCACGGCGGGTGCTGTCCACCGACGTCGTGTAACCCGCGCTCGCATAGGCGCTGATCGTGCGATTGAGCTGCGCGATAACGCCGGCGCCAATCTCGACGGCGGTGCCGCGGCTTTGCACGCCGATCAGGTCGGTGGTCGCAAAGGCGATGCTGCGGTCGTTCGCGGCCGTGTGCCAGAGATTGGCCTCGAGATAGGGGCGCAGTTCGGCGGTGCCGACGCTGAAGGTCGCGGGAACGCGCACGCCGAGCCGGCCGGTCAGCGTATCGGCGCTGCCGGGCGCGACGCTGGAGAAGATGTCGTTGAAGCTGTCGAACGACTGGCGCTGCCAGATCAGTTGCGCCTGCGGCTCGATCGCGAGAAAGCGGTTGAGCTGTAGCGGCACGCCGGCCTCCAGCGACGCGGCGACGCCAGTGCCCGACACAAGCGCGCCGACCTGACGATCCGACTGCGGGCTTGCACCGTAGAAGCTGCCCATCAGCACGGCGTCGACGTACCAGCCTGAGGGGCCGATATGGGTCCAGTAGCCGCCGACATTCTGGCTATCGATCGAGAGCGTGCCGGTGCGGACGTTGTTCATGCCGAGCGCGAAGCCGTTGATGGTGCCGCTGGCCCAGCCATACGCGTAGAACAAGCCCGCGCGATCATGATGCCCGGGCGCGGGCTCAAAGCGCAGGATGTCGACCCCGACTTGTACGCCGGCCATGGTGCCGTCGAAGGACGGACTGACCGTGCCGGCCCAGCTCTGCGCGCTGTGCGAACCGTACGCGCGCGCCCACGCCGCCGGCTGTTCGCCGCCAATGGTCAGCATGGCCTGATCGCCCTGGCGCTGATGGAAGGTGCCGAGCGTTGCGAGCCCGAGCTTCTGCGCGACCTGCGGCAATGCCGAATAGACCGCGACTTCCTCGCGGTAGAGCTCGACCGGCGCGGCGCCTGCCGGCGGCGGCGTCAGCGACGACAGATCCTCGGCGGGCAGCATCGCGGGCGGCGGCACCACATTGGGCGATGCCGGCGGCGTTGGTGCGGGTGCAGCCGGCGGCGCCGGCGACGATGTGCCGGGCAACAGCTGCGAGCGCAGATACCAATTGTCGGCGCTGCCGGCGGAGACGCCGCCGCGAAACAGCAGATATTCGTGCGCACCGGCCACGACGGCGTTGGAGAGGCCGAATGCGCCGGCGGCCGTGCTGCCGCCGTTGACAGCTTGCACCACCATGATGCCATCAGCGGTGGTCAGCGCGCCCGCGCCGCCGGCATTGGTGACGGTCACCGCGGTCGAGCCCGACGCATTGCCGCCGGAGATGACGAGGCGATCCGACGGCGAACCGTCGCCGCCGAGCACGGTGCGCAGATAGAGCCCGCCGCCAGCGCCGACATAGTTGCCCGCGATCGTCAGGCTGTTCGCTGCGGTGGCGCCGCCGTTGGTGAGATTGATGACGCCGGCGTTGGTGACGGTGATCGGCGGCCCGCCCGGAAACGACGTGATCGACGGGTTCGCGCCGTTACCGGCCAGCAGGCTGGTGCCCGCCGCAATCGACACATTGCCGGTCAGCGAGGTCTGCAGCGTCAGCGAACCGCTGTTGATGAAGGTGTTGGCGAAGGTGCCGGTGCCGGCCCAGGTCCAGTCACTGCCTTCCATCGTCAGCGTCTGGAATCGCGCGAACGCATTATCGGCCGTGCCGCTGCCTTGCAGCCGCACCTGGTTGTTGCCGCCGCCGCCATCGGCAAGGCCTGATATCTGCGAGCCGGTTTGCAGGATCATCGTCACCGCGCCGCCGCCGCCCGCGAGCGCCGTGCCGCTGTTGCCGGCGATCAGGCCGGCATTGACGATGGTGGTGGCGCCGTTGAGCGTGCGGATCGCGGGCCCGTTCTGGCTGATGATCTTGCCGCCGGCGAGGTTCTCGATTCGGGCGGTGAACGACGAACCGGCCGTGTTGGAGAACACGCCGTCGGCGTTGACGCCACGCGCCTCGATAGTGCCGCTGTTGCGCAGGACGGCGGCATTGCCTTGCATGAAGACGGTGTTGTTGGCGGTGCCGCCGGCATCGCCGCCGGTCGTCAGCAGCGTGCCGGTGTTGGTGATGGTCATGAATTGTCCGGCGGAGAAGATCGCACGCGCACCGGCGCCGGCCGTGGTGATGGTGCCGCTATTGGTGAAGGTGTTGCTGTCGCCGGTCTGCACATAGAGGCCGTGCGACTGCGGGCCCTGGGTGGTGATGGTCCCGGTATTGATCAGCGTATTGTTGTTGTGCTGTGTGAGACCGGTGATGGCAAGCCCGCGCGAGGTGCCGTTCTGGGTCGTGATCGTGCCGTTGTTGATCAGCGTGTTGCCATTGCTGCTGGCAGCGATGGCATTGCTGCCGGCGCCGGTGGTCGTGATCACGCCCGACGTAGCATTGGTGAAGACATTGCCGTCGCCGCTGCCGAAGATTCCGGTGCCGCCGCCGCTGATGGTCAGCGTGCCGTTGTTGGTGGCGGTGCTGCGGGAGACAAGGCCGATCGCGGTCGCACCGGCGCCCGGCGTGATGCCGGCGCCCTGCAGCACGTTCACGGTGACGTTCGAGCTGCCGGCTGCGGCCTGCACGCCAGCGGGCGAGGGATTCGGCGCTGCGGTCGAGCAGGTCACCGTCTGACCGCTCGCCGGCGCAAGACTATCGCAGGCGGCAAACGCCTGCGATACCGATAGAAGATAGCCGCCACCCAAAGTGCACGACAGGATCGCCGCGAGCCGCGATGAAACCATGCCCTTACTCCAACCTCGGCGCGAACCCGACCCCCGGCCTCACGCCACCTGTGACCCCCTGCCCCGCTCTCAGCGTCGGCTGATCTGCTCCGTTCAAGCTTGAGACGATTTGCAGCGATCTGTTGCGCGATCGCCACAGGCGGAACCATGAGCTGTATCATCACGATTCACATCCTTGACGTGCGTACGCTTTCGAGGTTGTGAAGTACAGCACTCACCCGTTGCAGTTATCGCTCGACACAACCAGAAACAATTGCCGTGCGGGCCGGGTGCGCCGCAGCCCCCATATTTCTCGCAGCACTCAACGTGGGGTGCGCGGCCAAGTCATTGTCGCTACGCGTTCAATTTCGATGGAACTGTTGCCGGCGCGCCCCATGAAATCCGGCCGTACCCACCCTATCTGTTGCCGGCCCGGACCCGCTTCGCAATGAAATGAGCCTTATGTCGGAACAGACCATCGCCGCGCCGATCGACGAGCCGCAGGAACGCGGCTTTTCGCGCTATCAAGCCTTCCTGATCGCGCTGCTTGCCTTCACGCAATTCACCCTGATCCTCGACTTCATCATCATGTCGCCGCTCGGCGCCATCCTGATGCCGTCGCTCAACATCACGGCAGGGCAGTTCGGCGTCGCGGTCTCGGCCTACGCGTTCGCGGCGGGCATTTCCGGCATCCTCGCCGCCGGCTTTGCCGATCGCTTCGACCGCAAGCGGCTGTTGCTGTTCTTCTATGTCGGCTTCACCTTCGGCACCGTGCTGTGCGCACTGGCGCAGAATTTCCACGTCCTGCTGCTCGGCCGCATCGTCACCGGCCTGTTCGGCGGCGTGATCGGCTCCGTCGTGCTCGCCATCGTCACCGACCTGTTTCCGCTGCATCTGCGCGGCCGCGTGATGGGCTTCATCCAGACTGCGTTCGCCGCGAGCCAGGTGCTCGGCGTGCCCGCCGGACTATTCCTCGCCAATCACTGGAACTGGCACGTCTGCTTCGTGGCCATCGTCGGCCTGTCGATCGCGGCAATCGCCACCATCGCGCTGGTGATGGAGCCGGTCGACGGGCATCTCAAGCTGCAGCACGACAGCAACCCGTTCCAGCATTTGATCGCAACCGTCGCGCAGCCGCGCTACACGCTGGCCTTCCTGGTGACGACGCTGCTGGCGACCGGCGGCTTCATGCTGATGCCGTTCGGCAGCGCCTTCACCGTGCACAATCTCGGCATCGACATCGTCCATCTGCCGACGATCTACCTGGTCTCCGGCCTGTTCAGCATCCTGATGGGACCGCTGGTCGGCCGCGCCAGCGATGCGTTCGGCAAATATCCGACCTTCATCTTCGGCTGCGTGGTGTCGGCCATCATGGTGCTGATCTACACCCATCTCGGCCACGTCTCGCTGCTGACCGCGATCATCGTCAATGTGCTGATGTTCGTCGGCATCTTCTCGCGCATGATCCCGTCGCAGACGCTGATGTCGGCGATCCCCGACGCCAGCCAGCGCGGCTCGTTCAGCGCGATCAGCGCGTCGGTGCAGCAGCTGTCGGGCGGGTTGGGCTCGGTGGCTGCAGCCGCGATCGTCGCCGAGAATGCGGACGGCTCGCTGCTGCATTTCGACCGGATCGGCTATGTCGTCGTGGCGAGCTCGATGATCTCGATGATCGCGATGTATTTCGTGCAGCGGCCGATCGCGCGGCGTGCGGGGCGGCGGGTGGTGTGAGGGGCGGTCGCTGGAATGAAGATTGGGGATAGGGTTGAAGTCGTGGCAGTTCCGGAGGCGCTGCCGGAAGACATCGAAACGCGGGTACTATTCATGAGGTGCCTCGGCCGTCATTTTCCGATTGTCGATCTCAAGGGACGCCTGGTCGAGCTCGAAGTCGGCGAGGTCGTCCAGGAGCCAAGCTACATGCACTCCGTTTGGATCGAACGAGATCACGTCCGTCTCGCCTGACGCTGGAAAATGCGCAAACGGTCGCGATCACCGCAAACTGAGGCCGATGCGGCCGAACTCAGCTTGCGCGAACTGAATAGCTGGATCAGCCGCGCCGAATTTCGGGCATTGCACCTTGAGCTTTCTGCCTCGCTAAAGAAGTCGGCAATGAAACGCTTGGTGTGGCTCGAAGCCCAACGGGAAAGGCTTCACGGTGTGCCTGCCCCTGATCGAGGCATAGTCTGATTTTCCTCAACGCCAGGCGGGAAACCAGTCACTCCAAATCGGGGATTCGGCGCACAGAACGAAGCGAATGATCGCTGTCGCGCCGCGCCCCCCGGCGGGTCACGGCTTCGCCGCACCCACCCTCCGGATGCTGAGCGATTTCAATCGCTTAAAAAGGGGGTGGTGCCCAGGAAAGGACTCGAACCTTCACGGCCGTTAAGCCACTGGCACCTGAAGCCAGCGCGTCTACCAATTCCGCCACCTGGGCATGTGGAGCGGCTTAGTAAGGATCGGTTACGCGCTTGTCAAATTCGCGATTGGAAATTCAAATAGCCTGTACAGGATTGGGCTGATGGCGTATCGCGAGAGGCTCTAAACACGCCCAATCGCTCTCGAATCCGGCAGGAATGGACCTCATGGCATCGAACCTGGAAACGCTCGTCACGGTATTCGGCGGATCGGGTTTTCTGGGACGGAACGTGGTCCGGGCGCTCTGCAAGCGCGAATACCGCGTGCGAGTCGCGGTGCGGCGGCCTGAACTGGCCGGCCATCTGCAGCCGCTCGGCCGCGTCGGGCAGATTCATGCCGTCCAGGCCAATGTGCGCTACCCGGCCTCGGTCGAGGCGGCGATGCGTGATTCGCATATCGCCATCAATTTGGTCGGCATCCTGGCCGAGGGCGGCGGGCAGAGCTTTGACGCCGTGCAGGTGAAGGGCGCCGAGACCATCGCCAAGGCGGCAGCCGCCGTGGGCGGGCGGATGGTCCACGTCTCGGCGATCGGGGCCGATAGGGATTCGCTGTCGGGCTATTACCGCGCCAAGGCGGAAGGCGAGCAGGCGGTGCAGGCGGCCCTGCCGCAGGCCACCATCATGCGGCCGTCGCTGCTGTTCGGGCCCGAGGATCAGTTCACCAACCGCTTTGCGGCGCTGGCGCGGATGTCGCCGGTGCTGCCGCTGGTCGGCGGCGGCATCAACAAGGTGCAGCCGGCCTATGTCGCCGACGTCGCGGACGCCGTGGCCGATGCCGTGGACGGCAAGGCGAAGCCGAGCGGGACCTACGAGCTCGGCGGCCCGGAAGTGCTGACCATGCGCGAGGTGATGCAGATCATCCTTCAGATCACCCAGCGCGACCGCATGCTGGCGCCGCTGCCGTTCGGCCTCGCCAAGCTGCAGTCGTATGTCCTGCAATTCGCGCCGGGGCCGTTCACGCTGACCCCGGATCAGGTCGCGATGCTGCGCTCGGACAATGTGGTATCCGACGCCGCCAAGGCCGCCGGTCTCACTTTCGCGGGTCTCGGCATCACGCCCGATTCGATGGAAGCGATCGCCCCGCAATATCTCTGGCGCTTCCGCGCGACGGGGCAGTTCCAGAAGAAGAGCGCGTAGGCGCTCTCATTCGTCGTCCCGGCCAAGCCAACGGGTCGCGCGAACGCGCGCCCGATGACAGGCTCCGCGCGAGCCGGGACCCATAACCACAAATGCTGCGGGTGTAGAGCGCTGGGGCCACAGCTCTTCGCGACTGAAATAGCAGTGGTTATGGGTCCCTGCTTTCGCAGGGACGACAGCGGAGCGCGCCTTTACCGTCCCATCGCCAGCGCGATCAGGCCGAGCGTGCCGACGATCACGCGCCACCAGGCGAAGAACGTGAAGCCGTGGCGGGTGACGTAGTTGAGGAACGTCTTCACCACGACCATTGCAACGATGAAGGAGACCACGAAGCCGACCGCGATGACGCTGAGATTGTCCGACGAGAAGTCGGCGCGGTTCTTGTAGAAATCATAGGCGAACGCGCCGACCATGGTCGGGATCGCGAGGAAGAACGAGAACTCCGCTGCCGAGCGCTTGTCGGCGCCGAGCAGCATCGCAGCCACGATGCTGGCGCCGGAGCGCGACACGCCGGGGATCATCGCCATGCACTGCGCGACACCGATCCAGAAATACATCAACAGCGGGAACCGGGTCGCGTCGTCCTCGTACACCTTGAGATCGAGCTGATCGACCCAGAGCAGGACGGCGCCGCCGACGATCAGCGTGAAGCAGACCACCCACGGATTGAACAGGAATTCCTTGATGTATTTGCCGGCGATCAGGCCGATCACGACGGCGGGCAGGAACGCCACCAGCACGCCGATCACGAAGCGACGGTCGTCGGGATTGGAGAACATGCCGAGCGCGACGCGCCACAATCTGGTGAAGTAGAGTACGAGGATCGCGAGGATCGCACCGAGCTGAATCAGGATCGCGAAGCTCTTCCAGAAATTGCCTTCGCCGAGATTGAAGAAGCGTTCCGCGAGCAGCAGGTGGCCTGTCGAAGAAACCGGCAGGAACTCGGTGACGCCCTCGACGATGCCGAGAATCACCGCCCGCAGCATATCCGTCATCATGATCTGATCTGCCCTGTGTGGAAAACCGAATTCTTCTCGCTTATTCGCACATAGGCCGCAATCGCAAAGAATCGTCAAACAATGGGTTACCCGGCCGATTTGCTGGGCTATAGCGTTTTTGTGACCCGCACCATCGGCGGGGGTGGCTACCGGTTTGCGTGCCGACGCGACATAGAGACGAGCGGAACTGGTCCGGCCAATTCACAGGTCAGGTCACACAGGTTGATGGTTTCTTAAGCGCCACGACACTACCAAGGGCTTCATGTATACGCTGTATCACCATCCGTTCTGTCCGCATTCGCGCTTCATTCGCCTCGTGCTCGGCGAGTATGGCCTCGATCTGCGCCTGGTGGAGGAACGGGTCTGGGAGCGGCGCGAGGCGTTCCTGGCGCTCAATCCGGCGGCAAACACGCCGGTTCTGATCGCCGAGGGTTTTCCGCCGATTCCGGGGGCGCCTGTGATCGCCGAATATGTCGACGAGACGCACGGCCTCGATGCCGGCGAGCGGCGGCTGCTGCCGACCTCGACGGCCGAGCGCGTCGAGGTGCGCCGGCTGATGGCGTGGTTCAACGAGAAGTTCTTCGAGGAAGCCTCCAATCCGCTGGTGACCGAGCGGATCTACAAGCGCTTCATGAGCGAGGACAATGGCGGCGGTCCGCCGGCGCCCGACATCATGCGCGCCGCCAAGGTCAATGTGCGCTATCATCTGAGCTATATCGGCTGGCTGGCGAAGACGCGGAACTATCTCGCCGGTGACCGCCTCACCTACGCGGATCTCGCCGCCGCGGCGCATCTCTCGGCGATCGACTATCTGGGCGACGTGCCATGGAGCGAGGACGACGCGGCAAAGGCGTGGTACGCGCGGGTGAAATCCCGCCCGTCGTTCCGTCCGCTGCTCAGCGAGTGGCTGGCGGGGGTGCCGGCGTCGCGCACCTATGTGGACCTCGACTTCTGAACCAGGCGGTCCGGCTCTCTCCGTCCGATCTCAAGGCCGCCCTTCAGCGCGAGGCGCGCGCACTCGGCTTCGATGCCATCGGCTTCACCGATCCTGATGCGACGCGCGAGGCCGGACAATATTTTTTGGAATTCCTCGGCTCCGGCCGCCATGGCGAGATGGACTGGCTTGCGGCCAATCCGGAGCGGCGCACGGACCCACGCGTGCTGTGGAGCGGCGTGCGCTCGATCATCATGCTCGGCGTCAATTACGGGCCCGACGATGATCCGCTCGAAATTCTCGCGCGCCGGTCGCATGGCGCGATCTCGGTCTATGCACAGGGCGACGACTATCACGACGTGATCAAGAAGCGGCTGAAAATTCTGGCGCGCTGGCTCGCTGCTGCGACCGGCGACGAAGTGAAGGTGTTCGTCGACACCGCCGCGGTCATGGAGAAGCCGCTCGCACAAGCCGCCGGCATCGGCTGGCAGGGCAAGCACACCAATCTGGTGTCGCGCGAATTCGGCTCGTGGCTGTTTCTCGGCGCGATCTATTCCGCGACCGAGCTGCCGCGCGATGAGGGCGAAGCCGATCATTGCGGCAGTTGCCGCGCCTGCCAGGACATCTGCCCGACCGCGGCGTTTCCTTCCGCCTACAAGCTCGATGCGCGGCGCTGCATCTCGTATCTGACGATCGAGAACAAGGGTCCGATCCCGCACGAATTCCGCAAGGCCATCGGCAACCGCATCTATGGCTGCGACGATTGCCTCGCGGTGTGTCCGTGGAACAAGTTCGCGATGGCGGGCCGCGAGCAGAAGCTCGCCGCACGCGACACGTTGCGCGCGCCCGCGCTCGCCGATCTCGCGCGGCTCGACGATGCCGCGTTTCGCGCGCTGTTCACGAAATCGCCGGTCAAGCGCATCGGCCGCGACCGCTTCATCCGCAATGTGCTGATCGCGATCGGCAACTCCGGCGACGCAAGCCTTGCCGGCGAGGCGCGGCGCCTGCTCGACGATGCAAGCCCGCTGGTGCGCGGCGCGGCGGTGTGGGCGCTGTCGCAACTGATCGCCCGCGACGCGTTCGCAGCGCTGGCGTCACGCGCCGGCGGCGAGCCTGACATCAGCGTGCAGCAGGAGTGGCGTGCGGCAGCCGCCTCTTGATTTCGTCGCGCCGTTCCCGTCATGGTCGCAGACCATGACAAACCAGCCCTTCTTCACCAGAGATGGCGACGGCTTCATGCCGACGTCAGTTGCCAACGGTCCGTGGAGCCCGGAATCGATGCACGGCCGCGTCGTAATCGGCCTGCTCGGCTTCGTCATCGAGGAGCGTCACGGCTCCGACGATTTCGTCCCGGCACGGCTCACCGTCGACATGTTCCGGTTGCCCAACATCACGACGCCGGTCGAGGTGACGACGAAGCTCGTGCGCGATGGGCTCCGCATCAAGGTGATCGAGGCCGAGTTTGTCTCCGGCGGCACCAGCATGGCGCGCGCCTCCTGCCAGTTGTTGCGCAGGACGGAAAATGCGCCCGGCAATGTGTGGTCGCCGCCGAACTGGAACGTGCCGGCGCCCGCGGAGATTCCGAAGCCGGCCGATCCGAGGCTCGGCATGAACGGCAAATGGGAAACGCGGCCGATCGCAGGCCACATGGGCTCGCTCGGCGAGCGCAGGCTCTGGATGAGCGAAGTCCGCGAGCTCGTCGCGGGCGTGAGGATGACGCCGTTCGTCCATGTCGCGACCGGCGCGGATTTCGCCAGTCCCTTCGCCAATGCCGGCGACCAGGGCCTCGGCTACATCAACAGCGACGTCACGATCTATCTGCACCGTTTGCCGGTGAGCAACTGGATCGGCTTCGAAGTCGTCAACCATCACGCCACCGACGGCATCGCGATCGGCGAATGCTGGCTCTATGACGAGCAGGGCCCGATCGGCACCTCCACCGTCGCGGCGCTCGCCCAGCGCAAGCCGATGACCAATCCGCCGCCGCCCTGATCGTCATTCCGGGGCATCGCGCAGCGATGAACCCGGAATCCATTTCTCGGCCAGGGCATGCGGCCCGATGGATTCCGGGCTCGCGCTTCGCGCGCCCCGGAATGACGACAGAGAAATTGCGGCTTCGATCAATCCAAATGCCGCTTCATCTCCGGCCGGGCCCGCAGCGCGGCGCCCTGCTTGCCGACGATCTTGGCGATCCGTTCCGGCGCGAAGTTCAGGTCGACGAAGGCGGGCGCGGTGTTGGCGACCTCGTGGTACTCCGTGATCTTGCCATCGCGCAGCCGCATGATCGCGACACCCTCGAACATCGCACGCGCCCCCTTGGCTTCCGGCAAGGTCGAGCGGTAGCTGAACGTGTAGCGCGCGTAGAGCGTTTTGCCGTCAGTGACGGGGTCGTGCATCACCCAGCGGAAATCGGTCGCGGTCCGGTAGAACCAGTCGTCGATCATCTCGGCGATTTTGGCGTGGCCCTCGAACGCACCGTAGAACACGTCGTGGTAGACGCCGTCCTCGGTGAAGAGGCTCGCGAAGGCCTTGCCGTTGCGCTGTTCGACCGCGTCGCAGAACGCGCGCAGCATGCTTGTTGTATCCATTGCGTTTCTCCCCGGTGCGTGTGGCCATCCTTCGAGGCTCGCCCAGCAGCGCAAGTGCGCTGCAAGGCTCGCACCTCAGGATGACGTCCCTATCCGTAGCCGTCACCCCCGCGCAACGGCGAAGCCGTTGTCGCTGAAGGTGGCCGCTTCTTCAGCGGCCCTCGAAGGGCGGCGGCGTGGCTAAATCTCCGCCACTGCGGCGATGATCCGCGCGATGTCCTGCGGGCGCGACAGCCGGTGATCGCCGTCCTGGATCATGGTCAGCACCACGTCCTCGGCCGGCAATCGATGCACCAGCGCGAAGGCGTGCTTCCACGGCACGTCAGGATCCTGCGCGCCCTGCAGGATGCGCACCGGGCAGCCGACGTCGATCTTGCTTCCGAGCAAGAGGTGGTTGCGGCCCTCCTCGATCAGATTGCGGGTGATCGGATAGGGCGAGCCGTCGCCATATTCGGACGGCCTGAGCCAGACGCCCTTGGTCTCAATCTCGGCGCGGATCTCCGGCGAGAAACCCTTCCACATCAATTCCTCGGTGAAGTCGGGCGCCGGCGCGATCAGCACGAGGCCGGCGAGCTGGGCTTTGCCGCCGCCGCCCGCATTGCCACGTCTGGCGATCTCGCGCGCCAACAGCAGTGCCATCCAGCCGCCCATCGAGGACCCGATCACGACCTGCGGCCCGCGGCAGAACTGCGAGAACACCGCGACGCTCTCCTCGAGCCAGCGGCCGATCGTGCCGTCGGCGAACTCGCCGCCGGATTCGCCGTGGCCGGAATAGTCGAACCTGACCGAGCTGCGGCCATGCTGGGCCGCCCATTCATCGAGCGCGATCGCCTTGGTGCCGGTCATGTCGGATTTGAAGCCGCCGAGCCAGAACAACCCCGGCGCACCACTTGTGCTGCCGGGCGCGCCACTTGCGCCGCCGCCTGGACGGGCGCGCACCGCGATCCGACGCGCCCCAAGGCCCTCGCCGACCTCGATGAAGGCGGGTTCCTGCTCGGATGTGGCAGTTTGGCTCATGGTTTGGTCACTCGCGTGTCAGAGACCTGCTTTTCAATCGTCGCGCGGCAGCGGTCAACGGCAGCAGGCCCGCCTTGCAGAGCAGGCGCGCCCGCTATATGTGCCGGGCGTGGCTAAAATGCCTCGCAATTGACGGTTTTGCCGCGTAAAAGAGCGAGTTCGCTTGCCCGTCGCAGCGTCTTGCTTCAAAATATCCGCCTTCCCTTTCACAACTTTGGAGAGTTACCCATTCGCCGTCCCAATAGAGCCCCGCCCACAGTCGCAAAAGACGGGCCGCGCACCAATGATGAGATTCGCAACGCGCAGATCCAGCTGATTGATTCAGATGGTGTCAACCAGGGCACCGTCGAAACCATGGTGGCCATCAAGATGGCCATGGAAGCCGGCATGGATCTCGTCGAGATTTCGCCGAACGTCAGTCCCCCGGTCTGCAAGATCATGGACTACGGCAAGTACAAATATTCCGCGCAGAAGAAGGCCGCCGAAGCTCGCAAGAAGCAGAAGGTCGTCGAGATCAAGGAGATCAAGCTCCGCCCGATGATCGACGATCACGACTATGACGTGAAGATGCGCGCGATGCAGCGCTTCTTCGAGGAAGGCGACAAGGTCAAGATCACCTTGCGCTACCGCGGTCGTGAGATGGCGCACCAGGAGATCGGCACCAAGCTCTTGGACAAGGTGAAGGCCGACGTTGCCGAGTTCGCCAAGGTCGAGCAGGACGCGAGGTTCGAAGGCCGCCAGGTCGTGATGGTGCTGGCGCCGCGCTAATTCGAATTCGTCGCTTTGCTGAAAATGGAGCAGCCCGTCAGACCCTCTGGCGGGCCGTTTCTTTTCGTAGCCCGGATAGGGGCTCCCGTAGCCCGGATGGAGCGCCAGCGTAATCCGGGACGGTGCGTCCGCGGCTCGACCCGCCCCGGATTTCGCTCCGCTCCATCCGGGCTACGGTTCCGTAGTTTGGCTACCTGAAACGTTGCAAAACCGCCGATCCTCTGTCATAAGCCGGGCCTTCGCCGCCCGGCTGATCAAGGGCTGCCGTGGCGACGTTCAGTGCAGGTTCTTTCAATTCGGAAAAAACCATAGCACTTTCAACGCTCTAACGAGCATTTTAGCCGGCCGAACGCCTCTTTGGGCGATATTCGTGTTGGGCGACAGGAGAGCTAAATGCCCAAGTTGAAGACCAAGTCGGGCGCTAAAAAGCGCTTCAAGGTGACTGCCACTGGCAAAGTCATGCACGCCCAGCGCGGCAAGCGCCACGGCATGATCAAGCGGACGAAGAAGCAGATCCGTCAGCTCCGCGGCACCCGCGTGCTGTTCAAGACCGACGGCGACAACGTCAAGAAGTACTTCTTGCCGAACGCCTGATCGCGCTCATCTGCTTGAACCCGGCCGCGCCTGGCGCGGCGCCCCGTCACTTCTTCTAGATCTCAAGGATTTCCGTCATGTCTCGCGTCAAACGCGGTGTGACCTCTCACGCCAAGCACAAGAAAGTTTTCAAGGCCGCCAAGGGCTATTACGGCCGTCGCAAGAACACGATCCGCACCGCCAAGCAGGCCGTCGAAAAGGCCGGCCAGTACGCCTTCCGCGACCGCAAGCGCAAGAAGCGCACCTTCCGCGCGCTCTGGATCCAGCGCATCAATGCCGCGGTCCGTCCGTTCGGCATGACCTACAGCGTGTTTATCAACGGCCTGTCCAAGTCGGGCGTCGTCGTCGACCGCAAGGTGTTGTCGGATCTCGCGATCCACGAGCCGGTTGCGTTCCAGGCGATCGCCGAGAAGGCCAAGGCCGCGCTGGCCGCCTGATCTTAGCGGGCTCTGGAGCCCGCTTTCAGCGCCTTCTGCGAATAGCGCTGGGCGACCTGCGCCCGGCAGAACGCCGTGAACGAGATGTACATGGTGCCGGATTCATTCCGGTACTTGCGGTCGCAGACCTGCATCTCGTGCTGATACGCCCGCTTCGGCGCGCCCTTGAGGCCGGACAGGAAGTCCGCCTCGCATTTCTTCTCGACCACGGCACCGAACTGGACGTCTCCGCTGGCGCCGTATTCGCACGCCTCGAAGATCTTCATCGCGCGGTTGCAGCTCGGCGCCTTCTCCAGCACCGCGATGATGTCGTCCATCTGGGTGGATTTGGCGGGACATTCCTCGGTCGCGGCATACGCCGTGCCGAGCATGAACAGGACCGCCGGCACGGCCAGGCAAGATCGCAGCAACATCGCGTGGGTCTCCTTGAACTCCCCTTGGGTAGCCCGACCTCCGCGCGGGGTTCAATGCAGTCGGCCACAAGCCCGAAATGACCGGCTTTTTGCTTGACGTTACGGCCTTCGGGCGGCGACAACCCAGCCGAATTTTGGCGCATGGTTCGGAAGCCGGCTCTTCCCGCCGGATCATGCTCAGCGCAGGAATTGACCGTGTCCGATCTCGCAACCCTCGAAACTTCCATCCTCGACCAGATCGCCTCGGCCGCTGACGAGGCCGCCCTCGAGGCGGTGCGCGTCTCGGCGCTCGGCAAGAAGGGCTCGATCTCGGCGCTCCTTGCGACCCTTGGAAAAATGTCGCCGGAGGAGCGCAAGACCGAGGGCGCGAGGATCAACCTTGCCAAGGATGCGGTGACGCAGGCGTTCGCTGCCAGGCGCGACGTGTTGAAAGCGGCCGCGCTCGATGCGCGCCTCGCCGCCGAGACCATCGACGTCACGCTGCCGCTGCGCGAGACGCCGGCGGAGACCGGCCGCATCCATCCGCTGAGCCAGGTCTGGGACGAGCTCACCACGATCTTCGCCGATATGGGCTTTGCGGTCGCCGAAGGTCCCGACATCGAGACCGACGACTACAACTTTACAAAACTGAACTTCCCGATCGGCCATCCGGCGCGCGAAATGCACGACACCTTCTTCTTCAATCCGAAGGAGGACGGCACGCGCATGCTGTTGCGCACCCACACCTCGCCGGTGCAGGTGCGCACCATGCTGAGCCAGAAGCCGCCGATCCGCGTGATCTGCCCGGGCCGCACCTATCGCATCGACTCGGATGCGACCCACACGCCGCAATTCCACCAGGTCGAGGGCCTCGTGATCGATAAGGGCTCGCATCTCGGCCACCTCAAATGGATCCTGCACGAGTTCTGCAAGGCGTTCTTCGAGGTCGACCACATCAACATGCGGTTCCGGCCGTCGTTCTTCCCGTTCACCGAGCCGTCGCTCGAGGTCGACATCCAGTGCCGCCGCGACAAGGGCGAGATCCGCTTCGGCGAGGGCGAGGACTGGATGGAGATTCTCGGCTGCGGCATGGTGCACCCGAACGTGCTGCGCGCCTGCGGCATCGATCCCGACATCTACCAGGGTTTTGCCTGGGGCATGGGCATCGACCGCATCGCGATGCTGAAATACGGCATCGCCGATCTCCGCCAGCTGTTCGAGAACGACATCCGCTGGCTCAACCACTACGGCTTCAAGCCGCTCGACATCCCGACGATCGCTGGCGGGCTCAGCACGTGATGTCCGCGCGTGAGCGCAACATTGCGAAACGAGCGACCAAGATAATCTAGTCAACACCAACAAGAACCGAGGCATGCAGCCGTGAAGTTCACCCTCTCCTGGCTGAAGGAACATCTCGAGACCGACGAGCCGCTCGACAAGCTCGCCGACAAGCTCACCATGATCGGGCTTGAGGTCGAGAACATCGAGGACAAGGCGAAGGCGCTCGCGCCGTTCACCATCGCGCGCGTGATCTCGGCCGAGCAGCATCCGAATGCCGACCGGCTGCGCGTCTGCATGGTCGACACCGGCGACGGCGGTGCGCCGGTGCAGGTGGTGTGCGGTGCGCCGAATGCGCGTGCCGGGCTGATCAGCGTATTCTCGCCGCCCGGCACCTACATCCCGGGCAAAGACATCACGCTGGGCGTCGGCACCATCCGCGGCGTCGAGAGCCGCGGCATGCTGTGCTCGGCCGCCGAACTGCAGATCTCCGAAGACCACGACGGCATCATGGAGCTGCCGGCCGACGCGCCGCTCGGCAAGGGCTATGCCGACTGGGCCGGGCTCGGCGATCCCGTCATCGAGATCAATTTGACGCCGAACCGGCAGGACTGCACCGGCGTGCACGGCATCGCGCGCGATCTCTCCGCCGCCGACATGGGCAAGTTCAAGGATCCCGGCATCAGGCCGATCAAGGGCGAATTCCCCTGCCCCGTCCAGGTGAAGGTGGAAGATGCCGCGCTGTGTCCAGGCTTCGCGCTGCGGCTGGTGCGCGGCGTCAAGAACGGTCCGTCGCCGGAATGGCTGCAGAAGCGGCTGATCTCGATCGGCCTGCGCCCGATCAACGCGCTGGTCGACATCACCAACTTCATGACCTACGACTGCGCGCGTCCGCTGCACGTGTTCGACGCCAGCAAGGTGACGGGCAACCTCAGCGTCCGCCGCGCCAAGGACGGCGAGACCCTGCTCGCGCTCGACGGCCGCACCTACACGCTCGACAGCAATGTCTGCGTGATCGCGGACGAGCACGGCGTCGAGTCGCTCGCCGGCATCATGGGCGGCGAGGCCTCGGGCTGCGACGACAACACGACTGACGTGCTGATCGAATCGGCGCTGTGGAACGAGATCAACATCGCGCAGACCGGCCGCAAGCTCGGCATCAATTCGGATGCGCGCTACCGCTTCGAGCGCGGCGTCGATCCGGCCTTCATGGTGCCCGGGCTCGAGCTCGCGACCAGACTGGTGCTGGAGCTGTGCGGCGGCACGCCGTCCGAGAACGTCGTGGTCGGCAAGCAGTTCGGCGAGGATCGCGTGGTCGACTTCCCGCTCAGCGAGGTCAAGCGTCTCGCCGGCATCGAGGTGCCGCTGGTCGAAGTTAAGCTGATCCTCACCCGGCTCGGCTTCATGCTGGCCGGCAACGGCCCTGTCGTGAAGATCGCGATCCCGTCCTGGCGCACCGATGTGCAGGGCAAGGCCGACATTGTGGAAGAGATCGTGCGCATCGTCGGCGTCGACAAGGTGCCGATGACGCCGTTCGAGCGTGGCGAGGAGCCGCGCAAGCCGGTGCTGACGCCGATGCAGCAACGCACCCGCCGCGCCAAGCGCGCGCTCGGCGTCCGCGGCCTGGTGGAAGCCGTGACCTGGTCGTTCATCACCAATGACGCGGCAAAACTGTTCGGCGGCGGCCAGAGCGAGCTGGTGCTCGCCAACCCGATCGCGGCCGATCTCTCCGACATGCGGCCGAGCCTGCTGCCCGGCCTCGTCGCGGCGGCTCAGGCCAACATCAATCGCGGCTATCCCGATGTCGCACTGTTCGAGGTCGGCCAGGTGTTCCGCGGCGACCGCCCCGAGGACCAGCTCGTGGCCGCCTCCGGTGTACGCCATGGCTACGCCTCGTCGAAGGGCATCGGGCGGCACTGGACCGGCTCGGCCGCGGCGGACGCGATGGATGCCAAGGCCGACGCCTTCGCCGTGCTGGCGGCGGCCGGCGCGCCGATGCAGGCGCTGCAGATCGTGCCGGGCGGTCCTGCCTGGCTGCATCCGGGACGTTCTGGCACCATCCAGATCGGCCCGCAGAACGTGCTCGGCACCTTCGGCGAGCTACATCCGCGTGCGGCCGAGGCGCTCGGCGCCGACGGTCCGATGATCGTGTTCGAGGTGATCCTCGAGCGGATCCCGGAAGGCAAGCAGAAGGCGACCCGCGCCAAGCCGGTGCTGGAGCTCTCGGCATTCCAGCCGGTGTCGCGCGACTTTGCCTTCATCGTCGATCGCGGCGTCAAGGCGGGCGACATCGTCCGCGCGGCGCAGAATGTCGACAAGAAGCTGATCACCGGCGTCACCGTGTTCGACGTCTATGAAGGCAAGGGCATCGATCCCGACAAGAAGTCGATCGCAATCGCCGTGACCATCCAGCCGCGCGAGAAGACGATGACCGACCAGGAGATCGACGCCGTCGCCGCCAAGGTCGTCGCCGAAGTGACGAAGAAGACCGGCGGCACGCTGCGGGCGTGATGGAGTAGAGAGGGCGCGCTCTCGCACCGTCACCCTGAGGAGGCCGCGCAGCGGCCGTTTCGAAGGGTCGACGGCCCAGCTGTTGCCGATTCATCCTTCGAGGCTCGCTCCGCTCGCACCTCAGGATGACGGGTCTGAGTCCATTTGCCGGCCAGCTAGTTGGATCTCGCTATCCTCCCATGACCTCCTTCACCCTCCTCCCCTCCGACATCTCGACCAGCATCGCGCTTGCGATCTGCGCGATTGCGTTCGTGTCGGGCACGGCGCGCGGCTTTTCCGGCTTCGGCTCGGCGCTGATCTTCATGCCGCTGGCGAGCAGCGTGGCAGCGCCGCGGCTGGTGGCGGCGCTGCTGCTCATCATCGACTTCGTCGCCGCCGCGCCGCTGCTGCCGAACGCCTGGACTCATGCCGATCGCAGGGCGACCGCGGTGATGGTCGCCGGCGCGCTGGTCGGCGTTCCCGTCGGCACCTATTTCCTGACGGTGCTCGAGCCCGTGACCACGCGCTGGATCATTTCCTGCTTCGTCGCGGCGCTGCTCGCGCTGCTGCTGTCGGGCTGGCGCTATCACGGCAAGGATCACGCCGCGCTCTCGATCGGCGTCGGCGGCCTCTCCGGCTTCTGCAGCGGCCTCGCGCAGACCGGCGGCCCGCCGATCGTCGCCTACTGGCTGGGACGCCCGATCTCGTCGGTGATCTCGCGCGCCAACATCGTGCTGTTCTTCGGCGCCTCGGATTTCTTCTCGCTGGTCAGCTACTGGTTCACCGGATTGATCACGATCGAGTCGATCAAGTTCTCGCTGATCGTCGGCCCCGTCTACGGCATCGGCGTTTGGTTCGGCGCGTCGCTGTTCGGCAAGGCCAGCGAGCAGGTGTTTCGCGCGATCTGCTACGCGCTGATCGCAGCAGCCGTCATCGTCGGCCTGCCGGCGCTTGATGGCATTTTGCGCGGCGGGTAGGGTCCAGAAAATAATCAGGGAGAGAACCGATGATCGATCGCCGCAATGCTTTGAAACTGGCGCTCGGCAGCGCCGCCATGCTCGCAGCCCCGAGCGTGCACGCGCAGGGCGCAAAGCCGCGCACGCGGATCGTGTTCCTCGGCACCAAAGGCGGTCCGCGGGTCGGCAACGGCGCCTCCAATCCGGCCAATCTCGTCGTCGTCAACGACACGCCGTTCGTGATCGATTGCGGCATGGGCGTCAGCCGCCAGCTGGTCAGCGCCGGCGTGCCGATCCCGTCCGTGAAGTACATCTTCATCAGCCACCACCATTCCGATCACAATCTGGAATACGGCAATCTGTTCTACAACGCGTGGGCGGCCGGCCTCTCGACGCCGATCCACTCGTTCGGCCCCAAGGGCATCGAGGCGATGACCAAGGACTATTGGGAGCTGAACAAGTTCGACGTCGAGACCCGGATCGCCGACGAAGGCCGGCCCGATCCGCGCAAGCTGCTGATCGCGAAGGACATCACCGACGACGGCGTGGTGCTGAAGACGCCTGACGTCACCGTCACCGCGTTCCGCACGCCGCATCCGCCGATCGTCGACAATTTCGCCTACAAGTTCGAGACGCCGGACGGCACGATCGTGTTCTCCAGCGACACCGCCTACAATCAGAAGCTTGCCGAGTTCGCGAGGGGCGCCGACGTGCTGGTCCACGAATGCCTGTACATTCCCGCGGTCGATCGGCTGGTGGCAAAGACCAAGAACGGCGCGACACTGAAGAAGCATCTGCTCGACAGCCACACCTCGACCGAAGACGTCGGCCGCATTGCAGCGGCCGCCGGCGTGAAGACACTGGTGCTGAGCCATTTCGTCCCCGGCGACGACCCTGATGTCACCGACGAGGACTGGACACGGGACGTGAAGACGAATTTCAAGGGCCGCATCGTGGTGGCCAAGGATCTGATGGAGCTGAAGCTGCCGGTGTGAGGCTGGGCACGCCGTCCGTTCCTGTCATTCCGGGGCGACGCGCAGCGTCGAGCCCGGAATCCATTTCACCACCACTTTGCGGCCCGATGGATTCCGGGCTCAGCCCTGCGGGCTGCCCCGGAATGACGGGAAGAAAAGCCGCCCCCAATCACTGAGTTGCCCGACGGCGACCGGGATGGGCGACTCAGGTGGCGCCACAGACTCGCCGTCGTCCCTGCGAACGCAGGGACCCATAACCACGAATGGTGATGCTTACGCGATGCTCGAACGACGAGTCGCGTTCACACAACAGCGGCCGCGGAGTATGGGTCCTGCGTTCGCAGGGACGACACCTGTCGTGCGGCAGCGCTCTACCCACACTCCACCAAGCTGCCTGATCTCACCTAGCCATCAATTCATCGGCCCGGCAGAGCGCGGCGCGCGGCGCTTGTGTTTTGCGGCGGGCGCTGCGGGCTCCGGCGTCGTATCCTTCACCCCGCCGATCCTGCGCAGCGCGGCGTCGGCGGCGCGCTCGCCGCTTTCCCAGGCGCCGTCGACCGTACCCCACAGCGTCTCATGCGTGGCCTCGCCCGCGAGATACATCGCGCCGATCGGCTCGGACAGGATCCTGCGGGAAAATTGCGCGCCGGGGACTGCCGCCGACATCGCGCCGAGGATGAAGGGCTGTGCGTTCCAGCGCGTCGCGCTGGTCTTCTTCACGGCAGCGCCGACCTCGCTGCCGTAGAGCTTCGTCAGCCATTCCACCGCGAAAGCAGTCATCGCCTTCTCGCCCTGCGCTGACAGGTCGCGGCCGAACGAGCCGGCGACGTCGATCGTGCATAATGAGGAGCCCGCGATATTGCCGTAGAGCAGCGCCGTCCTGGTCGAATTGCTCTGCTCGATGATGACGTCGTCGCGCGACAGCCCGAGCGGATTGCCGGGGATCTGCAACGCGATGCGATCGTAGCTGCCGAGGCCGAGCTTGGCGGCGGCGTCGAGCGTGCGCTTCGGGATCTCGGGCGCAAACTTGATATTGCCGCTCGCGAGCACGTTGCTCGACACCGTGACGATAGCGGCGCGCGCGGTGATCTTGCCGGAAGGCGTCTCGACCATCACGTCGCGATTGCTCCACAGGATGCGTTGCGCGGGTGTCGACAGCGCCAGCGGAAGCTGCTCACCGAGTTTCGCGATCAGCGCGCCGAGCCCCTGCCGGCAGGCGATGGCGGTGTTGCGATCCTGCGCGCGCACCTTGTCGACGGCCGAAAGGTCCTTCAGATCCTTGCCGCTGAAATTGGCCCCGAGCAGGAATTCCGCGGTGCCGGCCCAATCGCCGAGATCCTTCGGCATTGCCGCGGCGCAGGCGATATCGGCCTTGCGCGAGGCGTCGTCGATGGCGCGATTGGCGCGCACCAGTGCCGCCAGAAACTCCTCGGTCTCGCTAGGTCGGGCGTAGCGCCGGCCGATGCGGATCTTCTGCCCTGCAGGCGCCGTGACGATGTCGAGGCCCGCGGAGCGCGCCAGCCGGATCATCGGATTGGTTTCGGGATTGTGCATCCAGCGCGCACCGCGGTCGAACGGCACGTCGAAGGTCGATGCATCGGTCTGGCAGCGCCCGCCGACCTGGCCGGACGCCTCCACCACGATCACCTTGCGGTTCGCGGCGGCGATCCGTCGCGCCGCGGCAATGCCCGCGGCACCCGCGCCGATCACCACGATGTCGGCCTCGCGCGGCAGCGGCGCAGCGACAACCCGGCCGCCCAGCACGGGCGCCAGCGCCAGAGCTGCGGACGCCGACAGGAAATCGCGGCGGGTCACTGTCATGACATAGCTTCTGGCATGGTTTCCGGGGACTTGCAGAGAATGGGAACGCTTCGCGAACTGTGCCGCATCTCACCGACCGCAGCAACCATCATGGTAAATCAATCATGATTGATCCGCTGACGGCATGAACTAAATTGCAACGGCTTGCGACCATGATTAAGTGAACGGAAGCGGTCGTAGAACCGCTGGGGGGAATTCATGGGCGTAATGCTCGATACCGTCGGCAAATGGATCGCGGGGTACCTGCAGAAGGAAGTCCCCGGTTACGAGCCGTTCACGCCGAGCGACCCGGACCATCTGCGGGGCATCATGCAGCCCGGCGATGTGCTGCTGGTCGAAGGCAACAACCGGATTTCCGGCATTATCAAATACCTCACGCAATCGACCTGGTCGCATGCCGCGCTTTTCGTTGGACCGATCGACGGCGCGTTCGAGCCTGACGGCGAACAGCATGTGCTGATCGAGGCCAATATCGGCGAAGGCGTGACCTCGGCGCCGCTGTCGAAATACCTGTCCTATCACACCCGCCTTTGCCGGCCGGTCGGGCTGTCCTTCGAGGACCGCACCACGGTGTGCCGTTACGCTATCAACCGCATCGGCTTCGGCTACGACACCAAGAACATCGTCGATCTCGCGCGCTATCTGTTTCCGCTGCCGATTCCGCAGCGCTGGCGGCGCCGCATGATCGCGTTCGGCTCCGGCGATCCGACCAAGATCATCTGCTCGGCGCTGATCGCGCAGGCGTTCGACGCCGTGCGCTATCCGATCCTGCCGAAGATCACGCGTGCTGCCAGCCGCAAGGCGCGTCGCGAGATCCTGCACATCCGCGATTCGTCGCTCTACATGCCGCGCGACTTCGACATCTCGCCCTATTTCGAAGTCATCAAACCCACCATCGTGCACGGTTTCGACTACACGGCCCTGCACTGGGCCGACAAGCAGAAGCCGCTCCAGGAGGTAGCCGGCGAATTCAGTGTGTTTCCAGAGTACAAGTCGCCGCCGCTTGTTCCTGAAGCGATTGACGAAGAGGCGCCGCTTCCGGCTGCGGAAGTGACCGCGGCGGAAACCGCGCCGGTGTGACGGGCGCAGGCGTCAGGCTCGACATGTCGAGCGCTGGCCGCCTCAACCCCGGTCTGGAATCCGTCTCATCGTCCGGCTCCGCCGTTGAGTTCTCGCGCTCGCATCACTAGGGTGCGCGCGCTTCACGCCTGCTTTCATTCGGTAGTTTTACGGTGCTCTCGCTTATCAATTTCTCGGCGATGGCCGTCGCGTCGGACAAGGACCCGGCGCGCTGGCGCCGTCCATTGATCAAATGGCTGGAGGGAATCGAAACCGGGTGGTCGATCCCGATTCTGCTCGTCCTCTTTGTTGCAACCTGGACCACGTATCTCGTCATCGCCTATCTCGGCGCCGGCCTGCATCCGGACGTGCTCGAGACCTGGACGCTCGGCCGGCACCTCGCATGGGGATACCCCAAGCATCCGCCGTTGATGGGCTGGATCACGCGGGGATGGACGGTGATCTTCCCCCTGACCGACTGGTCGCTGCAGCTGATGGCGATGGTCAACGCAGCGTTGGCGCTATGGGCGGTCGACCTGATCGCTCGCCGCTTTGTCCGTGGCGAGAAGCGGGCGATCGTGCTGCTGCTGTTGATGCTGCTGCCGGTCTATCAATTCCATGCCCAGCGCTTCAACGCGAACACGGTGCTGCTGGCGGTCTGGCCGCTGGCAACCTACTGCTTCCTGCGCGCGTTCGAGGCGCCGAGGCAGCTCGGCTGGGCGATCGCGGCGGGGGCGGCCTGCGCACTGGCGATGCTCGGCAAGTATTATTCGATCTTCCTGGTCGCAAGCTTCGTCTCCGCAGCCGTGCTGCATCCGGATCGCCGCCGCTATCTGCTGTCGGCCTCACCCTGGATCTCGACGCTGGCCGGCATGCTCGTGCTTGGCCCGCATCTGCACTGGCTCGCCACCACAGGCGCAACGCCGTTCGACTATGCGCTCGCGCATGCCGGCGCCGATCATGTCGCCGCGCTATGGGAAGTCACCTACTTCATCACGGGCCTGATCGCGGCGCTCGCGATCGCGGCGGTGACCTGGGTGTTCATTGCCGGCCCGCGGCTGGCGCGGCTGCCGGCCGATTTCCGCGCGATGAACCCAGGGCTCCGTCTGCTGCTGCTGGTCACAATCGGGACCATCTTGTTTCCGGTGACCGTCTCGCTCGCGATCGGCACCGACCTGCCGTCGCTCTGGGCGGTACAGGGTCTCTTCCTGTTCGTGGTTCTGATCGTGTGCGCAACGAGCTACCCGATCGAGCGCTTCTACGCGGTCAACCTGACCGTCATGGTGGCCGGGATCGCCATTCTCGCGGTCACCGTCGGCGCTCCGATCCATGCCCTCTATCGCAGCGCTTACGGCTATGAAGAAGGCCGCGACTTCTATCACGCCGCCGCGACCGAGCTCACCGCGCGATGGCGCGACGCGGCCGGGACACCGCTCGCCGCCGTCAGCGGCGACGACGCGCTCGCTTTCGCTGCCGCCTTCTACAGTCCGGACCATCCGCACTATGCCCGGCCGTTCGCCTATCAGTACACCTGGGGATTGCCGCGCAAGACCACGCTTGATCGCGGCTGGGCCGCATTGTGCTTCGCCGACCAGACGGACTGCCTGAGCTGGATGGAGCGCACGACCTTGCGCGCAACCGACGTCTTTCGCTCCGAGTTTGATGCCCAGGCGACGCTACTCGGCAGGGCCGGCCGGACACGGCGGGTTGTGATGCTGATCGTACCGCCCTATCGCGAAACATCCCCGGTGCAGCCCGATGTCGAGGATTTCAGCTCGAGCCGCCGCGCGCGCGACTGATCAGAACGTCGCCGCCAGCGTCAGGCGCACGGCAAGCGGCTCGGCGGGATGCACATGACGGTCGGCGACGCCGTCGATCGGCTCACCCGGCAGCCGCGACAGATAGTCATATTCGATCTGGTTGGTTTGCGCGTTGAAGAGATTGAGGACGTCGAGCTGCAGTCGCATGCCGTTGTCGAATTTGTAACCCGCGCGGGCGTTGACGATGAGGGACGACAGCGAACGGACGCTGTCGTCCTCGATCAGCGGGCGCGGACCGAAATAGCGAGCGCGCAGGCTGCCGAACCAGCCGGTGTCACGGCCGAAGGTGACGCCGCCGCTGGCGACCCAGGCCGGTGCGCCGGGAATGAAGTTGCCGACCAGATCATAATCCGTGAAGCGGGCGCGGGTATAGGCAAGGTCGAAATCGAGGCTCATCCACGGCAGCAGTTTATACTGGTTGGTCCACTCGACGCCGACGCGCCGGCTCGGCCGGCTCGGCTCGGTGGTGCCGGCATCGCCGACGAACAGCAGTTCGGAATCGAAGTCGAGCACGAACACCGCGAGCGACGAAGTGAGCCCGTCGATCGCCTTGCTGCGGATGCCGAGCTCGGCGCCCTTCGAGCGCACCAAGAGCGGCACGCGATCGAGCGGCATCACCTTGTCGTTGGGATCGACGGTGATGGTCGCGCCGCGGATATCATTGGAATGCAGGCCAAAGCCGGCATTGCCGTAGAACTCGGTCTTGGACCAGGGACCGAGCACGATGCCGGCCTTCGGGCTCGTCATCGCCGCCTGCGCGTTGCCGGAATTCTGCGGCGTGTCGCTCAGTACGTGGCCGGCAAAATAATCCTCGCGGACGCCGACCGTGGTGCGCAGCCAGTCGGTCCAGCGCGCGGTGCTATCGGCCCACAGCGCGACACTGCCCTCCTGCACCTGGTCATTGCGCACCGTGGACAGGATCTCGCGCTGCGCGGTCTTGAACAGGCCGACATTGATGTCGTCGTAGCGGGTCTGCACGCCGATCCGGGTCCGCGTGTCGATTCCGGCGATGCGGACAGCGGCGGCGTGGCTGGCGTCGAAGCCATAGACGGTGCGCTTGTCGATCTGGCTGAACTGGTCGCCATTGACGGGGTCGTCGAGAAAATAGGTGAAGTCGTTGTAGAGCTGCAACGACGAGCGGATCACATAAGCGTTGAGCCTGGTCTGCCCGTAGTTGCTGGACTGCGCCCAGTTGCCGGACAGGCTGAAGCGGCTGGAGGTGCCGCCGTCGGTCGGATCGAGCGAACCGTAGCGGCCGATCAGGCCCTGATCGATCGCGCGCTGCGCGACCTGGTCGGTCGAATTCCAGCCGTTGGAATAGGCCATCGCGGTCAGCGAGAAGCCGTCGGTCGCGGTGCCCTGGCTGTAGCGCAGCACGCCGTTCAGCTTGCGGATGTCGTCGGGCACGTCCCACGGGCCGTTGTATTTGTTGGCCTCGAAGGCTGCGAGCAACGTTCCATCACCCACGCGCGTCGAGCCCGCGGCCATCGCGCGCTGATAGAAGAAGCTGCCGGCGGTCAGCTCCACGGTATTCTTCGAAAGCCGGTCGAGATAGTTGATGTCGACCGCGCCGGCAGACGCGAAGTCGCCCTTGTCGGCGTAGTAGGGGCCCTTGCGAACGTCGACCGACTGGATCAGCTCCGGGATCAGGAAGTTGATGTCGGCATAGCCCTGGCCGTGACCATGGGTCGGCATGTTGACCGGCATGCCGTCGACGGTGATGGCGAGATCGGTGCCGTGGTCGAGATTGAAGCCGCGCAGAAAATACTGGTTGGCTTTGCCCTCGCCGGAATGCTGGGTGACGATCAGGCCCGGCACCGCCTCCAGGACTTCACCGACGCGCGAGACCGGCCGCGCGTTCACCTCGTCGCCGCTGATCTGCCGCTCGCTGGCCGCGGTCGGCTGCAAGGTGGGAGACACCGTTGCAGAGCCGCCGGTGATTCCGTTGCTTGCGGAACTGAGCTGGCTCGGCTGCAGTGCCGCGGGCTTGCGACCGCCGACGGCGACATGGCGTGGATGCTGGGACGGTTTGGCGCGCCGCGGCGGCGCTCGATCGGGCGAGGTCACCGTCACGGGCGGCAATTGCCCAGGCGCGGTTGCGATGGTCTGTGCCTCGGCGACCGGCGCGAATGCCGCAATGGATGCGGCAGCGGGAAATATCCGCCATACAGTCCGACGCAACGCCCATGCCCCCGCATGATACCTGCTACAGTCACGCGACGACCGCACCAGCTTAAACCAATCCCGGCGAAACGACGCTAGCAAGCGTGGTATGACGTTTCAATATGAATGTCATACCGCCAGCCAATCGAGCAGGCAATCGAGCCAACACGGATAGTCCATGCAACGCATCACCATCACCATCGAGGATGATCTGCTCGCGGAGATCGACGCCGCCGCCGAGGCGCGGGGCTATCAGAACCGCTCCGAGATCATCCGCGATCTCGCGCGCGCCGGCCTGCAACAGAGCGCGGAGGACGCGCCGTCAGGGCAATGCGTCGCGGCACTGGTCTATGTTTACGATCACGCCGCGCGCGATTTGTCGAAGCGGCTGGTGCAGAATTTCCACGGCCATCACGACCTGTCGCTGGCGACGCTGCATGTCCATCTCGACGACGACAGCTGCATGGAGGTGACCGCGCTGAAGGGCCCGAGCGGCGAGGTCCGACATCTCGCCGATCACATCATCGCCGAGCGCGGGGTTCGTTACGGCCGCGTCGTGATGATTCCGACCGCGGCGGACAAGAAGCCGCGCAAGCGGGGGCACGGGCACAGGCATGATTGAGCTTGCGCTGCTGCGTAGCCCGGATGGAGCGCAGCGCAATCCGGGGCCTTGGGTTTCGCGGACAAAGCCTCCCGGATTTTGCTTCGCTTCATCCGGGCTACACGACTACGCTAAGAACTCGCTACGCCGCCTTCGCCTTGGTGCCGCGCGGCAAGCCGGCGCGGGCGAGGCCGCCATAGAGCTGTTCGTTCGGCATCTCGGCTTTCAGGATCGCGCGCACCTCGACCAGCCGGTCGAGATCGACGCCGGTCGGAAATCCCTTGCTCTCGCACAGGAACACGAGGTCCTCGAACACGACATTGCCGGTCGCGCCCGGCGCGAACGGGCAGCCGCCGAGGCCGCCGAGCGACCCGTCGAGCACGCGGGCGCCCTCATCGAGCGCGGCGGAGGCGTTGGCGATGCCCATGCCGCGGGTGTCGTGCAGATGGACGCAGACGGGCTTCGCGCCTGCGATCTTCACCGCGCCGCGCGTCAGCTCGCCGACCTGCTTCGGTCCGGCATAGCCGACGGTATCGGCAATCGCGACCATGTCGACGCCGACCTCATAGAGCTTCTCGGTGAGGCGCAGCACCTCCTTCGGGTCGACCGCACCCACGATCGAGCAGCCCAGCCCCATCGAGATCGCGGCATTGACCAGCGGCTTGTGCGCGCTGGCGTCGCGCAGCTCGCAGAGACGCTTGATATTCTCGATCGCGGACTCGCGCGAGCGGTTGGCATTGGCCTGGCTGTGTTCCTCGGTCGCCGACACTACCGAGGCGATCTCGGCGACACCGGAGGCCAGCGCCTCGTTGACGCCGCGCTCGTTCAGCGCCAGCGCGACACCATGCGCGCCGGGCAGCGCGGCGATGGTCGCGATGACATCGCGGACATCGACGAATTGCGGAAAGGTCTTGGCAGGCAGGAACGAGCCGACCTCGAAATGCCTGACGCCGGCGGCATATTCATCGCGCACCCAGCGCTGCTTCGCCGCGGTCGACGGGAATGTCTTCACGAGCTGCAGGCCGTCGCGCAAGCCGACTTCGCGCAAGCTTACCTTGTCGTTGGGATAGATATCGTGGACGCGGGTCATGTGAGCCTCACGCAGCGTTTCCGGTTGATGAAATCTTCTGTTGTGCGAGTTCGGCACGCACCGCATCGGTATCGGCGCCAAGCACCGGCACTTTCAGGCCTTCGCCGATGTTGCTGCCGTTCCATTCGACCGGCAGCGCGGGAACGCGGAACGGCTTGCCGTCGGCATTGATGGTGTTGACGAGCCCGCCAGGCCGCAGCACGTGCGGATCCCTGAGCAGATCCTCCGGCCGGTTGATCGGCGAGAAGCAGATGTTGAGCGCGTCGAGCCTGGCCGAGAGGTCGGCGACGTTCCAGCCTTTGATCACCTCGGCGACGCGCGGAATGATCCGGTCGCGCGCCATGATGCGGTCCGTGGTCGAGCGCAGCGTCGGATCGTCGGCGAATTCCTGCAAGCCGAACTCGCGGCAAAAACTCTGCCAATGACCTTCGGTGACGACCCCGATGAAGATGCGGTCGCCGCCGGCGGCATCGAAGATGTCGTAGATCGGCCAGGCGTGCTCGCGTTCCGGCATCGAGCGCGGCTTCCGCCCGGTCATCTCGTACTCGACCATGTGCTGGGCGACCAGGAACAGGCAGTTCTCGAACAGGCCGATGCGGATGTCGGCGCCATTCCCATTGCCGCCCCGCTTCTGATAGAGCGCGGCCAGGATCGAGATCACGCCGAACATGCCGCCCATGATGTCGTTGGCGGAAGAGCCGACGCGCTGCGGCTTGTCGCGGGTGCCGGTCATCGCGGCGAGCCCTGACATCATCTGCACGACCTCGTCGAGCGCCGGGCGATGATCGTAGGGCCCGGAGAGAAAGCCCTTGTGGCCGGCGATGATCAGATGCGGATATTTCGCGCGCAGCTCTTCAGGCCCAAGTCCCTGCTTGTCGAGCTGGCCGTCACGAAAATTCTCCAGGAACACGTCGGCGCCGGCGAGCAGCCGGTGCATCGTGTCGCGGTCCTCGGCGTTGGCGAGATCGAGCACGACGCTGCGCTTGCCGCGATTGAACAGCGGGAAGAACGACACGCCCATGCCGCCGAGCGATCGGGTCTTGTCGCCGGCGGGAGGCTCGACCTTGATCACCTCGGCGCCGAGTTGCGCCAGGATCATCCCGCAGGTCGGCCCCATCACCATGTGGGTCATCTCGACGACCCTCACGCCTTCCAGCGGCAGTCCGCTCCCGGTCATCGGTTTCTCCGTGCTCGTTGCGCTCGTTTTGACTGATCGGCGCAGGTTAGGCTTCCGCACGCTATCTGAAAAATATAATCTGTCGAATAGTGCATTCGTCGTTCTAGAACGCAGAACCCCAATGGATTCGCGCCAACTTCGCTATTTCATCGCGGTTTACGAGCAACGCAACCTGTCGCGGGCGGCGGATCAGGCCAATGTCGCGCAATCCGCGCTCAGCCACCACATCGCCAATCTCGAGGCCGAATTCGCCACGCCGCTGTTCGAGCGCAAGCCGCGCGGCATGGAGCCGACCGCGGCGGGCGAGCGGCTCTACGAGCATGCCCGCATCATCCTGCGCGCGATGGCGGCGGCCGAGCGCGAGATCAAGGAAGGCGGCAGCGCGATTGCCGGCGATATCTCGATCGGCATGGCCAATTCCGGCATGAAGGCGATCGGCGTGCCGCTGATGCGGACCGTGCTGGCGAAATATCCCAACCTGAAGCTGTCGCTGACCGAGAGTCTCTCCGGCGCGACGCTGCTGCATTTGATGAGCTCAGATGTCGACCTCGCGCTGGTCTACAATCCGCCATCGGAGAAGGATCTGATCGCCGAGCCGGTGCTGGAGGAGCAGATGTTCTGCGTCGGCACCGAAAAGCTGATCGGAAAGAAGGGACCGATCACGTTCGAGCAGGTGGCCCAGTTGCCACTGATCCTGCTGCGGCACGGGCTGTCGGCCCGCGCCCTGCTGGACGACCCCGTGCCGCTGAAGCGGCTGGAGGCCAATGCAATCCTCCACCTCAATTCAACCAGCGGCATGATCGGTGCCTTAACCGCGGGTCTCGGCTGCACGATCGCGACGACACATTTCGTCAGCGAGCCATTGAAGGCGCGATTGCTGGTCGCACGCGAAGTGATCGAACCCAGGCTAAGCCGCACGCTCTATCTCTGCCGCTTGCGCAACCGGCCGATGACCTATGTCATGGAGGAGATGTGCCGGCTGATCCGCTCCCTGATCGCTGAACAGGTCGGGCGCGGTGCGTGGGAGGCAACGCTGCTGATCTGAAGCACGCTTTCACCGCGTCAGAACCAGCGCTATCGAAAATATCGAACGATTCCTTCGATATGTTCGTCTGGATTTCTGGTTATCGGCTGTCAAACATGCCTAGCCGGCACGCCTTCGCAAGAAAGGCGGCCATTGGACCATTCGGGGAGGACCACCATGAGCGCCGTCGAACTCGGCTCGGTTGCCGATCTTGCCAACACGACAAGCGGGCGGGACGAGATCTCGCGGCGCCTCGAGGCGCTGCCGACTTCCGGCTATGTCTGGCGGCTGGTGATCCTGCTTTCGCTCGGGGGCTGCTTCGAGATCTACGATCTGTTCTTCACCGGCTATATCGCGCCGGGCCTCGCCCGCAGCGGGCTGATGACCACGACGACACAGGCCTTCTTCGGCTTCTCCGGGATCGGCGCCTTCGTCGCGGCGACCTTCGCCGGCCTGTTCATCGGCACCTTCTGCCTCGGCTTCCTCGCCGATCGCTTCGGGCGCAAGGCCGTCTTCACTTATTCGCTGCTGTTCTACAGCACAGCTTCGGTGATCATGGCGTGCCAGACCACACCTGGCGGCGTGCTGCTGTGGCGCTTCATCGCCGGAATCGGGATCGGCATCGAGGTCATCACCATCGACGCCTACATCACCGAACTGGTGCCGAGCTGGATGCGCGGCCGGGCCTTTGCAATCAACCAGGCGGTGATGCTCTCGGCGGTGCCGATCGTCGCCGCGCTGTCGTGGTGGCTGGTGCCGCTCTCGCCTTACGGCATCGATGGCTGGCGCTGGGTGGTGCTGATCGGCGCCGCCGCCAGCATGATCATCTGGGTGCTGCGGCTCTACGTGCCGGAAAGCCCGCTCTGGCTGGCCCGCCATGGCCGCCTTGCTGAAGCCGAGACAATCATGCGGAGGCTCGAGGCTTCGTCGCCTACGGCCACGCCGCGCCCTGCCGTTAAAGCCGCGATGGCGCCGGCACGTGCGGCGGTCGAGACCGGCTATGCCGACCTGTTCCGGCCGCCTTACGCCTCGCTCGTCGTGCTCTTCATGATCTTCAATCTGTGCCAGGCGTTCGGCGTCTACGGCTTCTCCAACTGGGTTCCGGCGCTGCTGGTCGAGAAGGGCATCAACGTCACCAAGAGCCTGCAATATTCCTTCATCATTGCCTTTGCCTACCCGCTCGCGCCGCTGCTGGCCGCAACCTTCGCCGACCGCTTCGAGCGCAAATGGATCATTTGCGGAGCGGCCGCCGCGATCTCGGTGTTCGGCCTCGCCTTCGCTCAGCTCACCGAGCCGGCGCTGTTGATCGCCAGCGGCGTGCTGGTGACCGGCGCGAACATGACCCTGTCCTACGCCTATCACGCCTACCAGACCGAGGTGTTTCCGACCGCGATCCGGGCGCGCGCGGCAGGCCTCGTCTATTCGATGAGCCGGCTCAGCGCGACCTTCTCCGGCTTCATCGTGGCGTTCATGTTGAAGGAGGCCGGCGTCAGCGGGGTGTTCGGCCTGATCACCGCCGCGATGGTCATCGTCATCATCACGATCGGTGTCTGGGGACCCAACGTCCGCGGCAAGCCGCTCGACGCCTGAAGCGTTTCTTGACGCGAAGCGGCGGCGACCCCGCATCAAAGGCCGACTTCGCTCGAAAACGCTGTGACCGCGACACAAGCGGCACTTGCCGAAGCCATATTGGGTGGCTACCTCTCGCACGTCATTTTGCAGAGGTAACCCAGTCATGTTCGACGCCGCCGTCAAGGCGCTTTCGCAAATCCTGTCGCCGCCGATGCGCACGATCCTGTGGCGTTCGATCGGGCTCGCGCTAGTGCTGATCACCGTGCTGGCGATCGGATTGCAGCGGCTGCTGAGCTGGTTTGCCGACGCCGGCGAGGTCTGGGCCGAAGGCATGCTCGGCCCCAACTTCCATTCCACCCTGCACGTGCTGTCCTGGGTCATCTCGATCTCGGCAGGCCTCGGCGTCGTGCTCGGCGGCATCTTCCTGATGCCCGCGATCACCTCACTGGTGGCGAGCCTGTTTGTCGACGACGTCGCCGATCATGTCGAGCGCGAGCACTATCCGGCCGACCATCCCGGCACAGCGCTGCCGGTCACGCTCGCGACCATCGAGGGCGTCAAGACGGCGCTGCTGACGATCCTGGTCTACCTCGTCGCGCTGCCGTTCGTGCTGTTCGCGGGTGCGGGCTTCATCATCTTCTTCATCGCGACCGCCTGGCTGCTCGGCCGCGAATATTTCGAGCTCGCCGCGATGCGCTTCCGTTCGCCAGAGGATGCCAAGGCGATGCGCAAGGAGAATGCGGCAACCGTGTTCACCGCCGGCCTGTTCATCGCCGCCTTCGTCTCGATCCCGATCGTCAATCTGGCGACGCCGCTGTTCGGGATGGCCTTCATGGTGCACATGTACAAGCGGCTGTCAGGCCCGCGCCGCGAGCTGATCGAGCCGGCGCGGCGAAGCAACGTCCGATCCGTCTAAGCTCTATCTGGGGGCACCTGCACCGATGCCGGCGTCCGATCGCGCGCCAATAACACCAGCAGAAGCCCGACGATCGCGACGCAGGCGAGCATCGCCCATGCCTCGTTGACGCTGAGGGCAAGCGACGCCCGCTCGACCAGCGGCCGGATAAACGCCACCGTGGCGTCATCCGGCGGCCCCGGCGGGCGGTTGATCAGCAACATTGGATCGAGGCCGATCGCCTGTGCGGCGTTGAGATCACCTGCCAGCAGGCGTGCACGAAAATCCTCACCATAAATTGGGCTTCGGCCATAGAGGATCGTATCGATCAAGGCGATCCCGATCGCGCCCCCCAGATTGCGCATCAGGTTGAACAATCCACTGGCGTCGGCAACCTCCGCCTCCGGCAGAGTGCCCAACGCAATGCGCGTCGGCGGCAGCAAGCAGAACATGATCGCGACACCGCGCATGATCTGCGGCCAGATCATTTCGCCGAAATCCGCGATGCGCGGCTGAAATGCACTCAAGCCGAGACCGAGCGCGAACAAGGCGAAGCCTGTAGCAGTCAACAGGAGCGCGCCGACGCGGCTTTCGAGAATTGCCGCCATAGGTGCTGCGATCAGCTGCGCAACCCCCGTGACCAGCATGATGGTGCCGATCTCGAAGGCATCATGGCGGCGGACGAAGCCGAGGAACACCGGCATCAGATAGGTCGATCCATACAGGCCGGTGCCGAGGCAGAAGCTCAGGGCGCAACCGATCGCGAACGAACGCCGCCTGAACAGGGTCAATCGCGCGATCGGGTGCGCCGCGCGGAGCGTGCGCCGGATCAGCAGGGTGATCCCGGCCATGCTTCCGATCAGCAGGCTCAGGCAGGGCATCGAGCCCCAGCCGCGCTGCGGCGCTTCCTTCAAACCGATCATGAGGCTCGCGAGCGCCGCTGAAAGCAGGACCAGCGACCATGCGTCTAGCCTGGCGAAGGCGCGGAGATTCGCGCCCTCCTTCGGCAGCAGCAACGGCGTGACCGTGGCCGCGATCGTTCCCGGAACCAGGTTGATCAGGAACAGCCAAGGCCACGACCAGGTCTGCGTGATCCAGCCGCCGACGACCGGTCCAACGGTCGGCGCAAGCACCGCGACGACGCCGCCGATCGTGGTCGCCACCGGATGAAGGCGCGCCGGAAACAGCGTGAACACGGCGGAGAACACCGCTGGGATCAGGACGCCACCGGAAAATCCCTGCAGCACGCGAAAGACCAGCAGCACGGCAAATCCGCCACTGAAGGCGCAGCCGACCGAGGCGACGGTGAACAGACTCACGGCGATCGCGAACAGCCATCGCAATGACAACGCATGGGTGAACAATCCGGTCAACGGGATCGCGATCACCTCCGCGATCAGATAGGCGGTCTGGATCCAGCTCATCGCTGAAGGCGAGATAGCCAGCGCGCGCTGGATCGTCGGCAGCGAGGTTGCGACGACCTGGATGTCGAGGATCGCCATGAACATGCCGAGGCACATCAGGAGAAAGCCGGCCCAGGTCGCCGCCGACGGGCTGTCGGTGCGATGCTCCGCCCGGTCGCTCATGGCGTGCTGACGCGCGGCCAGTCCGCAACCGAGAGCGCGCGGCTCTCGGTGCGAATCCGGATCGCAAGCACCGCGAGATTGAGCAAGGTGAAAATCAGCGCCAGCACCGGCAGATGCAGGGCGAGCGGAAGCAGCGCGATTTCACCGACGACGACGGCATAGTTTGGATGTGGAAAATGTCGGTACGGCCCGGATGCGACCAGCGGCGCGCCCGGCAAGACGATGATCCGCGTGGTCCATCGCGGTCCGAGCGCCGCGAGGATCCACAGCCGCAAGCCTTGCAGCAGGAGAAAGGCCGCGAGCGCGGCCAGGCTGACATCCTGGTTACGGCCCCAGATCCACAGCGCTGTCAGCCAGCCGGCGTGAACCAGCACAATGAGCGGGTAATGACCGGCGCCGACCTCGATCGCGCCTCGCGCCAGCAGCCGCTCCGTGTTGCGACGGGACAGCACGAGCTCGCCGAGACGCTGCAAGGTGACCAGCGCAAGGATGAGCGAGGCGAGGCTCATGCCGCGTGCCCGAGCGCAACGCAGCTGAGCGTGAAGCCGGGCCCGAGCGCCGTGAGCAGCGAGCGCGGCGGCAAGCCCTTGGCACGGGCGCGTTCGAGGACGAAGAGAACCGTCGGGGCCGACATGTTGCCGCAGGCAGCAATGACGTCGCGTTCGTGATCGAGCGTGCCTTGATCGAGCGCGAGCGCCCGCTCCAAGGCGGCGATGACCTTGGAGCCGCCGGGATGGCAGAGGAAGCGATCGATGTCATCGGCCGTCAGCTCCATCCGAGCCAGAATCTCGGCAACGGCCGGTCCGACATGGTCGCGAACGAAATCCGGAATGGTGCGCTGAAAGACGACGCCGAAGCCTTCCGGATCGACCGTCCAGCCCATGATGCCGAGCGTATCCGGCCACAGCTTTTCGCCGGCCGCCTCGATCCGCGTCGCACCGCCGTCGCCGGCGCGCAGCACGATCGCAGCGGCGCCGTCGCCGAACAGGCTAGCCGCGACGATATTCGCCTTGGTGAGCTCGTCGTGGCGAACCGCGAGCGTGCAGAGCTCGAGCGCAACCAGCAGCACATTCGCGCCTGGCTGCGCCTGCGCCAGCCGCGCCGCGATCGACAGGCCCGACACGCCGCCCGCGCAGCCGAGGCCGAACACCGGCACGCGCGACACATCGGTCCGCAGGCCGAGTTGGCCCGCGACGCGCGCCTCCAGCGTCGGCGTGGCGATGCCCGTCGAGCACACCGTGACCACGATATCGATGTCGCTGCCGGTCAGGTCGGCACGGGCGATCGCCTTGCGGGCGACATCGACGAACAGCGCCTCCGCGCCTTCCAGGAAGGCCTGCGTTCGCTCCGGCCAGCCGCGCCGTTCGAGATACCAGTCGATCGGCTTCACGCCGTAGCGATGCTGGATGCCGGTGTTGGCGAACAGGCTGGAGAGCGTCTCGAACTCCGGATAGCGGTCGGCGAGAAGGTCGCGCGCGGCCTGCAGGATTTGTCCCTGATGGAATAGATGCGGTGGAACCGCCGTCGCCATGGAAACAAGCGCGGCCGTCTGCTTGGTCTCGATCATCGTGGCTCCCGTTCCCCCACTTGTGGAACCACGCGACGTGCAAAATATTTCAGACACCCACGAGATAGCTGGGGCGCCGCATTCACTATAAATTGACCCGGCAGCGGCAAGCCCCGGCGATATCCGCGCCGTTCGCAAGTCAGGAAGCGGCGGCGCCCAACCTGCGCAGCACGTTCTTCACGAAGCCAAGCGGCACCGGCGACAGCGGACCCTGCGGCGCGCGCGTGATCAGGGCGACCAGGAACAGCGCCAGGATCGCGATCCAGAAACAAAGCCAGAAGCCGTCAATGTAGGCGAGCGTGTTGGCCTCGCGCTGCACCAGCGCCGCGAGCGTGCCGATGGCGCGTCCCGTCGCCGCCCCGATGCCGTGGCCGGAAAATTCACCCGCCAACCGCTTCAGCAGGTTCACGACGTCGACATCGCCGCTCTGGACGTGCTGTCCGAGATAGTTCGAATGGATCTGCTCGCGAACGCGCAGCCAGGTCCCCATCAGGGCGATGCCGATCTCGGCGCCGCCGAGCCGCATGATCTGGATATAGGCCGCGAACGCCGTCGCCCGCGACGGATCGGAATTGGACAGCGCCATGATGATGATCGGCAGCAGCGTGAACGCCTGCCCGACCGACGTGAGCAGGACGATGCCGACGAAGTCCTCGCGCGCCCAGACATGGCTCAGCTGCGTGCCCCAGAGATTGGCCGCTGCGAATGCCGAGAATCCGAGCACCACGACGATGCGCGGATCGAGGTGACGCAACAGGACAATCGAGATCGGCACCAGCACGAACATCGGCAGCGCGCCGTAGGTGAACAGCAGCACGCCCGACTGCTCCGGCCGCAGCGCGCCGATGGTGCCGAGGAAATTCGGCACCAGCGACGAGTTCGACAGGCTGGTCAGCGTGTACAGCAGGATGACGATCAGCGAGAGCCCGATATTGCGCGAGAACAGCACGTTGAAATGCGCCCACGGCCGGCGCGCGACCGTCTCGTTGATCATGAAGGCGATGATCAAAAGCCCGCCGCCGATCAGCAGCGCCATCACGGTGCCCGACGACAACCAGTCCAGCCGATTGCCCTGATCGAGCCCGGCATAGACCATCGCCAGGCCGGCGCCGAGCAACAGCATGCCGCCCCAATCGGCATGGTGCAGCAGGTCGCGATTGACCGGCTCATTCGGCGTGCCGAGATACACCATCAACCCCATCAGCGGCGCGATCACCGCGCCCTGCCAGTACAGCCACGGCCAGCCGAGATGCTCGACATAGAAGCCGACCAGGGAGCTCGACGAATCCAGCGCGAAGCCGACGCGGATCGAATACATCGCGATCGCCGGCAGCCACCAGCGGATCGGCAGGTTGCGCAGGATGATCATCAGCGTCGCCGGCACGAAGGTGCCGAGCAGCATGCCGTGGGCGATGCTGAGCGCGATCAGCGTCGTGTAGTCGTGCACGAACGGGATGGTCAGCGAAACCACGGCATAGACCAGGCTCGGAATTCCGAGCACGCGCCGCAGGCCGAACGCGGTGGCGAGCCAGGCCACCGCGGGCGCGATGAAGATCTGCGAGCCGATCGCAGCGGTCGAGAGCCAGGCGCCCTCGTCGAAGGTGAGCGAGAACGCGCCCCGCAGGTCGGGCAGGCCGACCGAGGTCAGGCGGCTGTCGAAATTCGCCAGGAACGCGCCGAGCAGCACGGCGATAACGGCAAACAGCGGATAGCGCGCGACATCGCCGCGCGAGACCGGGCCGCGCTCGCGCTCGTCACTTTCCGCCATTGGCGACCGCCTCGCCGGTGTTGATCCGCGTGACCACCGACATGCCGGGCAGCAGGCGATCGAGCAGCGGCTGGCCCTTGTCGAACTGGATGCGCACCGGGATGCGCTGCACCACCTTGGTGAAATTGCCGGTGGCGTTGTCGGGCGGCAGCAGCGCGAATTGCGATCCACTCGCCGGCGCGATGCGCTCGACGACGCCGCGCAGCGTCTGGCCGGAGAACGTATCGACGGTCACCTCGACCGGCTGGCCCGGTCTGACGTTGGTCAGCTGGGTTTCCTTGTAGTTGGCGATCACATAGACGTTCGGCAGCGGCACGACATTGATCAGATTGGTGCCGATGTTGACATAATCACCCGGCTGCACCTGGCGCTCGCCGGTGACGCCGTCGAACGGTGCGGCGATCCTGGTATATCCAAGCTTGAGCTTGGCCGATGCCAGCAGCGCCCTGGCGGCGTCGAGGTCGGCGGCACGCTGCTTCTTGGTGCCTTGCAGGACCTCGAGCTGATGGCGCTGCGCGGCGATCACCGCGCGGCTGGCCTGCACGTCGGCATCCGACTTGGCATAGGATGCGGTGGCCTGCTCGAGCCGCTGCCGCGTGCCGGCGTCGGTTTGCGACAGCGATTGCTGACGCTCTTGCTCCTGGCGTGCCAGGGTCTGCTGCGCCTCCGCAGACAACCGCGAGGCCTCGGCTTGCGCGATGGTCGCGTATTGCAGCTCGACCTGGTTGTTGAGGTTATCGAGCGCGGCCTGCGCGCCGACCACACCCGCCTCAGCCTGCGCGACCTGCGCCTGATAGTCGGCAGGATCGATCTGCACCAGGAGGTCGCCGGCCTTGACGCGCTGGAAATCGGAGACGGCGACCGTGAGCACTTCGCCGGACACGCGGCTACTGAGCTGGGTCAACTCGGCGCGCACATAGGCATCATTGGTGGTCTGGATGGTGGCGCTGCCGACCCAGGCGTCCCAATGCGTGGTCGCCACCGCGACGAATACAAGCGCGGCCAGCACCGCGAACAGCGGGATGGTAAAACGGCTCCAGAAGCCGCTCGCCGCAGGCTGCGGCCTGGCTGGTGTTGTCACTGCTGCTGGCGCGGTCTTGCTGACTTGTGACGGACCGTCTTGAACCTGCTCTGCCACACCACACTCCCCTCAATCACGCGCGCCGAATGCCGGGCGCGTCACTTATCACATGACGATCATGGCTCAGACGGTCTTCTCCGGCCACCGGCAAAGATCATTGATCAGGCATACGTCGCAACGCGGACCGCGCGCGAGGCAGGTGTAGCGGCCGTGCAGGATCAGCCAGTGATGGGCGTGCAGCATGAACTCGGTCGGGATGACCTTCTCCAGTCCCAGCTCGACCTCGAGCGGCGTCTTGCCGGGCGCGAGACCGGTGCGGTTGGCGACGCGGAACACATGGGTGTCGACCGCCATCGTGTGTTCGCCGAACGCCATGTTGAGCACGACATTCGCAGTCTTGCGGCCCGCGCCGGGCAATGATTCGATTTCGGCACGGGTGCGCGGCACCTCACCACCGAATTCGGCGATCAGCTTCTCCGACAGCGCGATGACGTTCCTGGCTTTGTTGCGATAGAGCCCGATGGTCTTGATGTAGTCGCGCACCTTGTCTTCGCCGAGCTCAAGCATCTTCTCCGGCGTGTCGGCGATCGCAAACAGCGCCCGCGTCGCCTTGTTGACGCCGGCATCGGTTGCCTGTGCCGACAACACCACCGCGACCAGCAGCGTGTAGGGATTGAGATGCTCGAGCTCGCCCTTCGGCTCGGGATTGGCTTTGCGGAACCGGTCGAAGGCCTCGTAGACTTCCTCCGCCGTCCACGGCTTCGGCTTTGCGGTTTTCTTGGCAGCCTTCTTTGCCACGCTTTTGGGCAGCGGCTTTGCCGCTTTCGCGGCTTTCTTCTTCGGCGCGGACCGAACGCTTGAGGTGCTGGCGCGTTGAGAGCGGATGATTTTGGCCATGAACGGGATATACTGACACGTCATGACCGCAGGCAACGACTTTGATCCGGGCGAAGACCCCAGGGCCAATGGCCTCGACGTCGATGCGCCCGACACGGAGCCGAAACTGTTCTCGGCGCTGCTGACGCCGCACCGCTCGCTGAATCGCACCGGCTTCATCGTGCTGATGTCGTTCGTCACACTGGTCAGCTTCATCGCCGGCGCGGTGTTCTGGTGGCTCGGCGCCTGGCCGATCTTCGGTTTCTTCGGCCTCGACGTGCTGGTGATCTACTGGGCGTTCAAGGTCAATTTCCGCTCCGCCAAGGCGAGCGAAGAGATCACCGTCACGCCGTCGGAACTGCGGGTGCGCCGGACCAGTCACCGCGGCCATGTGGCGGAATGGGTGCTCAACCCGCTCTGGGTGCGGTTCGAGCAGATCTCGCACGAGGAGTTCGGCATCGAGCGGCTTTATCTGGTGTCCCGGGGCCGCCGGGTCAGCGTCGGCAGTTTCCTGGGTCCGGACGAAAAGGCCAGCTTTTCCAAAGCCTTGGCGGCCGCACTGAACACCGCGAAACGCGGCCCGACTTACAATCCCATCGCTTGATCATACTTATTTTAAGCATGATCTTGCCGGAAAACCGGTCCCCACTTTTCCGGATCATGCTTGTCGGAAATCGGGTGGTTTGGACGCGCCATGGCTCCTAAATCAGACACCATGATGACACTCGCCATACACGACCAGCGCCTGGCCAAGCCGGGCTTCCACCAGAGCGCCGCGCTGCGCGACTATGACTCGGTACGGCGCGCCATCGCGTTCATCTCGGAGCACTGGCGCGCGCAGCCGACCATCGAAGCGATGGCCGATGCCGCCGCCGTGACGCCGGATGAACTGCACCATCTGTTCCGCCGCTGGGCCGGGTTGACGCCGAAGGCCTTCATGCAGGCTTTGACGCTGGACCACGCCAAGAACCTGCTGCGCGATTCCGCCAGCGTGCTCGACGCCGCACTCGACTCAGGTCTCTCGGGACCGGGACGGTTGCACGATCTGTTCGTCACCCATGAGGCGATGTCTCCCGGCGAATGGAAGACCGGCGGCGGCGGCATGACGCTGCGCTTCGGCTTCCACCCCTCGCCGTTCGGCACCGCGATCGTGATCGCAACCGACCGCGGGCTCGCGGGGCTTGCCTTCGCCGACCCCGGCGACGAGCAGACCGCGTTTGCCGACATGAAGCGCCGCTGGCCGAACGCGACCTTTGTCGAGGACACCGACGGCACCACCGCACTGGCGCAGCGCGTGTTCGATACACGGCTGTGGCGGGCGGACCAGCCGCTGCGCGTCGTGCTGATCGGCACCGACTTCGAGGTGCGGGTGTGGGAAACGCTGCTCAAGGTCCCGATGGGCCGCGCCGTAAGCTATTCCGACATCGCCAGCAAGATCAGCAACCCGAAGGCCTCGCGCGCCGTCGGCGCCGCGGTTGGCCGCAATCCGGTGTCGTTCGTGGTGCCCTGCCATCGCGCACTCGGCAAGAGCGGTGCGCTGACCGGCTATCACTGGGGCATCACCCGCAAGCAGGCGATGCTGGGCTGGGAAGCCGGCCAGGTGGGATTGCACTAAGCAAAACCGGTCTCTCACCGTCACCCTGAGGAGCGCGAAGCGCGTCTCGAAGGGTCGACGGCCCCGCTGGTGGCCGTGCATCCTTCGAGGCTCGCTCCGCTCGCACCTCAGGATGACGGATTAAACGTTTTTAAGCCGCGAGATCGACCTTGGACGCAACGGTGGAATCGGCGTTGAGCCGATAGACCACCGGCGCGCCGGTTGCGAGTTCGCGTTTGAGGATCTGCTCCGGCGAAAGCTTCTCCAGCACCATGATCAACGCGCGCAGCGAATTGCCGTGGGCGGCGATCAGCGTGCGCTGGCCGCGCAGCACGCCGGGGAGGATCTCCTGCACGTAATAGGGCAGCGTGCGCGCCAGCGTATCCTTGAGGCTCTCGCCGCCGGGCGGCGGCACGTCGTAGGAGCGGCGCCAGACCAGGACCTGGTCCTCGCCCCACTTCTTGCGGGCGTCGTCCTTGTTGAGGCCCGAGAGATCGCCGTAGTCGCGCTCATTGAGCGCCAGATTCCTCGTGGTCGGCAACCCGGTCTGGCCGATCTGCTCCAGCATCAGCTTCAGCGTGTGCTGCGCGCGCGTCAGGTCTGACGTAAAGGCGACGTCGAACGACAGGCCCTGCGCCTTCAGCTTGCGGCCGGCGTCCTTGGCTTCGGCGATGCCCTGCTCGGTGAGATCGGGATCCTTCCACCCGGTGAACAGGTTCTTCAGATTCCATTCGCTCTGACCGTGACGAACGAGCACAAGAAGACGATCACTCATTTCAGATTCCGTTTTCGCTTGGCTGGATTTGATTTCGTCGCGCGGTCTCAGTCGCTCAACCCGAGAACGTCGGTCATCGAATACATGCCGGGCTTCTTGCCGTGCGCCCACAGCGCCGCCTTCAGCGCCCCCTGCGCGAACAGCGCGCGGTCCTCGGCATGATGCGAGAGCGTGATGCGCTCCGACGGGCCGGCAAAGATCACGCTGTGATCGCCGGCCGCGGTGCCGCCGCGCAGCGAGGCAAAGCCGATATCGCCGGCGCGCCGTGCGCCGGTCAGGCCGTCGCGGCCGCGCGCCGAATGCTGCTCCAGCGCGATCTTGCGTCCTGCGGCGGCGGCTTCGCCGAGCATCAAGGCGGTGCCCGACGGCGCATCGATCTTGGACTTGTGGTGCATCTCGAGAATTTCGATGTCAAAGCTCTGGTCGAGTGACTGCGCGACGCGCTTGACCAGCGCGGCAAGCAGATTGACGCCGAGGCTCATATTGCCCGACTTCACCACGATGGCGCGGTTGGTGACGCTGCGGATCACCGCATCGTCGGATTGCGACAGGCCGGTGGTGCCGATGACGTGAACAAGGCCGCGCTCGGCCGCGATGGCGACATTGGCGATGGTCGCGGCCGGCACGGTGAAATCCAGGATGCCGTCGGCAGCCGCGGACATCGACCACAGATCGGCCGACAGCTTGACGTCATTGGCGGGAAGGCCGGCGAGCACGCCGGCGTCCTTGCCGAGCAGTTCCGAGCCCGGCGCTTCCAGCGCGCCGACCAGCACCGCCCCCGGGGTTTCGGAAATCACCCGCGTCAGCGTGCGGCCCATCCGGCCGCCGGCTCCCGCAACAATCAGACGCATGTCAGCCATGGCTCACCTCTCACCGCCGTATAAAGCATGATCCGGCAAAGTGGAAACCGGTTTTCCGGCACGACAACATGCCTAAACGACGGCCATCGGAGGCTTGTTCCGAGCGGCCGAACCGGCGTCCGGGCTACGGGCTGTCGTGCCCCTCGATGATAATCAGGTCGGCGATCGAGTGCGGCTGCCGCACCTTGATGTTGGCTTGGTATTCCGGCGATTGGTAGCAAGCGAGCGCGGTCGCGTAATCGGGGAATTCGATCACGACGTTGCGCGAGCGGCTCTGGCCCTCCACGCCGGTGAACTTGCCACCGCGAACGATGAACTTGCCGCCGAATTTCTGGAAGATCGCCGGGTTGGCCGCCATGTACGGCTTGTAGCCTTCCTCGTTATGAACGTCGACGCGTCCAATCCAGTATCCCTTCGCCATCTCTGTTCTCCCTTGTTGTTGGCTCAGGCGAGTGCCTGGGCGATCTCGGTGTGAATGGCTTCGGCCGCGGCTTTCGGATCGGCGGCTTCCATCACCGGACGTCCGACCACCAGATAGTCGGCGCCGGCGGTAATGGCGCGGGCCGGCGTCATGATGCGCTTCTGGTCGCCGGTCGCCGAGCCCGCGGGGCGGATGCCCGGTGTCACCAGGTTCATCTGATCACCGACGATCTTGCGCAGGGCGGCAGCTTCCTCGGGCGAGCTGACGAGGCCGTCGACACCGAGTGCCTGCGCCTGCCTGGCGCGCGCTTCGACGAGATCGGAGACGTTGAGGCGATAGCCCGCCGCGTGCAGGTCGCTGTCGTCGTAGGAGGTCAGCACCGTCACCGCGAGGATCTTCAGACCGGAGCCGGTACGCGCCTCGACCGCCGCCTTCATGGTCTGCGGGTAGGCATGCACGGTGAGAAAGGTCGCGCCGAGAGCGGCGACGCTTTCGACCCCGCGCGCCACCGTGTTGCCGATGTCGTGCAGCTTGAGATCGAGAAAGACCTTCTTGCCGCTGCCCGCAAGCTGCTTCGCCAGCGCGAGGCCGCCGGCGTAACCGAGCTGATAGCCGATCTTGTAGAAGGTAACGCTGTCGCCGAGCCTGTCGATCATCGCCTCGGCGCTGGCGACCGACGGCAAATCGAGCGCCACAATCAACCGGTCTCTTGGAGCGATCCTTGGAGCGATCTTGGCTGGCTGCATGTCACCTCACATCATGCGTTGGGAATGGTCGATCAGCTGCCGCACCAGCGCCCGCATCGTATCGATGTCGGCCGGGTGCTTCAGACGATCCATGTCGTCATAGGCGTGCTCGGCAAATGACAGCGCGAGCTGGTTCGGGATCACGGCGGCATGGCACGCCGTCAGGATCAGGCGCAGCGCCGCCAGCGCGCGCGTGCCGCCGAGCCGGTTGCCGGATGCCGCAGCTAGCGCGAAGGCGCGGCCATGGAACACCTGACCACGGGTCTCGTGCAGATCCTGCACGCGGCTCACCCAGTCGATCGTGTTCTTCACCAGCGCCGGCACCGAGGAATTGTATTCCGGCGTCACGATCAGCACGCCATGATGGGCGCCGATCATCCGCTTCAGATTGACGGCGTGCTGCGGCACGCCTGATTTGGCCTGCAGATCGCCGTCATAGATCGGCAGCGGAAAATCGCCGAGCGAGATGCGGGTGACGTCGGCCCCGAGCTGCGCGAGCTCTTGGGCCAAGACAGCGGCGAGCTTCGCGTTGAGCGAGCCTGATCGAAGCGATCCGGGGATCACGAGGATTTTCAGCGCGGACATTTGGCAATCGCGGTTGGGTCGTCGACCCGGCGCGACGACGCAGGGCGAGCATTTTCTCTGAAAATGCTCTTAGCTAATGTTCTGCGCGTATTCCATGCGCAAAACCGGTACCCACTTTTGCGGAATACGCGTCAGCCCTTGCGATACACCCAGACCCGCGCGGGCGGAAGGTTCATCCAGATCCGCTCGGACGCCTCTGTGGACACGCCGGGCAGCGACTTCGGAATCGGCGGCGCCACCGAATAGGTGAACTGGACGAACGGCGCACCGGGCGCGAGGGCCAGGAAGGCGTCGCGGACCAGCTTCAGGCGGGTCAGCATCGGCTTGGTGACCAGCGGCAGGCCGGAGACCACGGCCGAGGCCGGAGACTTCATGACGTCCCACAACGTATCGCGAAGCCTGTAGGCGTCGCCCTGGACCACCTTGGCCTGCGGATAGCGTTCGCGCAGCAGCGCACAGAAGCCGGGATTGTACTCAACCAGGACGAGACGCTTTTGATCGACGCCATGCTCGATCAGCGCATTGGTGATCGCACCGGTGCCGGGTCCGAGCTCGACAACCGGTCCTTCGGCTTCGGGATCGACATATTGCGCCATGGTGCGTGCGAGCAGCCGCCCGGACGGCATCACCGCGCCCATATGCAGCGGCTTCTCGATCCATGAACGGAGAAATCGAACCTCGTCGTCGAGACGGAGGGGCTTCTTCGACGCACGCACGGACGATTGCAGAGGCATGTCGCTACCAGGCGGGACCGCGCACAATCGAGCGGTTGTCAGAAAACAGTCATAAACACGTATAGATCGAAGTCGTTACGGTCAAGCATAACGACTGCGGCTAGACGGAGCGGCTTCCGAAGAAGTCCTTGACCTTAGAGAAGAAACCCGCTGCCTCCGGTTGAGTTGCGCCGGACGACAGTTTTTCGAACTCCATCAGCAATTCTTGCTGCTTCTTGGTCAGATTCTGCGGCGTTTCGACCACAACCTGGACATACATGTCGCCGGTCTGGCGCGAGCGGAGCACCGGCATACCCTTTGATGCGATGCGGAATCGGCGGCTGGACTGGGTCCCGGCCGGCACCTTCACCTTGGTCTTGCTCTTGTCGATGGTCGGCACCTCGAACTCGCCGCCGAGGGCTGCGGTCACCATCGAGATCGGCACGCGGCAGTGCAGGTCGGCGCCGTCGCGCTGGAAGAACTGGTGCGTGGTCAGCGACAGGAAGATGTAGAGGTCGCCGGGCGGTCCGCCGCGGACACCGGCCTCGCCTTCGCCGGCGAGACGAATCCTGGTGCCGTCCTCGACGCCCGGGGGAATGTTGACCGACAGCGTGCGCTCGCGCGTCACCCGGCCGGAACCGGCGCAGGAGGTGCAGGCGTCCTCGATCATCTGGCCGCGGCCCTGACAGCCGGGGCAGGTCCGCTCCAGCGTGAAGAAGCCCTGGGCCTGCCGGATACGGCCGGCGCCGCCGCAATGCGAGCAGGTCTTCGGCTTGGTGCCGGCCTTGGCGCCGGTGCCGGAGCAGGATTCGCAGGTCACCGAGACCGGGATCTCGATCTGCGCGGTCTTGCCCTGGAAGGCCTCCTCGAGCGTGATCTCCATATTGTAGCGCAGGTCGGCACCGCGTTCACGGCCGCCGCCGCCGCGGCGCTGCCCGGCCATGCCGAACAGGTCCTCGAAGATGTCGGAGAAGGAGGAGGCGAAGCCGGCGCCGAAGCCGGGACCGCCGCCGCCCATGCCCTGCTCGAAAGCGGCATGGCCGAAGCGGTCATAGGCGGCGCGCTTGTCGCCGTCCTTCAGCACCTCATAGGCTTCGTTGATTTCCTTGAACCGGACCTCGCTGCTGGCGTCGCCCGGGTTCTTGTCCGGATGCCATTTCATCGCGAGCTTGCGGAAAGCCGATTTCAGCTTGGTCTCGTCCGCGTTCCGCTCAACCTCGAGGGTCTCGTAATAGCAGCGCTTGGTGGACATCCTTCAATTCCGTCCGAAGTTCGTCGCGATCGCCAAGGATTGCGCAGAGGATTGCGCAAGGGATTGCGTCAAGGATTGCGTCAAGGATTGCGCCTGTCTGGAAGATGCAGCGATCGCCTTAAAGAAAAATGACCCCCACCCCTCCGAGACGCGTCGCGTGCTCTTTGGTGTGAGGGCCATGATCGCAAGCCCGCTTAAGCAGACTTCTTGTTGTTCTTGTCGTCGTCGACCTCGGTGAACTCCGCGTCGACAACGTCATCCTTCGCAGCGTCCTTGGCCGCATCGGCCTCGGCCTGCTGCTTGTACATGGCCTCGCCGAGCTTCATCGAGGCCTGCGCCAGCGTGTTGGTCTTGGCCTTGATCGCCTCGGCGTCGTCGCCCTTCAGCGCTTCCTTGAGGTCGCTGACGGCGTCTTCGATGGCGCGACGATCCGTCTCCGGAATCTTCGAACCGTGTTCGGCCAAAGCCTTCTCGGTCGAATGAACCAGGCCATCGGCATGGTTCTTGGCGTCGACCGCCTCGCGGCGCTTCTTGTCCTCGGCCGCATTGGCCTCGGCGTCCTTGACCATCTTGTCGATGTCGGCCTCGGACAGACCGCCGGATGCCTGGATCCGGATCTGCTGTTCCTTGCCGGTCGCCTTGTCCTTTGCCGAGACGTTGACGATGCCGTTGGCATCGATGTCGAAGGTCACCTCGATCTGCGGCATGCCGCGCGGAGCCGGCGGAATGCCCATCAGATCGAACTGGCCGAGCATCTTGTTGTCGGCCGCCATTTCACGCTCGCCCTGGAAGACGCGGATGGTGACGGCGCCCTGATTGTCTTCGGCCGTCGAGAACACCTGGCTCTTCTTGGTCGGGATCGTGGTGTTGCGGTCGATGATGCGGGTGAACACGCCGCCCAGCGTCTCGATGCCCAGCGACAGCGGGGTCACGTCGAGCAGCAGCACGTCCTTGACGTCGCCCTGCAGCACGCCGGCCTGGATCGCAGCGCCGATCGCGACGACTTCGTCGGGATTGACGCCCTTGTGCGGCTCCTTGCCGAAGAACTGCTTCACCACTTCCTGGATCTTCGGCATGCGGGTCATGCCGCCGACCAGCACCACTTCGCCGATCTCGCCGGCGGTCAGGCCGGCATCCTTCAGCGCCTTGCGGCACGGCTCGATGGTCTTCTCGACGAGGTCGGCCACCAGCGCCTCGAACTTGGCGCGGGTCAGCTTCATCGTCAGATGCTTCGGACCGGTCTGGTCAGCCGTGATGAACGGCAGGTTGATTTCGGTCTGCGTGGTCGACGACAGCTCGATCTTGGCCTTCTCGGCGGCTTCCTTCAGGCGCTGCAAGGCGAGCTTGTCGTTGCGCAGGTTGATGCCCTGCTCCTTCTGGAACTCGTCGGCGAGATAGCCGACCAGGCGCATGTCGAAGTCTTCACCACCGAGGAAGGTGTCGCCGTTGGTCGACTTCACCTCGAACACGCCGTCACCGATCTCGAGGATCGAGACGTCGAAGGTGCCGCCGCCGAGGTCGTACACGGCGATCGTGCCGGCCTTCGTCTTGTCGAGACCGTAGGCGAGCGCGGCAGCCGTCGGCTCGTTGATGATGCGCAGCACTTCGAGGCCGGCGATCTTGCCGGCATCCTTGGTGGCCTGACGCTGCGCGTCGTTGAAATAAGCAGGAACCGTGATGACGGCCTGATCGACCTTCTGGCCGAGATGCGCCTCCGCGGTCTCCTTCATCTTCTGCAGAATGAAGGCCGAGACCTGCGAGGGCGAATAGGTCTTGCCGTCGGCTTCGACCCAGGCATCGCCGTTCGATGCTTTGACGATCTTGTAGGGAACGAGCTTCTTGTCCTTCTCGACCATCGGGTCGTCATAGCGGCGGCCAATGAGGCGCTTCACCGCAAAGAACGTACGCTCGGGATTGGTCACCGCCTGGCGCTTCGCCGGCTGTCCGACGAGGCGCTCGCCATCGTCAGTGAAAGCAACGATCGACGGCGTCGTTCGCATGCCCTCGGCATTCTCGATCACCTTGGCGTTCTTGCCATCCATCACGGCGACGCACGAATTCGTGGTGCCGAGGTCGATCCCAATGACCTTACCCATGGTTTTGATATCCTCTTTGCTACGGCAGGTTGGTTGGGCCCTGACGGCGCTCCGTACCGAACCCCCAGACGTTCACATACTCGCGATATTGCGACGGTGAGCCTGATATAGGAGAGAGGGTCCTGCCCGCAAGGACTGGACGCAACGTTGAGGCCTGAAAAGACTGACGTTTGAAAGATTGTGTCAGCCCGGCTGCGGCCCCGGTTCAAGCCCAGACCAAGTTAACAAATCGGCAAGAATGCCGCCCGTCGTCGACCGCGACATCAACGGCGCGACGACAGCGCTGTTGAGTGAACGCTCACAAACGTCGTATGCGAGAGCGGCGCACGGGTCGAGGGCGCGCTGTTTGGCCGCTGGCGGCCGCAGGTGGTCGCTCCTGGAAACCTCGGGAAACTGGAAAGTGCCTGCCAATCAAGGCGAAAAGCCTATGGAATCGAGCTGGCCGGTCCGGGGCGGAGATTTGGCGGCCTGTTGCAGGGCCATCAAAACCGCTAAAAGCGGTCCGACTGAAGAGGCCATCCAGCCCTGCACCGGCCCCGTTGCGCGGCCACCAAGCAAAACCGGTAGATCCCCCATGACGCCTTTTCGAGTTCTCGCTGCGGTTGCCTTGCTGATTGCTGCCACCTGTCGTGGCTTTGCCGCCGACGTGGTGTTTCCGCCGGGCGCGCATGTCGGGATGAAACCGCTGGTGGGCCTCGTCCGCGCCAAATCATTCATCGGCTTCGAGACCGAGGACCAAGGCGTCAAGGTCCTGATCGCCGACCTGCCCGCGGACGCCTACAACGAGGTCGTGACGGCCTTCAAGGCCAACCCCGCCGGCACCGGAAACATCAAGCCCGAGAGCCTCGAGACGCCGGCCGGCCTCGCCTACTACACCGTGGAGAGCGCCCGCGACGGCGCCAGCAATGTGCGGCGCTATTCCATGATCCTGCCGGGGCCGACCTTCTCCGGCTATGTCGCGGTGCAAGTGCCGGAGAACGCGAGCAAGATCTACACCGACGACGCCGTCCGGCAGATGTTCGCCTCCGCCGAAATCCGCAAGGATGTGCCGGTCGACGAACAGCTCGCCATGATGCCGTTCAAGGTCACCGAGCTCAGCAGCTTCAAGAACATCCGCATGCTGGCGCCGGGCGCAGCGCTGCTGATGGCCGACGGCGACGACAAGGCCCTTGAGGCCAAGCCCTTCATGCTGCTCGGCATCATCACTTCGGCGCCGGCCACGCCCGACGATCGCGGCCGCTTTGCCCAGCAGATCGCCACCACGATCCCCGGCGTGCGCGACGGGCGGATCACCATGTCCGAACCGATCCGGATCGACGGCCAGCCCGGCTTCGAGACCCGGATCGACGCCGTCAGCGGCAAGGACAACACCCCGGTGACCATCGTGCAGTGGCTGCGGTTCGGCGCGCAGACATCGCTGCGGGTCATCGGCAGCTCGCCGCGCACCGATTGGGAGACGGCCTTCCCGCGCTTCCGCGCGGTCCGCGACGGCATCCAGCCGCGCGGCTGATCGGCCCTTCGCAAGGCCGGTTGGAAAAATCCCACTTTCGCCGTTCGCCGAACGGAACTAGCCTCCTCGCGCGGTATCAAAGCGAGGAGGGGCGCGATGTTGGATCGACGACAGATATTTGCAGGCCTCGGCACGTTGGCGCTTGCGACCCTGGTTCCCAGGAGCCTCTGGGCGGCTGCGATCAAGCCCGACGATGGCTCCGCGCTGCTCGTGATCGACGTCCAGAACTGCTTCCTGCCCGGCGGCAGCCTCGCGGTGAAGGACGGCGAGCAGGTGGTGCCTGTCATCAACAAGATCGCCAAGAGCTTTGCCAATGTGGTGATGACGCAGGACTGGCACACGCCTGGACACATCTCGTTTGCCTCGGTCCATGCCGGCAAGAAGCCGTTCGAGACCATCGACCTCGCCTATGGCAAGCAGGTGCTGTGGCCCGACCACTGCGTGCAGGGCACCGACGGCGCCTCGCTGTCGAAGGATCTCGCGATCCCGCAGGCCGAGCTGATCATCCGCAAGGGTTTTCACAAGGACGTCGACAGCTACTCCGCCTTCACCGAAGCCGACGGCAAGACTACCACGGGGCTTGCCGCCTATCTGAAGGCGCGCAATGTCGAGCGGGTTTTCGTGGCCGGGCTCGCCACCGATTTCTGCGTGGCATGGACCGCGCTCGATGCGCGCAAGGCCGGCTTCGAAACCTATGTTGTGGAGGACGCCTGCCGCGGCATCGACACCCAGGGATCGCTCGCCAAGGCCTGGACCGACATGGACAAGGCCGGCGTCAAGCGGATCCAGTCGTCGGACATCGCGTAGGCATTCCGCGCGAGATCCGCATGGCCGAGCTTGAGGCGATTGTCGGAATTACAGGTTACCGCGAGACGGCGCGACCATGACGCACGACATCGAATCCCCGCGCATCTACCCGACCCTGCGCTGCAAGGACGCCGAGGCGATGATCGGCTGGCTCAAGACAGTGATCGGATTCACCGAGCACGTGATCTACCGCGACGAAATGGAACTGCGTGACACCGACTATGGCAGCCGCGATTTCGCCTGCCGTGACCCGGAAGGAAATCTCTGGAGCTTCGGCACCTATTGGCCGAAGGCGCATAAGAAGCCGCTGCCGTGAAACGACAGCAGCAAGCTCGCAGCTTCAGGGCTGGCGTCGAAGCGATCAGACCGTGATGTCGGCGCTCGGGGCCGCCTTGGCGCCACCCTTGGAGACGCCGACCAGCGCCGGACGCAGAATGCGATCGCCGATCATGTAGCCGGCCTGCACGACCTGCACCACGGTGCCCGACGGCACCGAGGTGTCCGGCACCTCGAACATCGCCTGCTGGAAGTTCGGATCGAACTTCTCGCCGATCGGATCGAACTTCTTCACGCCGTTCTTCTCCAGCGCGTTGAGCAGCGAACGCTCGGTCAGCTCGACGCCTTCGATCAGCGCCTTCAGGCCGGGATCGGCGGATTCCTTGGTCTCGGCCGGCACGGCATCGATCGCGCGCTGCAGATTGTCGGCGATATCGAGCACGTCGCGGGCGAAGCCGGTGATACCGTAGGTCTTGGCGTCGGCAACCTCGCGGCGGGTGCGCTGACGGAGGTTCTCCATCTCGGCCAGCGTGCGCAGCGTCCGGTCGCGCGCCTCGGCGAGTTCCTTGGTCAGCGCCTCAACCGATCCCACCTCGGGATCGTCAGGCATGATGTAGGGCTTCGAGACCACGGGCTCACCCGTCGGCGCCGAATTCTCGGTGTTATCATTGGCCCGGTTCGGATCGGTCATGGCTTGCCTTCTCGAAAACTCGCGTCGGTTCAAATCTTGGGGATTGCTGCCCGGGATATCGTGCTTTGGGCGGCGAAAATCAAGCGCAACATACCGGCCTCAGGCAGTGGGATCTCCAGTTCGGGCGAAGAAAACCCGTCAAATGAAGGCGAAATCCAGTCCGCTCAGCCACCCAGCATCTTGCTGACGATGCGCGCGGCATAGTCGACGGTCGGGATCACCCGCGCATAGTTCAGCCGCGTCGGTCCGATCACGCCGAGGACGCCGACGATCCGGCCCTGGGCGTCGCCGTAGGGCGCGATGATGGTGGAGGAACCCGACAGCGAAAACAGCTTGTTCTCCGAGCCGATGAAGATCCGCACGCCCTCGCCGCGCTCGGCACGGCCAAGCAGATCGATCACGCCGCGCTTGGTCTCGAGATCGTCGAACAGCGACTTGATGCGCTCGAGATCGTCCAGCGCATGCAGATCCTCGAGCAGATTGGCGTGACCGCGCACGATCAGTTGGCGGTCCTCGCTCTCGCCGCCGGACCAGCTCGCGATGCCGGCCGCGACGACCTTTTGCGTGAGCTGATCGAGCTCGGCGCGGTTTTGCGTCAATGCCGTCTCGAGTTCGAGCCGCGCTTCGGCCAGCGTCCGGCCACGAATCCGCGCATTGAGGAAATTGGTCGCTTCGATCAGGGCCGAGGAGGGAACGCCCGGCGGCAATGCCAGCACCCGGTTTTCGACCTGGCCGTCTTCGCCGACCAGCACGACCAGCGCTTTCTCCGGCTCCAGCCGGACGAATTCGATGTGCTTCAGCCGCGCGTTCGACTTCTGCGTCAGCACCACCGCCGCCGCACGGGTCAGCCCCGACAGCCGCGTCAACGCTTCGCCAAGCGCCGCCTCGACCGATTGCGCACGGCCGACGGCAGCAAGCTGGGTCTGGATCGATTGCCGCTCGGCCTCGGTGAGGTCGCCGACCTGCATCAGGGCGTCGACGAAGAAGCGCAGGCCGAGTTCGGTCGGCAGCCGGCCCGCCGAGGTGTGCGGCGCATAGATCAGGCCGAGCTGCTCGAGATCCGACATCACATTGCGGACCGAGGCCGGCGACAGCGGTAACGCGATCAGGCGCGAGATATTGCGCGAACCGACCGGCTCGCCGGTCGCGAGATAGCTTTCGACGATTTGACGAAAAATGTCGCGCGACCGCTCGTTGAGCTGGGCGAGCCCGGCATGCGGGGCGATCAGGCCTATCGGATCGTGGTGCGTCACACTCCCAGTCCTTCACAATTGCTGCCTAATCTGTCGCTCCCGGAGGCCGGTGACAAGCATGCATTCGGCCCCCCGGCACCGGACCATACCGGGGCCGAAAACCCTTGCCGCTGCCCCTTCCCCCTCCTACAAGCACGCCCAACCCACTTTCTCGGAATTCTGGAGGATTTCCAATGCGGCCAAGCCGCCGTGCGCCCGATGAACTGCGTCCCGTGTCGCTGGAACGCGGCGTCGTCAAATATGCCGAGGGTTCCTGCATGGTGAAGTTCGGCGACACCCATGTGCTGGTGACCGCCACGTTGGAAGAGCGGTTGCCGCCTTGGCTGAAGGGCCAGGGCCGCGGCTGGGTCACCGCCGAATACGGCATGCTGCCGCGCGCCACCCTGGAACGCACCCGCCGCGAGGCCTCCGCCGGCAAGCAGGGCGGCCGCACGGTCGAGATCCAGCGGCTGATCGGCCGCTCGCTGCGCGCGGCCGTCGACCTCGAGGCGCTCGGCGAGCGCCAGATCACGGTCGATTGCGACGTCATCCAGGCCGATGGCGGCACCCGCACCGCCTCGATCACCGGTGCCTGGGTGGCGCTGGCCGACTGCATCAACTGGATGAAGACCCGCAACATGCTGAAGACCAACGTGTTGCGCGACAACGTGGCGGCGATTTCCTGCGGCATCTACCAGGGCACGCCGGTGCTCGATCTCGACTATGCCGAGGACTCCGAGGCCGACACCGACGCCAATTTCGTCATGACCGGCGACGGCCGCATCATCGAGGTGCAGGGCACCGCCGAGAAGACGCCGTTCTCGGAAGGTGAATTCCTGGCGCTGATGGCCCTGGCGCGCAAAGGTGTCGCGCGTCTGGTCGACTTGCAAAAGATCGCGGTGGCGTAGTCAGATTGGTCATGCACCGCCGAATCACCGGAAGGCTCGTCATCGCCACCCATAATCCCGGCAAGCTTGCCGAGATGCGGGAACTGCTGGCGCCGCACGGCGTGGAGGCGGTGTCGGCCGGCGAGCTCGGTCTCGCCGAGCCCGAGGAGACCGGCGACAGCTTTCGCGCCAACGCGGCGATCAAGGCCATCGAGGCCGCGAAGGCGACGGGACTGCCGGCTTTCGCCGACGATTCCGGCCTCGTGGTCGACGCGCTCGATGGCGCGCCCGGGATCTACTCGGCGCGCTGGGCCGGCGAGGGCAAGGACTTCATGGCGGCGATGACGCGGATCGAGCGCCTGCTGCAGGAGCGCGGCGCCACCGCGCCGGACCGCCGAAGTGCGCACTTCGTCTCCGCACTGTGCGTGGCCTGGCCGGACGATCACCTCGAAGAGGTCGAGGCCCGCGCCGATGGAACCCTGGTCTGGCCGCCGCGCGGCACCGCCGGATTCGGCTATGATCCGGCTTTCCTGCCCGACGGGCACACGCGGACCTTTGGCGAGATGAGCAGCATCGAGAAGCACGGCCTGCCGCCGCTCGGGCTCGGCCTGTCGCATCGCGCCCGCGCTTTCGTGAAGCTCGCGGAGATCTGCCTTGAGCCACGCTGAACGAGAAGCTTTCGGCGTCTACGTGCACTGGCCGTTCTGCCTGTCCAAATGCCCGTATTGCGATTTCAACAGCCACGTCCGGCACGCGCCGGTCGACGAGGCGCGCTTCGTGCGCGCGTTCGCCCGCGAGATCGAGACCACGGCGGCACGGGTGCCGGGACGCGAAGTGTCGTCGATCTTCCTCGGCGGCGGCACACCCTCGCTGATGCAGCCGCAGACCGTCGGCGCCGTGCTCGATGCGATCGGCAAGCACTGGCAGGTCTCGCGCGATGTCGAGGTGACGCTCGAGGCCAATCCGACCAGCGTCGAGGCGACGCGCTTTCGCGGCTATCGCGCAGCCGGCGTCAATCGCGTCTCGCTCGGCGTGCAGGCGCTGGACGATGCGTCGCTCAAGGCATTGGGCCGCTTGCATACCGCGCGCGAAGCGCTCGACGCGGTTGCGATCGCGCGAAGCGCGTTCGACCGTTACTCGTTCGACCTGATCTACGCGCGGCCCGACCAGACGCCGCAGATGTGGGCCAACGAATTGAAGCAGGCGATCTCGGAAGCGGCCGAGCATCTGTCGCTCTATCAGCTCACGATCGAGGAAGGCACGCCGTTCTTCGGGCTGCATGCCGCCGGCAAATTGCAGACCCCGGATGAAGCGACCGCGCGCGCGCTCTACGACGTGACGCAGGAGGTCTGCGCCCGCGAAGGACTGCCGGCCTACGAGATCTCCAACCACGCCCGCACCGGCGCCGAGTGCAAGCACAACCTCGTCTATTGGCGCGGCGAGCAATATGCCGGTATCGGCCCCGGCGCGCATGGCAGGCTCGACATCGACGGCGTCAGGCACGCAACCGCGACCGAGCGGCGCCCCGAGGCCTGGCTGTTGAACGTCGAGGAGCGGGGCCATGGCGTCGTCACCGATGACAGCCTCAACAGCGAAGAGCGCGCCGACGAATTCCTCCTGATGGGGCTGCGGCTCGCCGAAGGTATCGATCCCACGCGCTATGCGAAGCTTTCCGGCCGCAAGCTCGACCCGCACCGGATCGCGATGCTGCGCGAGGAAGGCGCCATCGCCGTCGATGCCGACGGACGGCTGCGCGTGACCAAGTCGGGATTTCCGGTGCTCGACGCGGTCGTCGCGGATCTCGCCGCCTAGAGCCTATCCCGTTCCGATTGAATCGGAACGGGGCTCCAGATTCTTGTTTTGACGCGTTTTCTTCACGCGAACCGGTATCCACTTCGCTCGAAAACGCTCTAGGTGCACGCTGCCAAAATATCGAAAACAACCCCATGCAAAGTAGCTGGCGGGTTCCGGCGCTCGACAAGGCAGCTTGACCGCCTGACGAAAGTTAAGCGCCAAAGCTCTTCGGCGAGCCGGCGACCGGCGTGCCGCCGCCGGAAGCCACCTTCATGACGGCAAGGCCGCGTTCATTGGTGCCGTCGGAGCGGAAACGGAACAGACCATCGATGCCGGCAAAGCCGGATGGATTGGTCAGCGTCTCCGGCGCAAAACGCTGCGCGCCCTGGGTGCGCGCCAGCGCCGCCATCAGCGCCACGGCGTCATAGGCAAGCGTTGCGGTGCGCACCGGCTCGCCGCCGTATTTGGCGCGATAGCGGCCGGCGAAGCTGCGGAAGCCGGACGGATCGGGCGCGGCGTAGAGGCCGCCCTGCAGGACCGGGCTCGCGAACACCCGCGGATTGTCCCACAGCCCGGTGCCGAGCAGCTGGATGTTGCGCAGATTGGCACCCGCTGCGGTGAGTGCGTCGGCGGTCGCGACCACCGAATCGCCGTCGTCGGCGAGCAGCAGCGCGTCGGCCTGGCCGAGCGCCTGGGCCACGGTCCGCGCCGGCGTCGCGCGGTCGGCGCCATATTTCTCGAAGGCAACGACGCGGCCGTTCTTGCGGCCGACCGCCTGCTTGAACGCGGCCTCGACCACGTTGCCATAGGCGTTGTCCGGCACCATCGCGGCGAACGAGCGTTTTCCGATCCCCGAGGAATAGTCGACGATCCGATTGATGTCGGACTCCGGCAGGAAACTCAGCAGATAGACGCCGCGCCCGGCGACGCTCGAATCGGTGGAGAATGCGATCACCGAGGTGCCGCGCGGCCGCGTCAGTTGCGCGGTGGCGGGCACCGAGCCTGCGAACAGCGGTCCCAGAATGATCTCGGCGCCCTCGGACAGCGCCTGCTGGGTGCCCTGCGCCGCACCTTGCGGGCTGCCGCCATCGTCCTTGATCAGGAGTTGAATGTTGGGGTTCTGAAATTCCGCCAGCGCCATTTCGGCGGCGTTCCGCATCGACTGCGCGGCGAGCCCGGCATTGCCGGAGGCCGACAGCGGCAGGATCAGCCCGATCTTGACTTGCCCGGTGCCGACCGCCTGCGGCTGTTGCGGCGGGCCGGCAGGACCGGCTTCCTGGTTGCCGCCGAACGGGCTGGAAAACTGGCTCAGGCTCTGCTGGACGCCAGAACAGGCCGTCAGCAACGGCGCGCCCACGAGCAGACCTAGCGCGGTTCGCCGGGTCGTGCCCGACGGCGGGGACATGCGGTGATGCGGGCCTGCCATCGTCTCTCTTCTCTTGACCGACCAGGATCGGCCAGGACTCCATCCAGCTCTGATGAGGCGGGTGGATTCAGGCATATTGTCGGCGAATAGTTAACTAAAACAAAAGGATTATGGCCTCGCGGCGCCGTTGCCGCGGCTCCCGTTTCCCTCAGCAACCGCCTACCGTCATCGCGGTTGCCGGATGTGGCGCAAGTGCTGCCATCCCTCTAGATTGGCATTATGCGCGCAAAAGCCAGTTCCCTCCACCATTCCGATGCCACGACAGGCACAGCGGCCAGGACCTTTTCGATCGGCGGCCAGCAGCTTGCTGCGCCAAAGGCCGCGCCCGGGCTCCATCTGGTGGCGACCCCGATCGGAAATCTCGCCGACGTCACCCTTCGCGCGCTGGAGACGCTGGCGGGCGTCGACGTCATCGCCTGCGAGGACACCAGGATTACGCGCCGGCTGACCGAACGTTACGCAATCACCGCCGAGCTGGCGCTCTATCACGAGCACAACGCGGCCCAGGCCCGGCCCAAGATCCTCGAGCGGCTGGCGCAGGGCGCCTCGATCGCGCTGGTTTCCGATGCCGGCACGCCGCTGATCTCCGATCCCGGCTTCAAGCTGGTGCGCGACGTCTGCGCCGCCGGGCATGCCGTCATCTCGGTGCCGGGGCCATCATCGGTGCTATCAGCGCTGTCGGTTGCGGCGCTGCCGACCGACCGGTTCTTCTTCGAGGGATTTTTGCCGGCGAAGGAGCACGCGCGCCGCGCGCGGCTTACCGAGCTCGCCCGGATCGATGCGACGCTCGTGATGTTCGAATCCGGCAATCGCGTGCAGGACACGCTGCGCGATCTCGCCGCGATCATGGCTGGACGCGATGCGGCGATCTGCCGCGAGCTGACCAAGCTGCATGAGGAGGTCAAGCGCGCGCCGGTCGCCGAGCTTGCGGCAGGCGCGGACGCGCTGGAGACGCGCGGCGAATTCGTGCTCGTCATCGGGCCGCCACCAGACGATGCCGGCATGATGGGCCAGGACGCACTCGACGATCTCCTGCGCGTGCAGCTCGCGCGCGGCAGCGTCAAGGATGCGGTGGCGCACGCCGTCGAGCTGTCGGGTCGGCCGCGCCGCGAGGTCTACGCCCGCGCCCTCGAGCTCGCCAAAGAAATTGCCAAGACCATCGGGGACGGCGATGGCGAAGACTGACAGCGCCTCGCCTGAACGCGTCGCGGCATTCCGCACCGGCATCTCGGCCGAAAGCCGCGCCGCGGCGCTTCTGATCGCCAAGGGCTATCGCATCCTGGCAAGGCGCTTCCGCACCCCCTATGGCGAGATCGACCTGGTGGTGCGCCGGCGCAATCTGCTCGCCTTCGTCGAGGTCAAGGCCCGTGCCAGCCTCGACGACGCCGCCTATGCGGTGACGCCGCGCCAGCAGCAGCGCATCGTCAACGCCGCCCAGGCCTGGCTGATGGCGCACCCCGAACATGCCGAATTTGATCTCAGATTCGACGCCGTGCTGATTGCGCCGAAGAGCCTGCCGCGCCATTTGTTAGCGGCATTCGACGCAAGCCCTTAAAGTTACCCTCAGACCTCGCGGGACACGCTTATGAAATTGAAGATCGCCGTCCAGATGGATCCCATCGCGCGCATCAACATCCGCGGCGATTCGACCTTCGCGCTGCTGCTCGAGGCGCAGAAGCGCGGCCACGGCATTTCCTACTATACGCCCGACAAGCTGTCGCTGCGCGGCGAGGAGCTGGTGGCGCCGGTGCAGTCGCTCACCGTGCGCGACGAGGTCGGCGATCACTTCACGCTGGGCGAGCCGAAGCGGGAGGCGCTCAACGGCTTCGACGTCGTGCTGCTGCGGCAGGACCCGCCGTTCGACCTCGCCTACATCACCTCGACGCATTTCCTCGAGCGCATCCATCCGAGCACCCTGGTCGTCAACGATCCGGCCAGCGTGCGCAACGCGCCGGAAAAGCTGTTCGTGATGAATTTCCCGCAGCTGATGCCGCCGACCCTGATCTCGCGCGACCTCGACGAGATCAACGCGTTCCGCGACCAGCACGGCGCCGTCGTGATGAAACCGTTGCACGGCCATGGCGGCGCCGCGGTCTTCCGCGTGCTGCCGGAGGACATGAACTTCGGCTCGCTGTTCGACATGTTCTCGGTGACCTTCAAGGAGGCCTGGGTGATCCAGCGCTTCCTCCCCGAGGTGAAGCATGGCGACAAGCGCATCATCCTGGTCGACGGCGAATTCGCCGGCGCCGTCAACCGCGTGCCGGCAGCCGACGATCTGCGCTCCAACATGGTGCGCGGCGGTGCGGCCAAGGCGACCGAGCTCTCGGATCGCGAGCGCGAAATCTGCGCCACACTTGGACCTGCGCTGCGCGAACGCGGCCTGCTGTTCGTCGGCATCGACGTGATCGACGGCAATTTGACCGAGATCAACGTCACCTCGCCGACCGGCATCCGCGCCATCCAGCGGCTCAACGGCCCGGATGTCGCAGCGATGATCTGGGATACCATCGAGAAGAAGCGCGCCGCGAAATAATCCTCCTCCCTTGTGCGCTGCACAGGCTGGCTGAAATTTAGCCAGCGTACGGGCGCGTGTGCGTTCGCCTTATTCTACTTGCCAGCTTGCGCGGGCGAGGGCAGCATTCTCTTGCCTGCGTCAGGTCAAGCGGCGGGTCAACGCGCGGGCAACAACGCGAAAACATCATAAAAATTGTGGAGGAAGACGTTATGACGCTCAATGTCTCACGACGATCCTTGCTCGCGCTCGGTGCCGGTCTCGGCGCCAGCACACTTCTCGGCGGCACCGCGCAGGCACGCGCGCCGAAGCTCGGCACGCAGACACCCTATTGGCACCGCTTCGTTCTCGGCGATGCCGAAGTGACCGTCGTCTCCGACGGCCCGCTTCCGCTCGGCGATCCCTCCGGCACCTTCACCGGCGTGCCGAAGGAAGAAGTGAAGAAGATGCTCTCCGACAACTTCCTCTCGCCCGACAATGTCGTGCTCGAGCAGAACTCGCCGATCGTCAACATGGGCGACAAACTGATCCTGTTCGATACCGGCATGGGCACGTCGAAGGCGTTCGGTCCGACCACCGGCCGGCAGCAGAAGAGCATGAAGGAAGCCGGCATCAAGCCGGAGGACATCGACGCCGTCGTGCTGTCGCACGCGCACATCGATCATATCGGCGGCATTGTCGATGCCGACAACAAGCCGCTGTTCCCGAATGCGCAGTACTACATCGCGCAAAGCGATCTCGATTTCTGGACCGACGAAGGCAAGATGGGCAGTCCGTTGAAGGACTTTGTGGTGCACGCCCGCAAGAACCTGCTGCCGGTGCGCGATCGCATCGTGTTCTTCAAGGATGGCCAGGAATTCCTGCCCGGCGTGCAGGCGATCGCAGCGCCCGGCCACACCGTGGGCCACACCATCTTCATGGTGAGCTCGGGCGGCAAGTCCTTTGCCTTCCTCGGCGACCTCTCGCATCACGCGGTGCTGCTGCTGGAGCGGCCGCGGATGGAGTTCTCCTACGATACCGATCCGAAGCAGGCGGCGAACTCGCGGGTCAAGCTCCTCGAGATGCTGGCCGCGAACAAGACGCCTGTCATGTCCTATCACTTCGCCTGGCCCGGCTACGGCCACGTCGCCAAGGCCGGCGAGGGCTTCCACTACTATCCGGAACCGATGCAGATGACGTTGTAACGGCGGCGCATCCGGGGACGGCGTGCGCTGCCTCCGGATGTTCCCTTAATGTTCTTGCGCTGGGCAATCCGCTCCGCTACCTTGGGTGGCGGAAGATAGGGGCAGCATGGTCCAGCGGGTTTCCACCGTCGCTTTCGAGGGGATTGAGGCCCGTGCGGTCGACGTACAGGTCCAGGTCGCGCCGGGATTGCCGGCGTTTGCGATCGTCGGCCTGCCCGACAAGGCGGTGTCGGAGGCGCGCGAGCGGGTGCGCTCGGCGCTGATCGCCTCCGGCCTCGCGCTTCCCGCCCGCCGCATCACCGTCAACCTCGCGCCGGCCGACCTGCCCAAGGAGGGCAGCCATTACGACCTGCCGATCGCGCTCGGCCTGATGGCGGCGATCGGGGCGATCCCGCCGGATGCGCTCAGCGGCTTCACCGTGCTTGGCGAACTCGGGCTCGACGGCTCGATCGCACCGGTGGCGGGCGTGCTGCCGGCGGCGATCGGCGCCAATTCGCGCGACGAGGGATTGATCTGTCCGGCCGCCTGCGGCTCGGAGGCCGCCTGGGCGAGCCCGGACATCCAGATCATCGCAGCCCAATCGCTGATCCAGATCGCCAATCACTTCAAGGGCACGCAGGTGCTGTCGCGCCCGCAGCCGAAGGTGCAAGACCAAAACGAGGCGCGCGAGGAAGCGCTGCTCGACCTGCGCGACATCAAGGGCCAGGAGAGCGCAAAGCGCGCGCTCGAGATCGCCGCCGCCGGCGGACACCATTTGCTCATGATGGGCTCACCCGGCGCCGGCAAATCGATGCTGGCGGCGCGGCTGCCTTCGATCCTGCCACCGCTGTCGCCATCCGAATTGCTCGAAGTCTCGATGATCGCGTCCGTCGCCGGCGAGATCCGCGACGGCGCATTGACCGCGCGGCGCCCGTTCCGCAGCCCGCATCATTCCGCCAGCATGGCGGCGCTGACCGGCGGCGGCATGCGCGCCAAGCCGGGCGAGATCTCGCTCGCGCATCAGGGCGTGCTGTTCCTCGACGAATTGCCGGAGTTCGATCCGCGTGTGCTGGATTCGCTGCGCCAGCCGCTCGAGAACGGCGAAGTCTCGGTGAGCCGGGCCAACCATCGCGTCACCTATCCGGCGCGCTTCATGCTGGTCGCAGCGATGAACCCGTGCCGCTGCGGCCACGCCTTTGAGCCCGGCTATTCCTGCAAGCGCGGCCGGCTCGACCGCTGCACCTCAGATTACCAGATGCGGATCTCCGGGCCGCTGATGGATCGGATCGACCTGCGGATCGAGGTGCCGGCCGTGACCGCGGCCGATCTGATCCTGCCGCCGCCGGCGGAGGGCTCGGCCGAGGTCGCCGCCCGCGTCGCGGCCGCGCGCGACATCCAGCTTGCGCGCTTCGCGGCGGCCGGCATGCCGCATGTCCGCACCAATGCGGAAGCGCCGAGCGCGCTGCTCGAGACCATCGCGCAGCCCGACGCGCATGGCCAGAAGCTGCTCCGCGAAGCGGCCGAGACCATGCACCTCACCGCGCGCGGTTATCACCGCGTGCTGCGGGTGGCGCGCACGCTCGCCGATCTCGACGGCGCCGAGACGATCGGCCGGCTGCACCTCGCCGAAGCGCTGTCCTATCGTGCATTGGCCGACGATTTGCGCCGCGCGGCGTGACTCGAACCGGAGCACTGTCCCGATTCATGCCGGAATCATCCGCGTCAACACGACGGTAACCACTCTCATTTACGCTCCGCAAACCATAAGCACCGCGATCCGCGGCAAGCTTGGGTCGAGCGAGTTGTGTCATGTTGCGTATGAAGGTTCTGGCCTCGGTGGTCCCCCTTGCCGTGGCCGCGGTATTCGCCCGCGCTGAATTCCTGCCGGGTCCTGGGCCCTGCATCGAGGTCGGCGGCGCCACGATGCAGATCGCATCGGTCCCCTGGCAGGCGCAGCTTCACGTCAGCTTCACCGACGACCCCAGCCTTGCCACCGTCCGGGTCCGGATCGCCGACAGCGCCGAGGCCGCCGACTTCACGATGATCGACGACATCGACGATGCCGAGGCCGGCGCCTGCGAAAGCAACGCCGTGCCGCAGCTGATCGGGATTTCCGGCGCGCCGACCGCAACCGGCCCGATCATCTATCTTTCCCATGACGGTCCGTTCGATTACCGCGTCTACGTGCAGTCGAAGACGTTCTCGGCGCGCGACGCCGCGGCGCTGATCGTCAGCGCCCGCGGCGGACACCGCCGTCTCGAAGCGGCATCGCTCGCGCCGCACGCGCGCTTCCGCGACCAGACAATGGCGGAGTTAACCTCCCGCTAACCCTGTTCCGAGGGCCGGCGCGAAACCGTCACCAACCTCAAGCACTTTTCAAGGTGGCCGACGCATCGTCATCACCAGATCGGGCACTCTCAGGACCACCATTGATGGGGCGTTTCTTCCGGATCAAGTTACGCCTTCGCCGCTTCCTGCGGCGCCATTCCTGGGTCGCGACGATCGTCCGTTCCTTCACGATCTTCTCCGTCGCATTCGGCGGCGCCTTCGGGTTCATTTCCGGCGCCCTCTCGAGCCACAGCGGCTACGATCCCAACATATTCGCGATCGGCGTCAGCTTCCTGTTCGCGCTCGCCTGTCTCTGGATCGTGACGCTCGGCATCCGGTTGCGGCTGATGCGCAGAAGGTTGCGCACCATCGTCATGCACAATGAGGCAATGGCCGATCGCAACTGGGAACTGCAGGAGGCCGAACAGCGCGCCTCCACCCTGTTCGAGGCGCAAGACGATTTGATCGTGCTGCGCGACCTCGACGGCCTCATCACCTACGCCAACGACGCCTATTGCGAGCTGGCACAAATCCCCCGTGGCGAATTGATCGGCAGCACCGCGACCCTCAAGGTGCTCGAGCAGGGCGACACCGCGCTCGAATCCAACGGCACGCGGGTCTACGACCAGAAGATCGAGGGACCGCTCGGGCCGCGCTGGATCGCCTGGCGCGAGGGCCTCGTGCGCAACGATGCCGGCGCGCCGGCGGAGATGCAGAGCGTCGGCCGCGACGTCACCGACCGCACCGAGAGCGAGCGCGCGCTGGCCGAAGCGCGCGATCAGGCCGACGCCGCCAACCGCGCCAAGTCGCGCTTCCTTGCGATGGCAAGCCACGAGATCCGCACCCCGCTGAACGGCATCATCGGCATGAGCGGGCTGCTGATGGACACCCAGCTGACACCGGAGCAGACGACCTACGTCAAGGCGGTCAAGACCTCAGGCGACGCGCTGCTCGCGCTGATCGAGGAGCTGCTCGACTATTCCAAGATCGAGGCCGGCAAGATCGATCTCGAACACCGCGCCTTTGCGCTGTCCGGCCTGATCGAGGACATCACCGAATTGCTGGCGCCCCGCGCACAGGCCAAGGGCATCGAGATCGCCGCCTATGTCGACGAGCGGTTGCCGATGCAGGTGACCGGCGACGCCGCGCGGCTGCGTCAGGTGCTGCTCAATCTCGCCGGCAATGCCATCAAATTCACCGCGACCGGCGGCGTCGCGCTGATCGTCGAGCCCGGCATCTGGCCGAACGAGATCAGCTTCCTGGTTCGCGACACCGGCATCGGCATCGCACCGGAAGCGCAGCAGCGCATCTTCCGGGAGTTCGAGCAGGCCGACGACCGCATCGCGCGCAGCTATGGCGGCACCGGCCTCGGCCTCTCGATCAGCGACCGCATCGTCAAGCGAATGGGTGGCCGCATCTCGCTCGCAAGCACGCCGGGCGCAGGCTCGACCTTCGAGGTCTCAATCCCGCTCGCCGCCGCCGACACCGGCGAGGCCCATGGCTTCACAGCGCCCGACCTCGCCGGCCAATCCATCATGCTGGTTGCGCCGCACAGCATCGAGGCCTCGCTGATCTCGCGGCGGTTGCAGCGCTGGGGCGCGCAGACCTGCATCGTGTCGGATCCCAATGTCGCCGAGGCATTGCTGCCGGAGCGGGGCTGGCACACGGTCCTGATCGATCACACGCTCGGCACGCAGGCGATGGAGACGTTCGCCAACGCCGCTCGCATCCACGCAACCCATCGCATCGTGATGGTCACGCCGGCGACGCGGCAGGACCTTTCGGCCTCCGAGACGGCCGCATTCACCGGCTATCTGGTCAAGCCGCTGCGTGCGTCGTCGCTCGCCGCGCGCCTGACCGCGTCACCCGAAATCACCGCACCAAGCCTTGTGACGCCAAGTCTTGCGACGCCAAGCCCTGCAATCGAGACAGTCACTGAGTCCGCGCCCACTGCGCCGGCGGCCGCGCCGCTAGGGCTCACGATCCTGGTTGCAGAAGACAATGAGATCAACGCGCTCCTGATGCGCTCGCTGCTCGCCCGGCTCGGCCACAGCGTCGTCATCACCACCAATGGCGAGCAGGCGATGGAATCCTGGCTCTCGGCGACGTCGGCCGGCACGCCCTATGATCTCGTGCTGATGGACATCCAGATGCCGCGCCTCAACGGCATCGAGACCACCAAGCAGATCCGCGCCCACGAGTCCGGCGGGCTGGCCGGCCAGTCCGGACGCCGGACGCCGATCCTGGCGCTGACCGCCAACACGCTGGTGGAGGATCGCTACGCCTGCTTCGAAGCCGGCATGGATGGCTTCCTGATCAAGCCACTCGACCGCGAGAAGCTTGAGGAAGCGCTCGCGGGCCTGGCCGCTGCGCGGCATGTCGCGGCGTAGTGGCCGCAAACTCCGCGTCGTCCCGGCGAAGGCCGGGACCCATAACCACTAATGTTAATTGGTGAACGACCGTCTCTCCGCGTGCCTTTTGCAAGGGCCGGCGGCGTATGGGTCCCGGCCCCCCGTGCGCAATTGCGCACTTGGCCGGGACGACACCACTGATGTGGTCAGCTTTTAGCGGGTCAGAACTTACAGCCGGCGCAGCGCGACCGATTGCACCACGTGGTCGGCGCCCTTCTTCAGGATCAGCGTCGCGCGCGGCCGGGTCGGCAGGATGTTGTCCTCGAGATTGGCGAGGTTGGTGCGCTCCCAGATCGCGATCGCGGTTGCGGTCGCTTCCTCGTCCGACAGCAGCGCATAGCGGTGGAAGTAGGACCTTGGATCGGTGAACGCGGTGTCGCGCAGCGCCAGGAAGCGCTTGATGTACCACTGCCGCAGCGCGGACTCGTCGGCGTCGATATAGACCGAGAAATCGAAGAAGTCGGAAACGAACGGCACCGCCTTGCCGTCGCGCGGCAGCCGCCCGGTCTGCAGCACGTTGACACCCTCGACGATCAGGATGTCGGGCTGGTCGATCTCGACCCATTTGTTCGGCACGATGTCATAGGTCAGATGCGAATAAACCGGCGCACGCACGCGGCGCCGTCCCGCCTTGATGTCGCTGAGGAACGACAGCAGGGTCGGCAGGTCGTAGCTCTCAGGAAAGCCCTTCTTCTGCATGATGCCCTGCCGCTCGAGCACGGCATTCGGAAACAGGAAACCGTCGGTCGTGATCAGGTCGACCTTCGGCCGCGGTGACCAGCGCGCCAACAGCGCCTGCAGCACGCGGGCCGTGGTCGACTTGCCGACCGCGACGGAGCCGGCGACGCCGACGATATAGGGCATCTTGCGGTCGCGGATGTTGAGGAACTGGCGCTGCGAATAATACAGCCGCTGGGTCGCATCGACATAAATGGAGAGCAGTCGCGACAGCGGCAGGTAGATGTCCTCGACCTCCTGCAAATCGAGGCGGTCGTGCATCGAACGCAGGCGGTCGAACTCGCCCGGCTCGAGCGTCATCGGCGTATCGTCGCGCAAATGCGACCATTGCTGGCGCGTGAAGGTGCGGTAGGGGTTGTATTGTTGATCTGGTGCCCGGATGTCCATGAGGCCGCCCCTCTCATCAATGCGCTCGATCATGTGCGCTAGTCGCGCTTGCGCGACGCCTTCTCTTCCAGTCCCGACATCGAGGTGCGCTTCTCCAGCGCGGCCTCGACATCCTCCAGCTTCACGCCGCGTGACTTCAACAGAACCAGCAGATGAAACACCAGATCGGCACTTTCCGCGATGAGATGATCACGGTCATTCCCGACCGCGGCGATCACGGTCTCGACCGCTTCCTCGCCCAATTTCTTGGCGCAATGCTCCGCGCCCTTGTCGAGCAGCTTGCGGGTATAGGACGCCTCGCCGCCCGTTGCAGCGCGGGCGTCGATGGTGGCAGCCAGATCGTGGACCGTGAAACGCGACATCAACTCAACTCAAGCATGCGCACCGGCACCGCTTTGGTGCCATCCCTACGTGGGGGCTTAGCATTTTTGTGACAAGGAGTCCCCAACCACTCTGTTTGAGCGTGGTCTTTTCGGAAAACCCGTCTCCACTATTCCGGACCACGCACTAAGGATCGAGGCGCATCGGCAGGCCGGCGCGCACCATGTGATCCTTGGCTTGGCGGATGGTAAATTCCCCAAAGTGGAAGATCGAGGCGGCCAGCACGCCGGTGGCATGACCCTCGCGGACGCCATCGACCAAATGATCGAGATTGCCGACGCCACCGGACGCGATGACCGGTACGGGAACACTGTCCGCGATCGCCCGGGTCAGCGGCAGGTCAAAGCCCTGCCTCGTGCCGTCCCGGTCCATCGAGGTCAGCAGGATTTCGCCGGCGCCGAGCGCGACGACCTCCTGGGCATATTCGATGGCATCGATCCCGGTGGCATTACGCCCACCATGGGTGAAGATCTCCCAGCGCTCCGAGCCGCCGGCGCGCTTGACCCGCTTGGCGTCGATCGCGACCACGATGCATTGCTCGCCGTACTTCTCGGCCGCCTCCTTGACGAATTCGCGGCGGCTGACGGCCGCGGAATTGATCGAGACCTTGTCGGCGCCGGACCGCAGCAGGGTCTTGATGTCGTCGACAGTGCGGACACCGCCGCCCACGGTCAGCGGCATGAAGCAGGCCTCCGCCGTCCGCCGCACCACATCCAGCATGATGCCGCGGTTCTCATGGGTGGCGGTGATGTCGAGGAAGGTGAGCTCGTCGGCGCCGGCGGCGTCATAGGCGATCGCGGCCTCGACCGGATCGCCGGCGTCGCGCAAATCGACGAAGTTGACGCCCTTGACCACGCGCCCGTCCTTGACGTCGAGACAGGGGATCACACGAACCTTGAACATGTCTCTGTCTCCTAAGCCGCGCTGCGGATCAGCTTGAGCGCGGCGGCGGGATCAAGCCGTCCGTCGTAGAGCGCGCGGCCGACGATGGCGCCGGCGAGCTTGTTGGCACGCGGCTCCAGCAACGCCTTGACGTCGTCGATCGAGGCAAAGCCGCCGGAGGCGATCACCGGAATCGAGATGCGGTCGGCGAGGGCGATCGTGGCGTCGAGGTTGAGGCCCTTGAGCAGGCCGTCGCGGGCGATGTCGGTGAAGATGATCGCGGCGACGCCGGCGTCCTCGAAGCGCTGCGCGATCTCGAGCGCGGTCACATGCGAGGTCTCGGCCCAGCCCTCGACCGCGACCTTGCCGTCGCGCGCATCGAGGCCCACGGCGACGCGGCCGGGGAATTTCTTGGCGGCGCCCTTCACGAACTCAGGATCGCGCACCGCCGCGGTGCCGATGATGACGCGCGTGATGCCCTTGCCGAGCCAGGCCTCGATGGTCTTGAGGTCGCGGATGCCGCCGCCGAGCTGCACCGGCATGGTGACGGCCTTCAGCATCGCCTCCACCGCATGCGCATTCATCGGCTTGCCCGCGAAGGCACCGTCGAGATCGACGACGTGGAGATATTCGAAGCCCTGCGCGGCGAAGCTCTTAGCCTGCGCCGCCGGATCGAGATTGAACACGGTGGCGCGTGCCATGTCGCCCTGCTCCAGGCGCACGCACTGGCCGTTCTTCAGATCAACCGCTGGAAAGAGAATCACGGCTTCCACTTCAAGAAGTTGGAGATCAAAGCGAGGCCGAAGCGCTGGCTCTTCTCGGGGTGAAACTGGGTGCCGATCGCGGTGTCCTTGCCGACGATCGCAGTCACCGGCCCGCCATAGTCGGCGCGCGCCAGCACGTCCGCCTCGTTGGCGGCGTTGAGGTGATAGGAGTGCACGAAATAGGCGTGACGCCCCTTCGGCCCGAGCGGCAGCCGCTCCAGCACCGGGTGCTCGCGCACCATGTCGAGCGTATTCCAGCCCATGTGCGGGACCTTCAGGCTCTCGTCGCGCGGCTCGATCTTCACGACATCGCCGCCGATCCAGTTGAAGCCCTCGGTGATCACGTGCTCCTTGCCGCGCGTCGCCATCAGCTGCATGCCGACGCAGATGCCGAAGAAGGGCCGCGCCTTGACCCGCACCGCCTCGGTGAGCGCTTCCAGCATACCGTCGACCGCATCGACGCCGCGGCGGCAATCGGCGAACGCGCCGACGCCAGGCAGCACGATCCGATCGGCGCGATACACCGCATCGGGATCGCGCGTCACCTTGATGGCTTGCGGATCCTGCATGCTGCGCGCGGCGCGCTCGAAGGCCTTTGCCGCCGAATGCAGATTGCCGGAGCCGTAATCGATGATTGCAACGGTCATCGCGATCCTCCTGGCTCTGGAAACAATCCGATGATGCCGCCCTGCGGCATCGGCGGGGGTTTTGAGAATGATTGACCGGGAACGTCCCGGGTCGGCGGCGGTCCGCCGCGATCGACAGACCGCTGGTCGTTGACGGCGCCGCGATGCCGCGCGGTCCAGCGCTCGAAGAAGCGGCGCTCGGCGGCGTCCCTGTTGTCGGCCACGACGATATCGATCTGGCGCCATTTGCGCCGCGACAGCGTCCAGCGTTGCAAGGTCGCGGCCTCCAGCCCGATCAGCACCATCAACACCAGGTCGACGAGCAAGATCGCGCCGCGGCCGATCCCGAGCTTGGCCAGCGCAAAGTCGATCGCAAAGGTCAGCACCAGCCAGCCGATCAGCGCCAGCCAGAGCCTGTTCCAGGCCAGCCAGACCACGCCGGCGACCGCGGCCCAGAAATGGAAGCCGTCGCGCACGAAGACGAACTTGTCGGCCGCCGCGAGATCGGCGCCGTTGGCCACGGGGGCATGCACTGTATAGACCGGCATCGAACGCTCCGCCGAGGATGGACTTTTACTTACCGCATGATCTCCGGGAAAACCGGTGCCACCGTTTCCGGATCATGCTCCCGGGGTCAGCCGCCGAGCTGACCCTTCGTCGAGGGCACTTCGCCCTGGGCACGCGGATCGATCGCAACCGCGGTCCGGAGTGCCCTCGCCAAACCCTTGAAACAGGATTCGGAGATATGATGGCTGTTCTCGCCATATAGGGTCTCGACGTGGAGAGTCACGCCGGCGTTCATCGCGAAGGCGTTGAACCATTCGCGCACCAGCTCGGTGTCGAACTCGCCGATCTTGTCGCGCGGGAACTCGACCTTGAAGACCAGCACCGGGCGGCCGGAAATGTCGATCACGACGCGCGACAGCGTCTCGTCCATCGGCATGTGGATCGAGGCGTAGCGGGTGATGCCGGCCATGTTGCCGAGCGCCTGCTTCACGGCCTGCCCGAGCGCGATCCCGACGTCTTCGGTGGTGTGGTGGTAATCGACATGGAGATCGCCATCCGCCTTCACCGTGATGTCGATGCGCGAATGCCGGGCCAGGAGGTCGAGCATATGGTCGAAGAAGCCGATCCCGGTCGAAACCGTGGATACGCCTGCTCCGTCGAGGTTGACCGTCACCTCGATGTCGGTCTCCTTGGTCTTGCGCTTGATGGTTGCCGTGCGCATGAAGATTAAGCTTTCCCGTGCCGAAAACGCCGGTCTTTTAACAGGCTGATGTCACCTTCGCTACTGCGGGATGACCCCGAAACGCCCTAACTTCGGGCCATGGTGACCCAAATTCCTTGCTAAATCGCCTGATTGTAACCCCCTGCCCGACCGCCTAAATCTGGCCCGGAAGAGAGGTAACCTATGCAAGCATCCCAAAATGAGCTGCCGGTCTGGCATGGCACCACGATCTGCACGGTCCGCAAGGGCGGCAAGGTGGTGATCGGCGGCGACGGGCAGGTCTCGATCGGCCAGACCGTGATCAAGGCCAACGCCAAGAAGGTCCGCCGGATCGGCAAGGGCGACGTGATCGGCGGCTTTGCCGGCGCCACCGCCGACGCCTTCACCCTGTTCGAGCGGCTGGAGAGCAAGCTGGAGCAATATCCGGGGCAGCTGACCCGGGCAGCCGTCGAGCTCGCCAAGGACTGGCGGACCGACCGTTATCTGCGCCGGCTGGAAGCCATGATGATCGTGGCCGACAAGGACGTTTCCCTGGTGCTGACCGGCACCGGCGACGTGCTGGAGCCCGAATCCGGGGTCATGGCGATCGGCTCCGGCGGCAACTACGCCCTCGCCGCGGCCCGGGCGCTGGTCGATACCGACAAGGACGCCGAGACCATCGTTCGCCGCGCGCTGGATATCGCCGCCGATATCTGCGTCTACACCAACCGGAACGTGACGATCGAGACGATCGGCGGCTGAGCATGGCCGGCCCCTATCGTTTCCGCCCGATGACGACAGCCGACCTGCCGCGGATCAGGCAGTGGCTGGCGTTGCCGCATGTCAGGGAGTGGTGGGGCGATCCGGCCGAGCAATATGCGCTCGTCAGCGGCGACCTCGACGAGCCGGCGATGGACCAGTTCATCGTTGCCGCCGAGGGCAACGATTTCGGTTACATCCAGTGCTACGACCTGACGGCGTGGAATTCCGGCTTCGGCAAGCAACCGGAAGGCACCCGCGGCATCGATCTCTTCATCGGCGCGCCCGACATGATGGTGGGTGGTCACGGCTCGGCGCTGATCCGCGCCTTTGTCGACGACCGGCTGGCGCAAGGCGCGCCACGCATCGTCACCGATCCCGATCCGGCCAATGCGCGTGCCGTGCGTGCCTATGCGAAAGCGGGCTTTCGGGAGGCCGGAATGGTCGATACGCCTGATGGGCCTGCGCTGCTGATGATCCGCGACAAATGACCTAGAGCATGATCCGGAAAAGTGCGAAGCGGTTTTCCGAAAAGATCATGCTCAAACAATGAGCTAACGTCGCAGGCGCGGAACGGCGCTTGCCGAGACCATTCTTTCAACCTAGCTAGAGCCAATGACCGACTTCTCCCCCCGCGAAATCGTTTCTGAACTTGACCGTTTCATCGTCGGCCAGGCCGATGCCAAGCGCGCGGTGTCGATCGCGCTGCGCAACCGCTGGCGGCGGCTGCAGCTTGCCGGTTCCCTGCGCGAGGAGGTTCTGCCCAAGAACATCCTGATGATCGGGCCGACCGGCGTCGGCAAGACCGAGATCGCGCGGCGGCTGGCCAAGCTTGCGGGCGCACCGTTCCTCAAGGTCGAAGCCACCAAGTTCACCGAGGTCGGCTATGTCGGCCGCGACGTCGAGCAGATCGTCCGCGACCTCGTCGAGGTGGCGATTTCGCAGACCCGCGAGCGCAAGCGCAAGGACGTTCAGGCCCGTGCTCAGCTCGCCGCCGAGGAGCGCGTGCTGGATGCGCTGGTCGGCCCCGCATCGAGCCCGGCGACGCGGGAGTCGTTCCGCAAGAAGCTGCGCGCCGGCGAGCTCAACGACAAGGAAATCGAGATCGAGACGCAGTCGTCCGGCAGCGGCATGCCGATGTTCGAAATCCCCGGCATGCCCGGCGCCCAGATGGGCGCGATCTCGCTCGGCGACATCTTCGGCAAGATGGGCGGACGCAGCAAGACGCGCCGCCTGACAGTCGAAGGCTCGCACGAGATCCTCGTCAACGAGGAATCCGACAAGCTGCTCGACACCGACCAGCTGGTGCAGGAGGCGATCAACGCCGTCGAGAACAACGGCATCGTCTTCCTCGACGAGATCGACAAGATCTGCGTGCGCGAGAACCGCCAGGGCGGCGACGTCTCCCGCGAAGGCGTGCAGCGCGACCTGCTGCCGCTGATCGAGGGCACCACGGTCTCGACCAAGCACGGCGCGGTCAAGACCGACCACATCCTGTTCATCGCCTCGGGCGCCTTCCATATCGCGAAGCCCTCGGACCTGCTGCCCGAACTGCAGGGTCGCCTGCCGATCCGCGTCGAGCTGCAGGCGCTGTCCCGCGACGACATGCGGCGGATCCTGACCGAGCCGGAGGCGTCGCTGATCAAGCAATATGTCGCGCTGCTGAAGACCGAGGGCGTCACGCTCGACGTCACCGACAGCGCAATCGATGCGCTGGCCGATGTCGCAGTCGCGGTGAATTCCACGGTCGAGAATATCGGCGCGCGCCGGCTGCAGACCGTGATGGAGCGGGTGCTGGACGAGATCTCCTTCACCGCGCCCGATCGCCACGGCGAGACCATCCAGGTCGACGCCGATTACGTGACCAAGCATGTCGGCGACCTCGCCAAGAACGCCGATCTGAGCCGGTTTATTTTGTAGGCAGCCCCGCTAAGATCGTCGTCCCTGCGAAAGCAGGGACCCATAACCACCGGCACCCGTCGTTGAAGCAAGCTGCAGCACCAGTCCTCGTCAAACGCGGGCCTGTGGTTATGGGTCCCGGGTCGCGCTTCGCTTGCCCGGGACGACAATGAGTTTGAACCTAGGATGGTGGCAAAATCCCTGGCGCTTGATGCTGGCCGTCAACGCGGCCGTGCTGGTCGGGGTGTTCCTGCACAAGATCGCGCTGCCGCCCTTCGTCCCGTACATCCATCTCTTGGTCGACTATCACTACGGCTTCACCAAGCGCGCGTTGATCGGCGCGATCGTGTCGCTGTTCACCGACAAGGTGCCGGTGTGGCTGGTGTTCGCGTTGGCTGGCGCGGTCTGGCTGGTAACGCTCGCCCTGTTCGCCACACTCTTTCAGAGGACATTCGGCTTCGACGATGCGCATTGGCCGCTGTTCATTTTCATCGCGGGATCGCCGTTCTTCCTGAAGAATTTCATGCACACCCTCGGCCATTTCGACATCTATGGCTGCGCGCTGACGATCGTGCTGCTGCTGATTCCGGCGCGCTCGGTCGTCTATGTGCTGATCGCGGCGCTGTTCTCGATCCTGCTGATCCTGATCCATCACATCTTCGTCCTGATGTATGTGCCGACCATCGCGGCAATCGTGGTGCTGCGCTTCTATCTGATGCAACGCGTGACGCCGCGGAACATCGCCATCGGCCTTATGGCGCTCGCGGCAGTCGGCATCCTGTTCCTGGTCGCGCAGTTCGCCGGCACGGTCGAAGTGCCTTACGATGAATTCATCCGTCACCTGCAAAGCCGGATGGCCGATCCGTCGCGGACCGACCTGCTTCAGTTCGGCTACATCTGGTACCAGCCGCTGTCGAAGGAGTTCGCCGACACCTGGGCGCGGATGCCCTCGAACATCCTGGGCGTCCCGGTGTTTGCGCTGCTGATCTGGCTGCATGCGCCGCTGTGGCGCTATTTCGCGCGGCTGATCGGCGCGCTTGCGAACGAGCTGCATCGGCGGATCGTGTTCGCCGCACTCATCATGATCAGCGCCGGCTATTTCGGGATGTTCGTGACCGTGTTCGACTATTCGCGCTGGATCTCGAACTGGGCGGTTTGCATGTTCCTGATGCTGCACGCCACCAGGATGCTGCCAGCGTCGAAGGACGTGCCGCCGATCCCGTCAGACGATCGCAAGACGACGATATCAGGCTGGATCGTTACGTTGATCCCCCGCGTCGGAATCGTGCGGCCGTTCTAATCATTTTGTTTGCGCATGATCATTCTCGGAAAACCGCTTCACACTTTTCCGGATCATGCTCAGCGCGCGCGCCGGACGCGCACATAGAGCGCGCCCTCGCCGCCATGGCCGATATGCGCTTCCTCGAAGCCGACCACCAGCGAACGGAATTCCGGCAGGCTGAGCCATTCCGGCACCTGGCGGCGCAGCACGCCGCGTTCGGAATCCGCCCCCCCGACCTTGCCCTTGCCGGTGATGACGAGCACGAAGGTGAGCCCGTCGCTGTGCGCGCGTTGCAGGAAGGTGAACAGCACGCGGTGCGCGCGGATCTGCGTCATGCCGTGCAGATCGAGCCGCGCATCGATCTCCTGCCGGCCGCGCGACAGCTTTGCACGTTCGCGGCGGCCGATCGGCGCCAGCGGCGGCACCTGTGGGCGCGGCGCCGGCGTCGCCTTGACCGACGTCACCGGCTTGACCGGGATGGGCTTGGCCGCGGCGTGGTGCGTGGCCGGGTCAGAAGCGTCGGCGTGGGCTTTCGGTGCGGCCGGCTTCTTGCGCAGCGGCTTGACTTGCTTGGCCACGCTCTCCCAGAGCGCACGCTCTTCCTCGCTCAGCGCACGCTTGCGCCGTGACGGAGCGGACAGGTCGGGGATCGGCGCGGGTCGTTTCATTGATCGCGGTGATGGCGATAGCGCCGAGTGCGCCGCTTCTCCGGTTGCGGAATGTCGGGCCGGGCGACCGGCAGCGGCACAGGTTCTGCCACAGGCGCCGACTGTGCAACAGAGGTCATTGCAGCCGGTGCTGCGGGCGCAGCATCCTTCGCGGGCGGGGCCTTGGCGGCGTCCTTGCTCCCAGCCCTAGCGACGGTCGCAGTCGGTACATCCGCCGGCTTGTCCTTCTGCGGATCGGTCTGCGGAAACAGCTTCGCGATTTTGGCCGACGGCCGCTCGTCAGGGATCGGCAGCTTGTGGCCGCGCGCAACGGGATCGAGACCCTTCGGCACCAGCATCACGAACTGCATATTGTGCCGCAGCCGGCCCGAGACCTTTCCGGCGTCCGCGCCGGCTCCGAAATAGAGATCGGCGCGCGCCGGGCCGACGATCGCCGATCCAGTATCCTGCGCGATCATCAGGCGATGGAACGGCGTCTTGGATTGCTCGGATTCGATCGGCAGCTCGCCGGCAATGAAGAACGGCGTGCCGTAGACGTGCAGCGCCTTGTCGACCGCGATCGAGCGGCCGGGCGTCAGCGGCACGCCCTGCGCGCCGACCGCCTCGTCCTTGTCGGACAGCGGAACCTCGCGGAAGAACACATAGGCGCGATTCTGCCGCCGCAGCTCCTTGGCACCGTCGGGATTCTGCTCCATCCACTCCCTGATCTTCTGCATCGACATCTGGTCCTTCGGGATGATGCCGCGGTCGATCAGGACCCGTCCGACCGGCGTATAGGGATAGCCATTATGCGCGTCGTAATTGATGCGCAGGGTGGTGCCGTCCTCGAACTTGATCCGCGCCGAGCCCTGGATCTGCGCGAACAACAGATCGGTCTGGCTCTTCAGCCAGGCGATCTCCAGCCCACGGCCGGCGATCGCGCCGTCCTCGATCTGACCGCGATCGTAATAGGGCACGAGCTTGCGCCGGCCGATCTTGCGATACACAGGACCGCTGTTGGGCAGGCCGACCGACGCTTGCGTCTTGCCGCGCACGAACAGGTTGGACGGCCGGCGATAGACCGGAACATTGTAGACGTCGGTCTGGGTCCGCGAGCCATCGAGCACCGGCTCGTAATAGCCGGTGACGAAGCCGGCATCCTCGCCGAGCCGCGAGATCCGCAGCGGCACAAAATTCTGCTCGAAGAATTCCTTCGCTTTCGCGCCACTGGCGAGATCGAGTCCCTTGGCGATCCCGCAGGGATCGCGCAGCGAGCTGCCGAGCGCCTTCGAATCCGCGGGCGCGCCCTGCTGGGCCGCGATCGGCTTGCAGCTGGTGCGAAACGCCTTGTAGGCCGCGAGATGATCGTCGTCGCTCCAGCCGGAGACGTTGGCCCAGGCGAGCGGCTCGTACTGGCTGCCGCTGACCTGCAACGGCAGTTCCAGATTGGGATAGGGGATCGGGTGGCTATGCTCGTGTCGCGGCGGAGCGTGCCGGCTCGACCTGTAGCGCGCGGCGATCGCCGCGGTGGAGCACACAACCGCGAGCGCACAGCACGCGATCGCGAGGCGCCCGTAGCTGAGATGTTTAGTGAGCGCTTCCAGTTCCAACCAGCTTCCAATTCGGATCGCGGGAAGTCGAGTCGCGGGCGAAGGTCCAGATGTCGGTGATGTCGGCGACCTTGTCCGGGCTGCCGTCGACGATCGTTCCCGCCTTGTCGCGCGTGACCGAGATCATCTGCGACACGAAGCGGACGGTCAGCTGGGTCGAGCGATCGCGCGTCTCGGCGCTGACGATCTCGGCCTTGTCGATCGACACGAACCGCGTCTCGGTCTTCTGCTCGTGCTTCTCGCGATCCTTGATCGCGGCCTCGAAGCTTTCATAGACCTCGGCCGACAGCAGGTCGCGCAGCGCGCGGCGATCGCCGTTGGCGAAGGCCAGCACGATCATTTCATAGGCCGAGCGGGCGCCCGAGAGGAAATGCCGCGGATCGAACGAGGAATCCTGGGCGACAACCGCGTCAAGACCCTGCGCCAGCGGCGTGCCGGGCTCTGCGATGCCCTTCCAGCGTTCCGTGGGTTCGACCGGTTCGGCGGGCGCGGCCGGGGCCGGCTGATCGATCACCGATCCCGGGATCGGCACGACGTTGTTATCCTGGCTGCGCTGCAGGACGTTGGGTGCTGCACGATCATACGGCGGCCGCTCGCTTCCCGTGCGCTGGCCGAGAACGCTGCGCAGGCGCAGAAAGATGAATACGGCCAGCGCCAGGAAGATGATGGTGTAGATATCCACGTCGAATTCGCTTTCTGGTCTCTGCCGGCAACGGGCCGGGCATCAAAGCGTTCCCGGTCGGGAACGGCAGAGATTACATCACCGATTGAGTCCGCAGCATGTAGGCACGAAACTATGCCCGGCCAATGGCGCTTTTTGGCACGGGCAAGTGTAGCGCGTTTTGACCCCGGGGGGAAACCCGTTCCTTCCCGGAAATCGCGTATCTTCAATAATTTAGGAAGCCGTTAAGGGATTGGGCGGAGTTGCGTTCACGATCCCGATGCCGGCGATTTGGCCGCAGGGACGCCAGCCCGCACGCGCTCGTCGTCCTTGTGGACCGAGCCGGGCCTATGATAGCCACTCGCCGGCATCGGCATTCCCAAACCTTAACGCGTGCCGTCGGACATCCAGTCCCGAGCGCCGCTCCAGGAGACATTTTCATGACCAATGGCAACGGCGCCCCCGTCGAGCAGCCCGCTCCCCAGCTCAACGTATTGGCGCAGTACACCAAGGATCTGTCGTTCGAGAACCCGAATGCGCCGACCTCGCTCGGCCAGCAGCAACAGCAGCCGGCGATCAACATCCAGATCAACGTCTCCGCCAACAACCTGTCGGAGAACGAGTACGAGGTGATCCTCTCGATCGAGGGCAAGGCCGAGTCGGCCGGCAAGGTGATGTTCAGCTTCGACCTCGCCTATGCCGGCGTCTTCCGGATCGTGAACGTGCCGAAGGAGAATTTGCACCCGCTGGTCATGATCGAGTGCCCGCGGCTGCTGTTCCCGTTCGCGCGCGAGATCGTCGCGACCTCGGTCCGCGACGGCGGCTTCCCGCCCCTGCTGCTCGACCCCGTCGATTTCGTCGGCCTCTACCGCCAGAACATGGAGCGGCAGGCAGCCGCCCAGGCCGCTTCTGGCGTCAAGCCGAGCTGAACTGAGTTAGAGAATACCGAAGCCTGACCCCGTCATCCTGAGGAGCGCGTAGCGCGTCTCGAAGGACCGACGGGCCACCGGCCGGGCCGTTCATCCTTCGAGACGCCGCTTCGCGGCTCCTCAGCATGACGGGAATACGTATAAGCGATCAAGCCGCCGGTGCTGCAGCGGGCGCTGGCGGCGGCAAGTAATCGTTCCAGATCGGCTTGTCGCCGAGCGTCGCGACGAACGCCCGGTGGGCCTCGCGATCCGCGTCGCTGACCCGCGCAACCAGCGCCGTCTCGCGCTGCCGCCGCGGCGTATCGCCATAGCTTCCGCTGCGCGCATCCGAATTTTCCGACGCCAGGATGAGCTGCGACTGCCGCGCCCCGATCAGGTCGATATAGACTTCGGCCAGCAGCTCGGCATCGAGCAAGGCGCCGTGCTTGGTGCGGCGCGAATTGTCGATCTGATAGCGCGAGCAGAGATCGTCGAGCCGGTTCGACACGCCGGGATGCTTGCGTCGCGCCAGCAGCAGCGTATCGACCAGCCGGTCCTTCGGGATGGCCTTCCGCTTGATGCGGTCGAGCTCGGCATTGATGAAGCTGATATCGAACGACGCGTTGTGGATCACCAGCGGCGTATCGCCGATGAAGGCCAGGAACTCGTCGACCACCTCATTGAACAGCGGCTTGGAGGCCAGGAATTCGGTCGACAGCCCGTGCACGGCGAACGCTTCGGCCGGCATGTCGCGTTCGGGATTGATGTAGACGTGGTAGGTCTGCCCCGTCGGCATGCGGTTGAAGATCTCGACGCAGCCGATCTCGACCAGCCGGTCGCCGCGCAGCGGATCGAGGCCAGTGGTTTCGGTATCGAGAACGATTTCGCGCATGACGTGAGGGAATCCCGGACAAGCGGGGCGAATCAGGTTCGCCGCTCCGGCATCTTAACAACCTCGGCCAGAATGTCGCGGATGCGCGCCCGCACCGGATCAAGTCCGTGCGAGGTATCCACGATGAAATCCGCGCGCTTGCGCTTCTCGGCGTCCGGCATCTGCTTGGCGATGATGGCGTCGAGCTTGGCGGCATCCATGGTGCCCCGCGCCAGCACGCGCTCGCGCTGCAGTTCCGGCGAGGTGGTAACGACGACGACCGCATCGACGCGCTTCTCGCCGCCGGTCTCATACAGCAGCGGCACGTCGACGACGACGATCGGCGCGCCGGCGGCTTCCGCATCGGCAAAGAATTTCTGCCGCGACGCGCCAAGCATCGGATGCACGATTTGCTCGAGCTGCCGCATTGCCGCAGGGTCGTGCACCACGCGTGCCGAGAGTTTTGCGCGGTCGACCTTGCCGTTCGCCGTGGTGCCGGGAAAGGCTGCCTCGATCGCAGGTGCGGCTTCGCCCTCATAGAGCTGATGCACGGCCGCATCGGCGTCATACACCGGCACGCCGGCCTCGATGAAGAGTTTGGCTGTGGTGGATTTTCCCATCCCGATCGAGCCGGTCAGTCCCAAAATCAACATCGGTTCAGCATCTCTCCGTCGCCATGCCTCGGCACCTCACACCGCGAGCAGTTTTTCGCGGCGCAGGAATGCGAGCAGCGACAATATCGGCAGGCCGAGGATGGTGAAATGGTCGCCTTCGATCTGCTCGAACAGATGCACGCCGAGGCCCTCGAGCTGGTAGGCGCCGACGCTGGTCGTCACCGCCTCCCCGGCCTGGTCGAGATAGGCTTCGATCTCCTCGGCAGCAAGCCGCCGCATCGTCATCAGGGCCACGCTCACATCGTCGAACAGGACTTTCCCATCGCGCGCGACCGAGACGGCTGAATGTAGCGCATGCGTCTGTCCGGCGAGCAGGCCGAGCTGCTCGGCAGCCTGGGCACGGCCGGCAGGCTTGCTGAACATCCGCTCCCCCAGCGCCAGCGTCTGGTCGGCGCCGACGACATATTGACCCGGCCTCTGCCTCGATATGAACAGCGCCTTCTCACGCGCCAGGAGCGATGCGATCTCGCCCGGCGCCGAAAGGCCGGAGTTTTTCTGCACCGCGCGTTCATCGATATCGGCCGGCAGCGCCTCGAACTCGAGGCCGGCGTTTTCGAGCAGCATCCTTCGCGCACGGCTTTGCGACGCAAGGATCAGCTTCTGCGGGCCGCGCCAGATGCTCATGATTTGGCCGTTACTCCGACGGCCGCGCGCGCTGGCGGTCGTTATAGAGCTTCATGATCGCAGCCGCAGTCTCCTCGATCGAGCGACGCGTCACGTCGAGCAATGCCCAGTTGAATTTCGCACTCAGGCGCCGTGCAAACGCGACTTCGTCGGCCACCGCCTGCTTGTCGATGTAGGTGTCGTTGTCGCGATCGCCCATCGTGAGCAGGCGGTTCTGCCGGACCTGGATCAAGCGCTCCGGCGTCGCATGCAGGCTGACCACCAATGGCTTCTTCAGGGTCTCGAGCTGGTGCGGCAGCGGGATGCCCGGCACCAGCGGCACATTCGCGGTGCGGATGCCGCGGTTGGCGAGATAGATCGAGGTCGGCGTCTTCGATGTGCGGGACACACCGACCAGGACGACGTCGGCGTCCTCGAGGCCTTCGACATGCTGACCGTCGTCATGGATCATCGTGTAATTCAACGCGTCGATGCGGCTGAAATATTCCGCGTTCAGCACATGCTGCGCACCGACGCGTCCGGTCGTCGCGGCACCCAGATACGCCTCGAACAACTGCATCACCGGCCCTATGATCGACAGGCTCGGAACGTTGATCGCCTTGCACTTGCCCTCGAGCCGACCGACCAGATCCTTCTCAAGCAGCGTGAACAGGACAATGCCGGGCGATTCCTCGATCTCGTCGAGCACGCGATCGAGCTGCTTCTGGCTGCGCACCAAAGGATAGACATGCTCGACCGCCGTCACGTTGGCGTATTGCGCGGCGACCGCGCGCGCCACGGTGATCAGCGTCTCGCCGGTCGAATCAGACACCAGATGCAGGTGGAAATAATTGGAGGTCGTCGGCACCGGGGCCCCTGTCTATCCTGTGAATCCCTGTGGAGGTCGAGGAGAAGAATCCGGGTCCGCCGCCAGGTCCCTGTATATCTCGTCCCCTTCTTCACAGCACCGCCGAAAAGGATAAGTCGACGTCATCGGACGGATGATAGTGAACCGCTGTGGATTTGTCTCTTCATAAGCTGGTCACAGAGGTACGCAACCGATTGAGTTGAGCGACAGATTCCGGATATCCGGTCCTGCTGGCCGAAATGTTGAGGGATGTGAACAAGCCCGCAAGAACGGCTGGATTGTTTTGCATGAGTCCAATTCACCGTCACTTAGACTCAAACCTTAGATTCTAAACTTAATTAAGTTTAGGAGAGCCGTGTGAGCGGATATGTATCGGTCCCTCGCAAGCAGAGCTTGGCTCGCAACGCTGAGACCACCCGAGCTGTTCCCTGAAAGGCATCGCCGCGATGTTGTATGACTGGATCAAGGCCCTGCACATCGTTGCCGTGATCTCCTGGATGGCGGGCATGCTCTATCTGCCGCGGCTGTTCGTCTATCATTGTGAGGCCGAGACAGGCTCGAAGCAGTCCGAGACCTTCAAGGTCATGGAGCGGCGGCTTTTGAAGGCGATCATCAACCCCGCGATGATCGTGGCCTGGCTCGCCGGGCTTTATCTGGCCTGGGCCGGACACTGGTACCTATCGGGCTGGTTTCACGTCAAATTTACGCTGGTCCTCATCATGTCGGGTATCCACGGCTTTTTGTCTCGCTGCGTGAAGGATTTCGCCGCCGACCGGAATCAACGTACTCAGAAATTCTATCGCATTATCAACGAGGTGCCGACGCTTCTGATGATCCTGATCGTGATCATGGTGGTCGTGAAGCCGTTCTAGACATCGCGATGTTTAGGACCCATGCTTCAGTCCTTCTTGCGAAGAACGAATCGATTTTCTATATAGGTCCTATCCCACCCCACGCAGGCGGATGTGGTCGCGTTTCGGTTCTTTTCGGGCCGGCGCCGCATCAGGTTTGAAAGCCCAAACGGCACTTTCCTGGCTGAGACCTGCGGACCTTCCTTTGGCGTCCGCTTTTTCCAAGCCACCTCGCACCCCTTCCCTACTTACTTCCTCACAGGACGACCCCGATGCGGGAAATCAAACTCCAGGACCTCAAATCGAAAACGCCGGCCGAGCTCGTCTCGTTCGCGGAAGAGAACGGGGTCGAGAATGCCAGCACCATGCGCAAGCAGGAGCTGATGTTCGCCATTCTCAAAAACCTCGCCGCCGCCGAGACCGACATTGTCGGCGAGGGCGTCGTGGAGGTGCTGTCCGACGGATTCGGCTTCCTTCGTTCGCCCGACGCGAACTACCTGCCTGGTCCCGACGACATCTACGTCTCGCCCTCGCAGATCCGCCGCTTCGGCTTGCGCACCGGCGACACCATCGAAGGGCACATCCGCAGCCCGAAGGAAGGCGAACGCTACTTCGCGCTGCTGAAGGTCAATACGCTCAATTTCGAGGATCCCGAGAAGGCCAAGCACAAGGTCAATTTCGACAACCTCACGCCGCTGTTTCCCAATCAGCGTTTCCGCATGGAGCTTGAGGATTCCACCAAGAAGGATCTCTCTGCCCGCGTGATCGACATCGTCGCGCCGATCGGCAAGGGCCAGCGCGCGCTGATCGTGGCGCCGCCGCGCACCGGCAAGACGGTGCTGATGCAGAACATCGCGCACTCCATCACCGCCAATCATCCCGACTGCTATCTGATCGTACTTCTGATCGACGAGCGTCCGGAAGAAGTCACCGACATGCAGCGCTCGGTGAAGGGCGAGGTGGTGTCGTCGACCTTCGACGAACCCGCCGTGCGTCACGTCCAGGTCGCCGAGATGGTGATCGAGAAGGCCAAGCGTCTCGTCGAACACGGCCGCGATGTCGTGATCCTGCTCGACTCGATTACGCGTCTCGGCCGCGCCTACAACACCGTGGTGCCGTCATCGGGCAAGGTGCTGACCGGCGGTGTCGACGCCAACGCCCTGCAGCGCCCGAAGCGCTTCTTCGGTGCCGCGCGCAACATCGAGGAGGGCGGTTCGCTGACCATCATCGCGACCGCGCTGGTCGATACCGGCAGCCGTATGGACGAAGTCATCTTCGAAGAGTTCAAGGGCACCGGTAACTCCGAACTGATCCTCGACCGCAAGGTTTCGGACAAGCGGACCTTCCCGGCGATCGATATCGCCCGCTCCGGCACCCGCAAGGAGGAGCTCATCACCGATCCGCAGGTGCTGAAGAAGATGTACGTCCTGCGCCGCATCCTCAATCCGATGGGCACCATGGACGCGATCGACTTCCTGCTCGACAAGCTCCGGAACACGAAGAGCAACTCGGAATTCTTCGATTCCATGAACACCTGAGGCCACGGCCAAACCGAATAGGGCGCTCCGCACAAACGGGGCGCCTTTTTCATGCTGCGGATTTACTGCGGTAGGGCGCAGCATGGATAGAGCAGGTTCGGCTCACCGAATATTCACATAACTATCTGATATAATTTACCTTTATACCGTAGAGATTGTGGTCAGGTCGACGGTAGTGCAGCAAAATTGCTGCGCGCTGGGCCGCAACGAGATTAGCTGTGTTGCAGCGCAGCATATTGCGGCACGGCGTGCAAAATGGAAGCGGCATTGCCTTTGCCGATTTGCTGGAAGAAATAGGCAATGCATCCGCGCGACCAGACCATCTTCGCGTTGTCCTCCGGGCGGCCGCCGAGTGCGATCGCCATTGTCAGGTTGTCTGGCCCAATGGCCGAGTCGGTCATTACCGGACTGGCAGGCAAGACGGCGGCCCCGCGGATGGCGACCCGCGCGTTGCTCCGCGATTCGAACCATCAGCCGATCGATGATGCGGTCGTGCTGTGGTTCCCGGGACCGGCGAGTGCGACCGGCGAGGACGTGGCCGAGTTTCATGTCCATGGCGGACGCGCGGTGTTGGCAGCGCTGTTCGATGCGATCGCGGCGTTCGAGAATGTGCGGCCGGCCGAGCCCGGCGAGTTCACCCGGCGGGCGTTCGAGAACGGCAAACTCGACCTGACCGAGGCCGAAGGCCTTGACGATCTGATCCATGCCGATACCGACCGTCAACGGCGCCAGGCGCTGCGCCAGCTGAAAGGGTTGCTCGGCGATCGCGCGCGCGACTGGCGCGAGCGGATCATCGCGGCGTCGGCGCTGATCGAGGCCGGCATCGATTTCTCAGATGAAGGCGATGTGCCGGCAGAGCTGATCGCGCCGGCGCTCGAGAAGATCCGGGCGCTGCATGATGAGATCAAGCAGGTGCTGGCGGGGCAGGGCCAAAGCGAGCGGCTGCGCGACGGCCTGGTGGTCGCGATCGCAGGTCCGCCGAATGTCGGCAAATCGACCCTGATCAATCAGCTCGCCAAGCGCGAGGTCGCGATCGTCTCGCCGCATGCCGGCACCACGCGCGACGTGATCGAAGTGCAGCTCGATCTCGACGGCTATCCAGTCACGGTCATCGACACCGCCGGGATCCGCGAGACCGACGACCCGGTGGAGCAGGAGGGGGTTCGCCGCGCCCGGGCCCGCGCCGCGGAAGCCGATCTTGTGCTGTGGCTGGCCGACAGCCGCGGCGCCAAGGTCGGGCATGGCGGAACGACGCCAACGTGGCTGGTGCGGAACAAGATCGACCTCGTCAGGGCCCCGTCGGGGGACGGGGGCAGTTACCCCGAGTTCCGGATCTCGGCGGCCCGCGGCGACGGCCTCTCCGAACTGATCGCCGCATTGGTCGGTTTCGCTCACGACTATTTCGCAACCAGCGAGGGCGGCCTGATCAGCCGGACGCGGCAGCGCGGAATGCTTGAGGAGACCGTCGAATCTCTTCGGCGTTGCATCGATGTGGTCGGGCAGGGCGAGGAACTCGCCGCCGAGGAACTTCGCAGGGCCGCTTTTTCGCTCGGACGTCTGCTCGGTCGGGTGGATGTCGAGGACATCCTGGACGTCATCTTCCGCGAGTTCTGCGTCGGGAAGTAGCGGGCGGCCGTCTGTTTCACGTGAAACATGGTTTCGATCTGGTTAAGGACACTTTCTCCCGTTTCACGTGAAACAATTGTCGCGGCATGACCGGGCCTGTTTCACGTGAAACAGGTCCGCCCGTTGTTGCGAACGAGGCAGCTTATCCGCCGAATGCTGGGCGAAGGCGGAAGCAACCCAGGCTTGGTTCTCGGACCTGCGACCTAACTTCGTTCTTCCGGCTTTCATCACTCCGCGATAGAAGTCCCGCCATGACTATCAGGGCAGACTCATTTGACGTCATCGTCATCGGCGGCGGCCATGCCGGCTGTGAGGCCGCCAGTGCGGCTGCCCGGATGGGCGCGAAGACGGCCCTGGTGACCCATCGTTTCGCGACCGTCGGCGCGATGTCCTGCAATCCCGCGATCGGCGGGCTCGGCAAGGGCCATCTGGTGCGCGAGGTCGATGCGCTGGACGGTCTGATGGGCCGGGTCGCCGACGCCGGCGGCATCCAGTTCCGCATGCTCAATCGCCGCAAAGGTCCGGCGGTCCGTGGGCCCCGGGCCCAGGCCGACCGCAAGCTCTATGCGGCCGCGATGCAGGCGGCGATCACCGAGACCGCGCATCTCAGCGTCATCGAGGGCGAGGCGGACGAGCTGATTGTCGTCGACGGAGGCGTAACCGGCATTCGCCTGGGCGATGGCCGCCAGCTTTCAGCGGGTGCGGTTGTCATCACCACCGGCACCTTCCTGCGCGGTCTGATTCATCTCGGCGAGAAGAACTGGCCGGCAGGCCGTGTCGGCGAGGCGCCGGCGATGGGTCTGTCTGTCTCGTTCGAACGGGCAGGTTTTGTGCTCGGCCGGCTCAAGACCGGGACGCCACCACGCCTCGACGGCACCACGATCGACTGGTCCGCGGTCGAAATGCAGCCCGGAGACGAGCCGCCGGAGCCGTTTTCGGTCATGACGGACCGGATCACGACTCCGCAAATCCAGTGCGGCATCACCCGCACCACGCCGGCGACCCATGAGGTGATCCGGGCCAATGTGCATCGCTCGCCGATGTATTCCGGCCAGATCAAGAGCTCCGGACCGCGCTATTGCCCCTCGATCGAGGACAAGATCGTCCGCTTTGGCGATCGCGACGGCCATCAGATCTTCCTGGAGCCGGAAGGGCTCGACGACAGCACGGTCTATCCCAACGGCATCTCGACCTCGCTGCCCGAAGAGGTCCAGCTCGCGATCCTCGCCAGCATCCCCGGCCTCGAGCAGGTGAAAATGGTCCGTCCGGGCTACGCAATCGAATACGACCACGTCGATCCCCGCGAGCTCGATCCGACCTTGCAGACCAAGCGTCTGCGCGGGCTTTTCCTGGCCGGCCAGATCAATGGCACCACGGGATATGAAGAGGCTGCGGGGCAGGGCATCGTTGCCGGGCTCAATGCCGCGCTGGCGGCCAGCGGCACCGATCCGATCGTGTTCGACCGCGCTGACGGCTATCTCGGGGTGATGATCGACGACCTCGTGACCCGCGGGATCACCGAACCTTATCGCATGTTCACTTCGCGGGCCGAATACCGGCTGACGCTGCGGGCCGACAATGCCGACCAGCGGCTGACCGATAAGGGCATCGCGCTCGGATGCGTCGGAACGCCGCGCGCGGAACGCCATCGGACCAAGATGGCGGCCCTGGATGCGGCCAAGACCTTGGCGAAGTCGCTTGCGATCACGCCGAATGAGGCGGCCAAGCACGGGCTGGCGCTCAATCGCGACGGTCATCGTCGGTCTGCCTTCGAGCTGCTGGCCTATCCGGAGATCGAGTGGCCCGCGGTGCAGGCGATCTGGCCGGAGCTGTCGGCCATTGACCCTGCGATCGCGGTGCATCTCGAGATCGATGCCAAATACGACGTCTATCTGAAGCGCCAGACTGCCGATGTCGACGCCTTCCGGCGCGACGAGGGCCTGGTCCTGACCGATGTCGACTATGCCGATGTGCCGGGTCTCTCGAACGAAGCGCGCGCCAAGCTGCAGAAGGCGCAGCCGCGGACGGTCGGGCAGGCGGGCCGGATCGACGGCATGACGCCGGCAGCGCTGGGTATTTTAGCGGCGTATCTGCGGCGCGAGGCGCGGCGGAAATCGGCCAAGGCGACCGCCTGACGTTTCACGTGAAACACGCGAGGTGAGCGCCTATCTTTTGTGAAGGCGAATCGATCGACGCGCCGCTCGTCGGCCTCGCGACCGGCTTTCATTACGTCAGACAAACGGCCTGTACCAAGAATGGCTCCAGCCCCGCAATCCGCCGAACTCAGCGTCTCTGCCAAGGACAAGGCCGCAGCGCTCGCGCTCACGCCTGTTTCACGTGAAACAGAGGCACGGCTCGATCGCTACATCGCCCTCCTTTTGGAGTGGCAGGCCAAGACCAATCTCGTCGCGCCCTCCACGCTTCCGAATCTCTGGACGCGGCATGTCTCCGATTCGCTGCAGCTCCTGAGCCTCGCACCCTCAGCAAAATCCTGGGTCGATCTCGGCAGCGGCGGGGGCTTTCCCGGCGTCGTCCTCGCCTGTGCGTTGGCCGAGACACAAGGCGCGCGGATCCATTTGGTTGAGCGAATCGCCAAGAAGGCCGCATTCTTGCGCGAGGCGATACGGGTAACGGCATCACCGGGAACGGTGCATCTGGCTGATATCGGGGATACTGTGGATAGAATCGCAGGTCCCATCGATTGCGTCACCGCGCGGGCGCTGGCTCCGTTACATCAACTCATCGGCTTTGCGGAGCCGTGGGTCAAAAAGGGCGCGAAGGCGCTGTTTTTGAAGGGTCAAGATGTAGAGGCCGAATTGACCGAGGCCACTAAATATTGGATTATTGAGCCAAAGCTACACTCCAGCCGGACCGGCGGACAGGGCTGGATCGTCGAACTCGGGTCAATCGAGCGGCGCTAGGGGACTCCGCAAGAGCAAATGGTATTTTGGTATGACTGTGATGGACGAGGTTTATCAAGAGGATAAGGCGTCCCAGCCGCCTGGCCATCCGCGCATCCTGTCGCTCGCCAACCAGAAGGGCGGCGTCGGCAAGACCACCACAGCGATCAATCTTGGCACCGCACTCGCTGCGATTGGCGAGCGCGTCCTGATCGTCGATCTCGATCCGCAGGGCAACGCCTCGACCGGTCTCGGCATCGATCGCCGCAACCGCAGCTGCTCGACCTACGATGTCCTGATCGGCGAAGCGCCGTTGCGCGATGCCGTGGTCGCGACCGCCGTGCCGCGGCTGCACATCGCCGCCTCCACCATGGATCTCTCCGGCCTCGAGCTCGAGCTCGGCACCACGCCGGGCCGCGCCTTCCGGCTGCGCGATGCGATCGCCGGGCTGAACAACAATGTCTCGCCGGAAGCCGACTACACCTATGTGCTGATCGACTGCCCGCCCTCGCTCAATCTGCTTACCGTGAATGCGATGGCAGCGTCGGATGCGATCCTGGTGCCGCTGCAATGCGAGTTCTTCGCGCTCGAAGGTCTGTCGCAATTGCTGCAGACCGTTGAGCAGGTGCGCTCGACGCTCAATCCGACCCTGTCGATCCACGGCATCGTGCTGACCATGTTCGACTCGCGCAATAACCTGTCCAACCAGGTGGTTGCCGACGTGCGCCAGTTCATGGGCAACAAGGTCTACGACACCATGATCCCGCGCAACGTGCGCATCTCGGAAGCGCCGTCCTACGGCAAGCCGGTGCTGGTCTACGATCTTAAATGCGCCGGCAGCGATGCGTATCTCAAGCTCGCCACCGAAGTGATCCAGCGCGAGCGCGAGCTGCGCGCGCATTGACGATGTGGTGGATGGGCGCCGTGAAGCGAACCCCATCATTGCACACAATGAGAGCGATGGGTTTCGCTGCGCGCGGCCCATTCGACGATTCTGAAATTCAAGTCTGGAGTACTGCGTGTGAATCCAAGGGAGCTCGCAACAATGGCCGATGAAGCGCGTTCGCGACTGGGGCGCGGGCTGGCAAGCCTGATCGGAGATGTCGGCGGCGAGGCGGCCGCGCATGTCGAGCGGCCGCGCACGCAGCGCAAGGTGCCGATCGAATTCCTCGAGGCCAACCCGCGCAATCCGCGGCGCAGCTTCGCCGACACGGAGCTCGGCGAACTCGCCGATTCGATCAAGGCGCGTGGCGTGATCCAGCCGATCGTGGTGCGCGCCATCAAGGGCGTGCAGGACCGCTACGAGATCATCGCCGGCGAACGCCGCTGGCGCGCCTCGCAGCTCGCAGGCCTGCATGAAGTGCCGATCGTGCCGGTCGAGGTCTCTGATTCCGACGCGCTCGAGATCATGATCATCGAGAACGTCCAGCGCGAAGACCTCAACGCGATGGAAGAGGCGCTGGGCTATCACGCGCTCGCCGACGAGTTCAAACGCAGCCAGGAGGACATCGCCAAGATCGTCGGCAAGAGCCGCAGCCATGTCGCCAACATGATGCGGCTGACCAAGCTTCCCGCCGAGGTGCAGGCGCTGATCTCGAAGGGCGATCTCTCCGCCGGCCACGCCCGCGCGCTGATCGGCGTGCCCGATCCGCTCACCGCCGCGAAGCGCATCGTCGCCGAGGGCCTCAACGTGCGCCAGGCCGAGGCGCTGGCGCATGAGGAGGGCGTGCCGGAGCGCAAGCCGCAGAAGCCGCGGAGCAGCGCGGCGAAGGTCGACAAGGACGCCGACACGCTGGCGCTGGAGAAGCGCGTCAGCGATGCGCTCGGCCTTGCCGTCACCGTCAGCCATCGCGATCCCGGCGGCACGGTCCAGATCAGCTACCGCAACCTCGAGCAGCTCGACGAGGTGGTGCGGCGGCTGGAAGGCGGTTAGCCCGCCGACATCTGTCTCCGTCATTGCGAGGAGCGACAGCGACGAAGCAATCCATCTTTCCGAGCATGCGGGAAGATGGATTGCTTCGCCTCGCTCGCAATGACGTCACTCCAAAATCGTGTCTCACCCCCGTCGCTTCGCATTCGCCGCGATCGAGAGCAGCGCGCGCTGCGCGATCACGGCGGCGAGCGCGGCCTGCTTGCGCATGTCGAGCGCCGCGGTCGCGAGCTGATCGATCACGGCCACCAGCCGCGGCGGCGTGAAATTGCGCAGCGCGACCTCGACCGCCGGCTTGCGCGAGAAATGCAGGCGCGGAAATCCGCCTTCGAGCACGGCTGACGCCGGCGTGCCGTCCGCGATCGTGAGCGCCGATTTATGCAGCCACGCCGCCTGGCGCTGCGCGGCCGAGATGATCACGCCGGGATAGGTGCCGGCGACCATTGCCTTGGTGAACTCGCTTTCGACCAACGCGGCGTTGCCGGCGAAGGCGCCGTCGACGATCGGATCGAGCTTCAGCTCGGAGGCGTCGGAGACCACGGTCATCACGTCGTCGAGCGTGATCTCGCCCTTGCCATGCGCGAACAACGCGAGCTTGCGCAGCTCGTTGCGCGAGGCCATGCGGTCGCCGCCGAGCAGCGACATCAGCACCGCGCGCGCGTCCTGCGCGAGCCGCAGGTTGGAGACGCGCAGCTCGTCCTCGATCAGCTTGGTCAGATCGCGTTCGGTGTCGGGATAGCAGCCGATCGCCACCGCAGTCCTGGCGCGCTCGCAGATCTTGCGCAGCGGCGATTCCGGCCTGAGCTCGCCGGCCTCGATCACGATGCGGCAATCCCTGAGTGCTGGGGTCTCGGTCAGCGTCTCGACGCCGCTTGCGAAATTGCGCGAGCCGGCGCGGACGCGGATGGCGCGGCGGCCGCCGAACAGGGGCACTGTCATGGCCTCATCGACCAGCCGCGATGGTTCGGGGGCGAGATCGTCGCCATCGAGTCGCACCAGCGAGAATGGATCGTTGGGATCGTCGACGGCGGAGGCCATCAGCGCGTCGGCGCGTTCGCGCACCAGGCCGAGGTCCGGGCCGTAAAGCAGGATGATCGGGCGACCGGCGTCAGGCCGGGCGAGGAAGCTGTCGATCTCTTTTCCGCGAAGCGCGACCAATGCGGCGATCAGGTCCCGGCTGAGAAGAAGGAGGCGAGGCGGGTCTGGATGTTGTCGGCGATCTCCTGCGCGGCGCGGTCCTCGGCGTCACGGAGGGCGCGGGTACGGGCGAAGCGCTGATACGAGCCCGGCATGTCGTAGGACACACGCGAGAACGTGGTGCCGGTCATGACCGACTTGTTCGACGCGATCTCGATCAGGTTGAACTGGGCATCGATGCCGTAGTTCTCGCTGGTCGGCAGCGCGGTGGTCGGATCGATCATCAGCGAGGAGCGGCTGGTATAGAAGCGCAGCACCAGCCGGTGCGTCGGCGGTGCGCCGGTGGCGGTGCCGTAGAGCTTGAAGGCGAGGGCGTTGCGAACCTCGACGCCGACCCGGGCCTCGCGGGACGCGTTCGCCTTGTCGACCGGGGGAACCTCGACGCCCATCAGCTTTTCGCGCAAGGCGGACGACTGGCCGTCGAGGGTGCGCTCGGCATACATCGGCTGGAAGCAACCAGCCGTCAGCGCGGCCAAGGCTGCCACGGCCACGAGCCGGGCGGCGATCCTGATCCTAGCCGACAACATTGACGATCCTCATGGGCACCACGATCACCTTGCGGACGGGTTTGCCGCCCAGTGCGGCTTTTACCGCATCGAGCGCCAAAACGGCAGCCTCTATATCCGCATTTTGCGCCGCCCGTGGCACGGTAACATCACCTCGTTTTTTACCGTTGACCTGGACGACCAGGGTCACGCTGTCTTCGACCAGCAAATCGCGTTCGATTTGCGGCCAATCGGCCTCGGAAACCAGCCCGGACTGGCCTAGAACCACCCAGCACTCCTCGGCCAAATGCGGCATCATCGGCGAGAACAGCTGAACCAGGATGGTCGCGGCCTCTTTCACCGCCCAGGCGACGTCCGGCGCCGGCTTGTCGCCTTTCGCCAGCACCTCGGACAGCGCATTGGCGAATTCGCGGATATGGGCGAGGCAGACATTGAAATGCAGCCGCTCGATCCCGGACGACACCTTGTCGAGCGCGCCATGGGCCGCCTTGCGCAACGCCAGCGCCTCGGGCCCGAAGGTGCCGGGCCGGGCCGCCGACGCCAGCTTGGCGATCTCGGCCGATTCGTTCACCAGCCGCCACAGCCGCTGCACGAAGCGCGAGGCGCCCTGCACACGCTCATCGCTCCAGATCACGTCGCGGTCCGGCGGCGAGTCCGACAGCATGAACCAGCGCGCCACGTCGGCGCCGTAGCTTGCGATGATGTCGTCGGGGTCGACGGTGTTCTTCTTCGACTTCGACATCTTCTCGATCGGGCCGATCTCGATGTCCTCGCCGGTCGCCATCAGCACCGCGCGGCGGCCGTTGCCGCCGACCTCGATCTTCACCTCGGCCGGCGTGACCCAGCTGCCGTCGGCCTTCTGGTAGGTCTCGTGCACCACCATGCCCTGGGTGAACATGCCGGCGAACGGCTCGCTCATGTCGATGTGGCCGGTCGCCTTCATCGCGCGGGTGAAGAAGCGGCTGTAGAGCAGATGCAGGATCGCGTGCTCGACGCCGCCGATATACTGGTCGACCGGCATCATCCGGTTGGCGACCGCGGGCGTGGTCGGCGCGGTCGCGTTCCATGGATCGGTGAAGCGCGCAAAGTACCACGACGAGTCCACGAAGGTGTCCATCGTGTCGGTCTCGCGCACCGCCTTGCCGCCGCACTTCGGGCACGTGACGTGCTTCCAGGTCGGATGATGGTCGAGCGCGTTGCCCGGCCTGTCGAAGTTGACATCCTCCGGCAGCGTCACCGGCAACTGGTCGTCGGGCACCGGCACCACGTCGCATGTCGGACAATGGATGACGGGAATCGGGCAGCCCCAATAGCGCTGGCGCGAAATGCCCCAGTCGCGCAGCCGGAAATTCACCTGCCGCTCGCCGACCGGCGAATTCCCGCGCAGCTCGGCTTCCAGCCGTTTCGCAACCTCTTCCTTCGCCTCGTCGATGGTCATGCCGTCGAGGAAGCGGGAATTGATCATGCGGCCGTCACCGTCATAGGCGGTGTCGGTGATGAAGAACGTCTTCGGGTCCTGGCCCTCGGGGCAGACCACCGGCACGTTGCCGAGGCCGTATTTGTTGACGAAGTCGAGGTCGCGCTGGTCATGCGCCGGGCAGCCGAAGATGGCGCCGGTGCCGTATTCCATCAGCACGAAGTTCGCGACATAGACCGGCAGCTTCCAGCTCGGATCGAACGGATGCACCGCCTTGATGCCGGTGTCGAAACCCTGCTTCTCGGCGGTGTCGATGATCGACTGCGCGGTGCCGATCTTCTTGATGTCGGCGATGAACTCGGCGAGCTCCGGATTCTTCGCGGCCGCCGCCTGCGCCAGCGGATGATCCGCCGAGATCGCCATGAATTTTGCGCCGAACAGCGTGTCCGGCCGCGTCGTGAAGATCTTCAGCTCGCTCTCGCCGGCCGGTGTGGTCGCCGGATCCAGCGCGAAGCGGATCAACAGGCCCTCGGAGCGGCCGATCCAGTTGCGCTGCATCAGCCGCACCTTGTCGGGCCAGCGGTCCAGGCCGTCCAGCGCCTCCAGCAGCTCCTGCGCGTACTTCGTGATCTTGAAGACCCACTGGCTCATTTCCCGCTGCTCGACAACGGCGCCGGAACGCCAGCCGCGGCCGTCGATCACCTGCTCGTTGGCGAGCACGGTCATGTCGACCGGATCCCAGTTCAGCTTGCGCTTCTCGCGCTCGGCGAGGCCGGCGCGCAGCATGTCCAGAAACATCTTCTGCTGATGCTTGTAGTAGCTGGGGTCGCAGGTCGCGAACTCCCGGCTCCAGTCGAGCGACAGCCCGATCGACTTGAGCTGCTTCTTCATCGCGGCGATGTTGTCGTAGGTCCAGGCCTTCGGCGCCACCTTGCGCTCGATCGCGGCGTTCTCCGCCGGCAGGCCGAACGCGTCCCAACCCATCGGGTGCAGCACGTTGAAGCCCTTGGCGCGCATGAAGCGGGCCAGCACGTCGCCGAGCGTGTAGTTGCGGACATGGCCGATATGGATGCGCCCCGACGGGTACGGGAACATTTCGAGCACGTAGTATTTCGGCCGCGGATCGTCGTTCTTGGAGGCGAAGATCGCCTTTTCGTCCCAGGTGGCTTGCCAGCGGGGTTCGGATTCACGGGCGTTGTAGCGTTCGGCGGTCATGAAATCGCAGGGATTCTGGGTGGCTTTGGGTGGTTTTCGGGTCCCATCCGGGGACGGCGGACTAGGCCATAAAATCGCCCATGGGGTCAACGGCTTGGGGGCTGCCAAATGCTCATGGCCTGCCGTCGGTACAGCGGGGAAGGGTGAGGGTCGCCACACGGCAGCCCGCTAGGAACCGATCCGGTGTCGTCACCCGGCTTGACCGGGTGACCCAGTATTCCAGAGACGTTTATACTTGAACCGAGAGGCCGCGGCGTACTGGATCGCCCGGTCGAGCCGGGCGATGACAGCGTGATATGGGGCCCGATTTCGCGTCCTCGCGACATGTTTTGTCCGAGTTTTGCCGTTCGTTCCGCCCGCTCCTTGATCAGAGGTACTAACTCGCCAGCGCCATCCCGGCTTCATCCAGCGTCTGCAAGAAGCCGTGCTCGATCACGGCATTCCTGCCGCGGCGTTTGGCGGCGTAGAGGGCGGCGTCCGCCGCCTCGATCAGATCGCCGGGGCGCTGGGTTTCGTTCGGCTTGGTCGTGGCGACGCCGACGCTGACGGTGACGACGCAATGGCTGGAAGGCGCATGCGGCACGGCGAGGCCGAGGATTGCGGTGCGCACCGTTTCGCCGATCGCGAGTGCGTGCGCGGCGTCGGTGTTCGGCAGCAATAGACAAAATTCCTCGCCGCCGTAGCGGCCGGCAAAGCCCATGGTGTCGGCGGCGATCCCGGCCAGCGTCTCGCCGATCCGGGTCAGGCAGACGTCGCCTTCGGGATGGCCGTAGGTGTCGTTGTAGAGCTTGAAGTGATCGACATCGATCATCATCAGCGACAGCTCGCATTCATATTGCTGCGCCCGCATCCACTCGAAATCGAGCCGGCTCTGGAAGCCGCGGCGGTTGGCGAGGCCGGACAGCGCATCGATCGAGGCCATCACGGTGAGACGATCGTTGGAGGCGACGAGCTCACGCTCGCGCTGGCTGAGCTGCGCCGCCATCGCGTTGAAGGCGCGCGCCAGCGGCACGAATTCCGACGGCAGCTTGTGCTTGGCAACGCGCGCCGACCAGTCGCCCTCGCCGAACCGACGCGCCATGCTGGTCATCAGCTCGATCGGATGGATGACGAGCCGCTCCGCGCCGACCAACGCGCCGAGCAGCACAAAAAGGCAGACGAAGCCGAGTTGCAGATAGGCGGTGCGGATCTCGCGGCTGATCGCCGCCGTCACCTTGGCCTCATCCATGCTCACGATCAGACGGGATTGCGTTCCGGCGATGCGGGCGAAGCTCAGCGTGCGCTGCGCGCCGTCGGACGCCGTGAACGACACCGAGCCTGACGGCTCGTCGTAGCTCAGCGCCTTCTCCGCGATCGCCGACATCAAGGGGATGGTGTCGAGCGAGCGGCCGATCAGGCTCGCATGATCGGTGGGGGCTGCGACCACGACGCCGGTCGAGTCGACGAGAACCGCCGACATGCCGGGCTGGCCGCCGAGATTGCCCATGATCTGCGACAGCCAGTCGATGTTGATGCCGGCGACGACGATGGAGTCGAGCTCCGGATTGATCGCGGCCACCGGATAGGCGGCCATCATCATCGGCCGGCCGTTGGTCCTGCCGCGCAGATAGTCGCTGAACACGAAGCCGCGGTTGTCCTGCGCCTTCTTGAAATATTCGCGGTCGCCGAGATTGAGTCCGACCTGGCTGTTGAGCGTCGAACACTGCACGAGACCGTCCCTGGAGACGAACATGATGCTGCGGATCCACGGCAGCACCGTCGGCAGGCTGGCGCGCAGCACCTCGCAGCTCTGCCCGATGCCACCGGAGGCGCGGATATAGGCGGCCGATTTCAGCATGGTCTCGACCGAGGAGACCACCTCGCGCTGGGTTTCGGCGGCGTGCGCGGTGAGGTTGGCATAGCCGGCCGCGGCCTGCGCGATCTGCGTCGAGCGGAAATTCTCCAGCGTGCGGACGCGATCGAGCATCAAGGGCGCGACCAGCATCACCGCAAGCAAGGCGAGCCGGGCGCGAATGCCCAGAACCTTCTTGAGTTTGACCCGGTTGCGGTTGAAAGTGACGCCCGACATTCTGGTCCCTTGCCCGGGCGCAAGGTAGAGTGAAGGGCTTCAAAAAGCCTTTCCCGAATTTGGTAAAATTCGAGCCAACCCCCCGCGCCTGTCAGAGAACGGCACAAGCATGACACAAAGCCCGACCGCGCCGTTATCGGCTGATTCACCACACGGCCTCGCCGCCGTGGAGCAGGAGATCGCGCATGCCTGCAAGGAAGCGCGGCGCGACCGCGCCTCAGTGACCTTGATCGCGGTGTCGAAGACATTCGCGGCCGACGCAATTTTGCCGATTATTCGCGCCGGACAGCGCGTATTTGGCGAAAACCGCGTGCAGGAGGCCAAGGGCAAGTGGCCGGAATTAATCCAGGCTCATCCGGGACTGCAGCTGCATCTGATCGGGCCGTTGCAGTCGAACAAGGCCAAGGAAGCGGTGGCGCTGTTCGATGCGATCCATTCGGTCGACCGCGCCAGCATTTGCGAAGCGTTAGCCAAGGAAATCAAAAATCAAGGGAAGCATCCGGAGCTGTTCGTCCAGATCAATACCGGCGAGGAGCCGCAGAAGGCCGGCGTCGCGCCGCAGGACGCGGATGCCTTCATCGCGGCATGCCGCGACAAATATGGCCTGCAGATTTCAGGACTGATGTGCATCCCGCCGGTCGACCAGGCCCCGGCGCCGCATTTCGCGCTGTGCGCCAAGATCGCCGCGCGCAATGGGCTGACAAATCTCTCGATGGGCATGAGCGCGGATTTCGCGGTGGCGATCCAGATGGGCGCGACCCATGTGCGCGTGGGCTCGGCGATCTTCGGGACGCGGACGGTGGTGCACAACTAACGTCGTCCTGGCGAAAGCCAGGACCCATACGCCGCGGCCATCGCAAAGGGCACGCGGCGAGACCTTCATCTTGCAAGTGACAGCGGTGGTAATGGGTCCTGGCCTTCGCCAGGACGACGGCGGTGTGTGCGGCTCGCGCACGGCTCACGCGAACTTCACCGACACGTTTCCGATCGCGCCGAAATCGGCTGCGAACACGTCGCCGGCCTGAATCGGCAGCGGCGGATGGCAGGTACCGGTGGTGACGACCTCGCCTGCACGCAAGGTCAGGCCGAGCGCGCGCAGCTCGTTGGCGCACCAGGCGAGGGCTGCGCGGGGATCGCCGAGCACGTTCTTGCCGTGGCCGATGTAGCGCTCGCCGCGCAGCGTGATGGCCGGGCGCTCCTCGACCAGATCGATCGCACGCCAGTCGGCCGATGTTGCGGGTCCGAGCACGAACAGATGTGCGCAGGCATTGTCGGCGATCAGCTGCGCCTCGCCGGCGGATGTAAAATCGGTGAAGCGCGAATCCGGAATCTCGATCGCGGGATGAAGCGTGCCGACCGCATCGAGCACTTCGCCGACGCCGTACGGTGTCGCGCGCGGCGCGAGATCACGTGCCATGCGGAAGGCGTATTCCGGCTCGCCGACGCACATCGCGTTGCCCTTCATGGATGCGGTGCCGCCATCTGCGATCAATGTTTCGGCGAGGATGCGTCCGGCCAGCGGGCCTGCGACATTGATATGCTTCTGGCCGGCCGCGCTGGTCGCCGCGATCTTCCAGCCGAACAGCTTTTCGCGCGATGTCCTTTCCAGCTGAGCCTGCACCGCGTAACCCTCGGTGCGGTCGCGCGGCCGCATGGCGCCATCGAGCGCGGCGAGTTTCGTTCCCGCGTGCCAGTGATCGTGCAGGACCTTGGCGGCAGCGGCGATCTGGTTGTTGTCGAGCATGCGGTTTCGTCCCTGCGGGAATTTTCTGTGTTGCGCATGATCTCAGCACAAGCGCGTCGCGTTTGTCGCGTGGGAAAACCGATGCTCAGCTATTCCAGAACTTTACCCGATGATGATCCTGGTCTGCGGCGACATCCGCCGCAGCAGCCGCAGCATCGACGCCTTGGTCATCGAGACGCAGCCCGCGGTCGGCCCGAAATTCGGTCGCGCCAGATGCAGGAACACGGCGCTGCCGCGGCCGGCGATGCGCGGTGCGGCGTTGTGGTCGATCTCGACAATGAAGTCGTAGAGGTGATCCTCGCGCGTCAGGCGGTCGCCGCCCTGCTCGCGGTCGAGCCGGATCGGCTGGTTGTAATGGCGATCGGCGGGGTCCTCGCACCAGGCGTCCTCGCGGCGGATCGGCCGCACCGGCAGGAAGGTCACGGGACGCCGGTGCCGGTCGGCGCGCCACCAGAGCTGCTTGGGGTGGAAGATGCCGCGTGGCGTGCCGCCGTCGCCCTCGCGCTTGTTGGCGAGGATTCCGCCGCGCCCAAGCGCCACCGGAACGGTCCAGCCATCGGCGGTCAGCCAGCCCCGGCGCGGGTCGCCGGCGGCGCTGCGGACCTCGATGGCGGAGAGCGGGCGATCACGTTTCACTGTCATATAAGTGATTGAAATAGCTGGTCTTCCTTTAAGAATCGTTCAAAACTGAACTTGCCTTGGACGGTTCGATCATTCTATCTCCCGGCATTACAGGACATTCACGTCCTGCCCCGCCGGATTTGAGGTAGACTGCGCTGCCTTGTGAATCGGTAACGACGGCCTACCTGAGCACGTATCTAGCCGATGCTACGGCCATAAGCGCCCCCCGCTTCTGACCGCCCCGCCCCCGAAGGATTGTACCTATGGCCAATGCCCGCAAGATCTTGATCGTGGATGACGATACCGATCTGCGCGATACGCTGGTCGAGCAGCTGTCCCTGCACGAGGAATTCGAAGCCTCCGCAGTCGACACCGGCGCCAAGGGCGCCACTGCCGCCAAAGCCAATTCTCCCGATCTGGTCCTGATGGATGTCGGCCTGCCCGACACCGACGGCCGCGAAGTGGTCCGCAGCCTGCGCAAGGGCGGTTTCAAGGCCCCGATCATCATGCTGACCGGCCACGACACCGATTCCGACACCATCCTTGGCCTCGAAAGCGGCGCCAACGACTATGTGGCAAAACCCTTCCGCTTCGCGGTGCTGCTGGCCCGGATCCGGGCGCAGCTGCGCCAGCACGAGGCCAGCGAGGACGCGGTGTTCTCGGTCGGCCCCTACTCGTTCCGGCCCGGCTCGAAGATGCTCACCGGCGCCAATGCCCGCAAGGTGCGGCTGACCGAGAAGGAAACCGCGATCCTGCGCTTCCTCTACCGCGCCGGCCAGATGCCGGTGTCGCGCGAGACCCTGCTCCAGGAAGTCTGGGGCTACAATTCCGGCGTCACCACCCACACGCTGGAAACCCACATCTACCGCCTCCGCCAGAAGATCGAGAAGGACGCCGCCAACCCCGAAATCCTGGTGACGGAAGCCGGTGGCTACAAGCTGGTGCCGTGATACGCTCCGCGCTCAACGATTCGTGAAATCGAGGCGCACCGCGGTTACCGGCCCTGAATGTCGATCGATGATGACGTAGCCCTGCTCGAGCAGGTCCCGACGATGCGTCTGTTGGGCGACAGCTCCTTGCGCATGCTGGCGATCGGCTCCGAGCAACGCGATTTCAACGCAGGCGAGGTGCTGTTCAAGACCGGCGACACGGCCGATGCCGGCTACGTCGTGCAGCGCGGCACGTTCCGGGTCGAGGAAGGCGGCGCCGAGATCATCGCCGGCCACGGCGCGCTGATCGGCGAGCTCGCATTGATCGTCGCGATGAAGCGGCCCTCGACCGCGACCGCGCTGGAGCGCGGCTCGGTGATCCGCGTCGCGCGCAGCCTGTTCCAGCGCGTGCTGGAAAGCGATCCGGCCGCCGCCCGCCGCCTGCGCGACGAACTCGCGCTCCGCACCAGCCAGCTCGCGAGCGATATTTTGATCGCGGGCGGGAAGCTGAGCACGTAGCCGCTGTCTATTGATCCGTCACCCTGAGGAGCGCGCTCTTGCGCGCGTCTCGAAGGGTCGACGGCCACCAGCCGGGCCGATTCATCCTTCGAGGCTCGCTCCGCTCGCGCCTCAGGATGACGGTGCTCAGGCTGACGCCGCGTCTAAACCTCCATCACCGCCGTGACAGGCACGTGGTCCGACGGCCGCTCCCAGCTGCGGGCGTCGCGGGTGATCTTGAAATCGCTGACTTGATCCTTCAGCGCGCGCGAGACCCAGATGTGGTCGAGCCTGCGGCCGCGGTCGCCGACGGTCCAGTCCGCGGCGCGATAGCTCCACCAGGTGTAGACCTTTTCCGACATCGGGATCCGCTCGCGCGCGATGTCGAACCATTCGCCATGCGCTTGCGCCGCGAGCAGCTTCTCGGTCTCGACCGGCGTGTGCGAGACCACCTTCAACAGCTGCTTGTGCGACCACACGTCGTTCTCGTGCGGCGCGACGTTGAGGTCGCCGACCAGGATGTGACGGTCGTCGCCGCGCGGATGCAGCGGCTCGCAGGCTTTCATCTCGTCGAGGAATTGCAGCTTGTGCTCGAACTTCGGATTGAGCGCGGGATCGGGAATGTCGCCGCCGGCCGGCACGTAGAAATTATGCAGCACCAGCGGCTTTGAGAGCTGCGCCTTCTCGCCGAAGGACACCGAGATGTGCCGGGAGTCGATCTTGTCGCAGAACGTCCTGATGTCGGTGGTCTCGAACGGCAGGCGCGAGACGATGGCGACGCCGTGATAGCCCTTCTGTCCGTTCAGCGCGATGTGCTCATAACCGAGCCGCTTGAAGCGCTTCAGCGGAAACGCATCGTCGATGCATTTGGTCTCCTGCAGGCACAGCACATCTGGCCGCGCGCTCTTCAGGAATTTGGCGACGATGTCGATGCGCAGGCGCACCGAGTTGATGTTCCAGGTGGTGACGGAGAACCGCATGAGAGGTGCGTCTTAGCACGGTTCTCGGTGCGGGTTAGCGCTTTGTCCACAAGCAAGCGCCTGTAGGATGGGTAGAGCGAAGCGAAACCCATCATCTCAATCAGCGGCACGAAGCCCATGGGTTTCGCTGCGCTCTACCCATCCTACGCAAACAGGCTAACCCGGCGAAGAACCCGGATAGGTCGTGAAGTCGATCTTGAACAGCCCCGGATCGGGCTTCTGCGTCGCGTCGAGATTGTAGACTGCAACTGTCGTGTCGTAGCCCTGCGGATCGGTGACGGTCCACTGCTTGAGCTTGCCGTCCTTGGCGCCGATCATCAGCAGGAAGCGGCTGGTGCCGACCAGCGCCTGCTTCTCCTCGATCGTGATGCTGACGAACACGTCGTCGGCCGTGACGCTGACGACGTTGGTGTCCTTCATCAGGTCGATGCGGTCCGACAGCAGATAGCGCAGCGGGGTCTGCGACAGCGGATAGATGTCCTGGGTGGCGAGCCTGCGGTCGCGCACTGCGACCGACGAGCCGTCGGCGATCACCTCGATGGTGCTCGGATTGTCATATTCGAAGCGCAGCTTGCCGGGCTTCTGGATGTAGAAATCGCCCTTGGTCTTGGTGCCGTCGGGACCAACCTGGACGAAATTCCCGACCAGCGTCTGCAGCGACGACAGATAGGCCGAGACCTTGGCGGCCTGAGCCTTCTGGTTGGCGTCGAAGGTCTGGAAGATGTTGGCGGGCACGTTGCGGCGCGGATCGGGAATCACCGGGTCCGGCGGTGCCTGGGTGGCGCCCGTGGTGGCCGGGCCCTTGTCCGCATTGCTCTGCGCGCCGGCGTCCTTGGCCTTCGGCGCAGCCTTCGGCCCCGCGTTGGCTACGGGTTTCGGCGTCGCCGGCGCATTCTGCGCAGCCGCGCCGCCGGCGATCGCGGCGGTGACGAGAAGAGCCAGCGCAGTGCGCGTGCCGCGGTCAATGAGATGTTTTGCCATCAGATATGTCAGGTCTCTGTTCGACGCTCGTCCCGCTTCGCCGGATTTTATCCCGCCTCTTCCGAGGGAGATATGGTTTTTCCGTGATGATCGCCCCCGATCAGAACTGGCCCTCTTCCTCCCCGACCAGGATTTCGCGCTTTCCGGCGTGATTCGCCGGGCCGACGATGCCCTCAAGTTCCATCCGCTCCATCAGCGAGGCGGCGCGGTTGTAGCCGATCTGCAGCCGGCGCTGGATGTAGGAGGTCGACGCCTTGCGGTCGCGCTTGACGATCGCAACCGCCTGCGTGAACAGATCGCCGCCGCCGTCGCCACCCATGCCGGTGGCATCGAACACGGCGCCGTCCTCGTCGGTCGGCTCTTCCGCGGTGACGGCTTCGAGATACTCCGGCTGGCCCTGCGTCTTGAGGTGACGCACCACCTTCTCGACTTCCTCGTCCGATGCGAACGGGCCGTGCACGCGGCTGATGCGGCCGCCGCCTGCCATATAAAGCATGTCGCCCTGGCCGAGCAGCTGCTCGGCGCCCATCTCGCCCAGAATGGTGCGGCTGTCGATCTTCGACGTCACCTGGAAGGCGATGCGGGTCGGGAAGTTCGCCTTGATCGTGCCGGTGATGACGTCGACCGACGGACGCTGCGTGGCGAGGATCACATGGAGGCCGGCGGCGCGCGCCATCTGCGCGAGGCGCTGCACCGCGCCTTCGATGTCCTTGCCGGCGACCATCATCAGGTCGGCCATTTCGTCGACGATGATAACGATGTAGGGAAGCGGCTCGAGGTCGAGCTTCTCTTCCTCGTAGATCGCCTTGCCGCTCTCCTTGTCGAAACCGGTGTGCACGGTGCGCGTCAGCTCTTCGCCCTTGGCCTTGGCTTCGACGAGGCGCGCATTGTAGCCGTCGATGTTGCGCACGCCGAGCTTGGCCATCCGCTTGTAGCGTTCCTCCATCTCGCGCACGGCCCATTTCAGCGCGACAACGGCCTTCTTCGGGTCGGTGACGACGGGCGTCAAGAGATGCGGGATGCCGTCATAGACGGAGAGTTCGAGCATCTTCGGGTCGACCATGATCAGGCGGCACTGATCCGGACGCAGCCGGTAGACCAGGCTCAGGATCATGGTGTTGATCGCGACCGATTTGCCGGAGCCGGTGGTGCCGGCGATCAGCATATGCGGTGTGCGCGCGAGGTCGATGATGACGGGATCGCCGCCGATCGTCTTGCCGAGGCACAGCGGCAGCTTCGCAACCGAATCGACGCTTTCCTTGGCGACCAGGAGTTCGCGCAGATAGACCTTCTCGCGATGCGCGTTCGGCAGCTCGATGCCGATCGCGTTGCGGCCGGCGACCACGGCGACGCGGGCCGACAGCGCGCTCATCGAACGGGCGATGTCGTCGGACAATCCGATCACGCGCGACGACTTGATGCCGGGCGCGGGCTCCAGCTCGTACAGCGTGACCACCGGGCCCGGATTGGCCTTGACGATCTCGCCACGCACGCCGAAGTCCTGCAGCACGCCTTCCAGCGAACGCGAATTGGCTTCAAGCTCGGCCTTGCTCAGCGGCTGGCGATCGCTCGCCTTCGGCGCACTGAGGACCGAGACCGACGGCAGCTCGAACTTGTCGGAGTTCTTCTTCTTCGGCTTCGGCTCGGCCTTCTTGCGCGGGGCGCGGGCGGCGGGAGCTTCCTCCTCGTTATCCTCTTCTTCCTCGTCGTCGAAAGCCTCGGCTTCGTCTTCGTCGTGGTCGTCAGCCGCGGGCGCGATCGAGGGCGCCGCGCGGCCGCCGCCGATATTGGGCTCCTGGCGCTCGAACGCCGCACTGCTGCGGCCCTGCGATCCGCTCGACACCAGCGATTTGTAGGCGGTGGTGAACAGCCAGCCGAGCCGTGCTTTCGCGCTCATCAGCGCATGGAACAGCCAGCCCAGCGAGACCGAGCTGCGGTCGTTGTCTTCATCCTCGACGAACGGCTCGTCGTCGTCAGCGATCGGCGTCAACTCCTCGTCCTCTTCCTTGGCGCCCCAGCCGCAGGCGAACAGGAAGCTAGCTGCCATCGCGACAAACAGGATCAGGCCGAGCACGACGCGATAGAGGAAGCCGGGCGGCCCGAACACGACAGCCGGCGCACGCAGCAGCGCGTCGCCGACCACGCCGCCGAGCCCGGTCGGCAGCGGCCATGACGTATTGTGCGGCCAGCAGCTGGCAAAACCCGCCGCGATCACCGTGCACAGGATCCAGCAGCCGAGCCGCAATGCCTCGCGGTCGAACGGACGATGCGTCAGCATCCGCCAGCCCCAGACTGCGACCGGCAGCAACAGCATGATGGCGCCGAGGCCGAGAATCTGCATCAAGAGGTCGGCGCCGATCGCGCCGGGATAGCCGAGCACGTTGCGGATCGCGCGCGAGGTGGCGTGGCTGAGCGACGGATCCTGCACCGACCAGGTCATCAGCGCGGCGGTGATGGCGCCCGACAGCGCGATCAGGCCGAGCCCGGTGAGTTCGCGCAGCCGTCGCGCCAGCGCCTCGCGCAGCGAGAGCGGCAGATGGCCGACCAGGGGGATGACACGTTCGATCGCTGGCATACTCAATCTTCGCGCTTCGCGATTAACCCAGGGTTTCGACCAGGCGATGCATCGCCTCGGCCGTCGATTCACTGTCGGAGACCAGCGCAAGGCGGATATAGCCCTCGCCCGGATTGGAACCGTCGTTCTGCTCACGCGCCAGGTAGCTGCCCGGAATCACGCGAACGCCGGCGTCGCGATAGAGTCTGACGGTCACCGCCTCGTCGCTGCCGCGATCGGAGACGTCGAGCCAGACGCAGAAGCCGCCGGCGGGACGCTTGTAGCCGTAGCGGTTGCCGAGGATCTGGTCGGCGAAATCGAACTTGATGCGATAGAGCCTGCGATTCTCCTCGACATGCGCCTCGTCGCCATAGGCGGCGACCGCGACATGTTGCAGCGGCACCGGCACCTGCGGCGCGGCGACATTGCGCAGCTCAAGGAACGCGGCGAGAAACTTCCGGTCGCCGGCGGCGAAGCCGACCCGCATGCCCGGCAGGTTCGAGCGCTTCGACAGCGACTGGAACGCAACGACATTGCGGAAATCGGGACCGGCGCATTCCAGCATGCTGCCCGGAGCCTCGCGGGTATAGATCTCCGAGTAGCACTCGTCAGACAGGATCATGAAGCCGAACCGGTCGGCGAGTTCTTTCAGCCGCGCGAAATAGGCGCGCGAGGCGACCGACCCTTGCGGGTTCGCCGGCGAGGCGATGAAGAACGCGACGGTGCGGGCCCATGTCGCCTCGTCGATCGTATCAAGGTCGGGCAGGAAACCGTTGGCGAGCGTGGTCGGCAGATGGATCTGCTCGCAGCCGGCCGCGCGCGCGCCGGCGCCATAGGCCGGATAAAACGGATTCGGCATCAGGATCGCCGGCCGGCCCTTGCGCGGGGCAACGTGGCGCGCGGCTGTGATCGCCGCAAAGAACAGCCCCTCGCGGCTGCCGTTCAGCACCAACACTTCGCTCTCCGGATCGACCGGACGCGGCAATTGGAACCGGCTTCCCAGCCAGGTCGCGACCGCGCGGCGGAACGGCTCGATGCCCTTGGCCATCGGGTAGCGGCCGAACTCGGCGGTGTGCTTCGCCAGCACCGGCCCGACGAAGTCGGGCACGGGATGCTGCGGCTCGCCGACCGACAGTGTAATCAAGGGCTTAGCCGGCTGGTACGGCGCCAGCAATTCGGTGGTTCGCACGAATGGGGAGCGCTCGGCCTGGCCGGCGGATGTGGCATCGGCGGCGCCCTGCGCCACGCCGGATGAGGCGGTCATTGCCATGGTTGAAAAGCCAGCACTTTCACTGCGGTCGGAGGTGAGGGGGAGCCGACCGTAAACCGATCAAATCACCATAGATAGGGCGAGGTTAAGACGCGATTAACCATCGGCGGCGCGGCACGTTTGGCCGGCGCGTGATATCAGCACCCCCCTCAGAAAACGCATTGAAAAGCCGCATCAAAATTGCACCGAGACATGATCCATCGCCGCGCCGTCAGGGCGCTCATCATCGCAGGCGAGCGCGAAGTCCTGCTGATGCGGATTCGCCCGCCGCACGGTGGCAACTGTTTCTGGATCGCGCCCGGCGGCGGCGTCGAGGACCACGAGACGCCGGAAGCGGCGTTGCAGCGGGAATTGGCCGAGGAATTGGGGCTGGTCGGTTTCGAGCCTGGTCCCGCCGTCTGGCGGCGTCATCACACCTTCAACTGGGGCGGCCGGCGGATCTCCCAGAAGGAAGAGTACCGGATCGTTCACACGGATCGATTCGACCCTGTGATGGCCGACAAGATCGAGGCGACGGTGCTCGATTGCTTTCGCTGGTGGCCGATCGCCGATCTATCCCGCGCGGAGGAGCGCCTCACGCCGCTGTCGCTGGCCGGCATCCTCGAAAGCTATTTGCGCGACGGCGCGCCAGGCGAGCTGCCGGACGAGGAAGTCCTGATCGACTGACAGCATTGCCGTGCATTCGAGTGATCCGCTTTACCCGCTATTAAGGCCAGCGCGCACGTCACGAGTTCCTTCAGCAATTCGCAACACAGCACGACCGAATGAACCCGCGTATTGCGAGGACGTGCAGACGGACATGGCCATCAGGATCGAGACACACGGCGATGTTCTGCGCCGCACCGGCAAGGTGATGGTGATTGCTGCCGGCATGACCGCGGTGATGTCCTTCACCATCGGCATGCTGGTGTTCGGCCGCGATCTGGCCGCGCCGATCACGGTCGGCCAGATGCAGCTGTTCGGGCTCACCGCCGGCGTCTTTATCTCAATCGCGCTCAGCGGCGCGATGTCCTATCGCGCCGGCATGTTGATGCTGGAGCTCGCGTGTACCCGCCGCGAGCTGGCCCAGATCTCGCAGACCGACCAGCTGACCGGCCTGTTGAACCGGCGCGGCTTCGACGCTGATGCCGCCGCGGCGCTTGAACGCGCGCAGGCCGATGGCGCGTCGGTTGCAGTGCTGATGTGCGACATCGATCATTTCAAGTCGATCAACGACCGCTACGGACATGAGATCGGCGACAAGGTGCTGGTCGAGATCGCCGACGTGCTGCGCCAGTTCGCGATCCGGCACGGTGCGCTGGTCGCCCGTTACGGCGGCGAGGAATTCGCAGCCGTGGTGACCGGCCTGAGCCACGAGCAGACGGCGCACGGCGCCGAGGAAATCCGCCGCGATTGCGCGGCGCGAACGATCCTCGACGGCGTGACCCTTCTGCCGGTGACGATCAGTATCGGCTTCACCTTGAAGGAAAGCGGCTTCGACCTCAGCGGCCTGATGCGAACCGCCGACCAGGCGCTCTACGCCGCCAAGCGCCACGGCCGCGACCGCGTCGAGCACGCGCGCGACGCGGCGTGAGCTGCGTAGCCCGGATGAAGCGAAGCGAAATCCGGGGGCAGTCTCGCCGCGTAGACGCTGTTCCCGGATTGCGCTGCGCTCCATCCGGGCTACGTACTCGATGTGACGACTACCGCGCCGGCAGCTTCTCGAACGACGGCTTGCCGTCGGGGACATGGTGGAAGGTCTGCTTGTCGCAGGTGTAGATCGTCATCTGCGGGGTGAACACGCTGGGATCGTCGAACGTGCCGACCTTCAGGATGGTGGCGGGCAGGCCGGGCACCTTGGTCACCAGATGGGTGCCGCATTCCGGGCAGAATTCGCGCGTCACGGCGCGCTCGAGGTCCTTCCGGGTGAACTGCTTGGGTTGGCTGGCGGTGTATTTGAAGCCGGTGGTCGGCATCGCCATGAACATGTTCGGTCCGCCGCCTGTGATGTATTGGCATTCGCGGCACAGGCATTGCGCCGCCATCATCGGTTCGCCTTCGGCCTCATAGCGCACGTTGCCGCAATAGCACCTGCCTTGCACCTTCATGACGTCCTCCCGTTTTCTTGTATGTAGCCTGTTATTCCACAATAGCAGGCAATTCCGACAATATTTTCTCAAGCCGGAGAAAAAAGAAAGGGGCTCCAACTTGCGCTGGAGCCCCTCAACGGTCCGGACATTGCCGGGTATGTGCCCGGACCGTAGTTCTGGGAACGACCGCTTGGGGAGGTCGCGCCCCGGGAGAACTCACATGTTGTAGGCGCGCTCCGTGTGCTCGGTGATGTCGAGGCCTTCACGCTCGGTCTCGACGTTGGCACGCAGGCCGACGATCACGTCCACGATCTTGTAGAGGATCGCAGAGCCGACGCCCGACCACACCAGCGTGGTGCAGACGCCCCAGACCTGCGAGGTCATCTGCGCCACGAAGTCGTAATCGGCAACCTTGGGCGGGATCGCGGTGTAGTCGATAATGCCGGCACCGCCGAGCGCCGGGTTGACCAGGATGCCGGTGCCGAGCGCGCCGATGATGCCGCCGACGCAGTGGACGCCGAACACATCGAGCGAGTCGTCATAGCCGAGCGCGTTCTTCACGACCGTGCAGAAGAACAGGCAGACCACGCCAACCACGAGGCCGAGCACGATGGCACCCATCGGACCGGCATAACCGGCCGCAGGCGTCACCGCGACGAGACCCGCGACCGCGCCCGAGAGCGCGCCGAGCAGCGAGGGATGGCCCTTGATGATCCATTCCGCGAACATCCAGGCCAACGCCGCCGCGGCCGTGGCCACGAAGGAGTTGGTCATGGCGAGCGCAGCGCCGCCATTGGCTTCGAGGTTCGAACCAGCGTTGAAGCCGAACCAGCCGACCCAGAGCAGCGAGGCGCCGATCATGGTCATGGTCAGCGAGTGCGGAGCCATCAGCTCCTTGCCGTAGCCGGTGCGCTTGCCGATCAGGAGCGCGCCGACCAGGCCGGCGATGCCCGCGTTGATGTGCACGACGGTACCGCCGGCGAAGTCGATCGCACCCTTCTTGAAGATCCAGCCGGCATCGGCGTTGATCGCGTCGAGGGCGGCCTGCGCCTTCGTCTTGGCATCGCCGTCAGCCGCGGCGGCAAGCGCCTTGGCGGCATCCTGGATCGCGTCCGGGCCCGGCCAGTACCAGACCATGTGCGCGATCGGGAAGTAGATCACGGTGACCCAGATCGGGATGAACAGCGCGATCGCCGCGAACTTCATCCGCTCGGCAAAGGCGCCGACGATGAGGGCCGGCGTGATCGCCGCGAAGGTCATCTGGAAGCACATATAGACGAGTTCCGAGATGTTGGCGTCGACCGAGAAGGTCGCAGCCTTGGAGTCCGGCGTGACGCCCATCAGGAAGGCCTTGGAGAAGCCGCCGATGAAGTCGGAGCCGCCGGTGAAGGCGAGGCTGTAGCCGTAGAGGGCCCAGAGCACGGTGACGATGCAGACGGTGTAGAACACCTGAGCCAGCACCGAGAGCATGTTCTTGGAGCGGACGAGACCGCCATAGAACAGCGCGAGGCCCGGGATGGTCATCAACAGCACCAGCACCGTCGATGTCAGCATCCAGGCGTTGTCGCCCTTGTTGACGGTTGGCTCGGCGTAGGCGGCGGTTGCGGCAAAGAGGCCGACTGCGAGGGCCGCCAGTCCCGCGCCATAGGGACGCTTGAACGTCATGTTATTTCACTCCTGAGGTCTTAAAGGTTGAGCGCGAAATCAGAGGGCCGCGGCATCGGCCTCGCCGGTGCGGATGCGCACGGCGTGCTCGAGGCTGATGACGAAGATCTTGCCGTCGCCGATCTGTCCGGTCTTGGCGGCGGCGGTGATGGCGTCGATGGTCTTGTCGACCTGATCGGAGGCGACTGCGACCTCGATCTTGATCTTGGGCAGGAAGCTCACCGCATATTCGGCGCCGCGATAGATTTCCGTATGGCCCTTCTGGCGGCCGTACCCCTTGACTTCCGTCACCGTGAGACCGTGAACGCCAATGGCGGTCAGGGCGTCACGGACCTCTTCCAGCTTGAATGGCTTAATGATCGCCATAACAATTTTCATGAGTCCTATCCCCGCTTGGGCCCGGTGCGAACGAACACCGGGAGTTTCGACTGAGGTTCACCACGCGGAAGACATCCACTACGCGGGCACAGCCGGGACCCTTAGAATCAAATGCCGTGCCAAACGGCTCGGGTTCGCTAATGGATTATGAATCCGGACCTTTTCCCGCATTGCGGGAGCAAGCTGCTGCTGCGCTATTCCGTCGCGCCTAAAATATAATCAGATTGGCCTAATTCGTGAGCAAGCCAGGGTCTGGACACAATTCTGCTCAGCTGCGGTGCAGGCATCGGTATTTAGATAGAGCAATGCCAGACCATTAGGCGGCGTCGCGCGCTGCAAAAACCCTGTCGATCAATCCCCATTCGAGCGCCTGCTCCGCCGACATGAAGTGATCGCGGTCCAGGGTCCGTTCCACGTCCGCCTCGGTGCGCCGGCAGTGCTGCGCATAAAGCCGGATGATGCGCCGCTTGGTCGCCTGCATCTCGGCGGCATGGATCTGGATGTCGGAGGCCTGGCCCTGGAAGCCGCCGAGCGGCTGGTGCACGTGCAGGCTGGCATTCGGGAGCGCGGCGCGGTGACCGGGCTCGCCGGCCATCAGCAGGAACGACCCCATGGACCGCGCGGTGCCCATGCACAGCGTGTGCACCGGCGCCTTGATGAACTGCATGGTGTCGTACATCGCAAGCCCGCTGGTGACCACGCCGCCATAGGAGTTGATGTAGAGGTTGATCGGCTTGTTCGGGTTGTCAGCCTCGAGGAACAGAAGCTGCGCGCAGACCAGTCCGGACATCGCATCATTGACCTCGCCGTTGAGGAAGATGATGCGTTCGCGCAGCAGCCTGGAATAGATGTCGAAGGAGCGCTCGCCGCGGGACGACTGCTCGACGACCATCGGGACGAGTTGCATCATGTCGCGCATCGGCGACCTCCCATTTCAGCAGGTGATGAAGTTTCAGCGGATGATGAAGTCTGCGATCAGGCCGCGCGCATCAGCACGCGGCTGTTGCTGTTGGCCGCTTGCGGCCGGTTTGCGCGCTGGTCGCAGGCTTCCTGGATGATGCGAAACCGGGTGCCGCCGGCCTCGTTCGGCTCGATCCGGAAGGTGACATGACTCTCGCGAAACGGCGGCTCGGAATCGCGGAGCCGGTAACGCACCTCTTCGCCCGTGATCGATGATAGGGGTTCAGCGCCCGCGAGATCACAATCCGGAAGCCAGCGTTCACGCAGGGCTGGAATGGTGACGGCGCGCCATACTTTGTCAGGCGGTGCGTCGAGCTCGTATTCGATCACCAAGGCTGCGTCGGCGTCAGGCTCAACCGTGTCGCTCATTGATCCATGTCCTTCAGGAGGTCGGTGAGCGCCTCGATGCGCTTCGGCCAATAGGCGCGGTAGCGGGCGAGCCAGGTCCCGATGCTGGCGATCCCGTCCGGGTCGACTTCATAGTTGACGAAGCGGCCCTGCCGCTGCTCGCGCACCAATCCGGCCGCGCGCAGCACCGCCAGATGCTGCGACATCGCCGGCTGGCTGATCTCAAGTCCGTCGCGCAAGGCGCTGGCGTTCAGGCTGCCGCCGGCCAGCTTCTCAAACACCCTGCGGCGGGTCGGATCAGCCAGTGCCTTGAAGATATCGGTGTCGACCATGCCAACACATAAGCATATACTTATGTGTCGTGCAAGCCTGAACTGTCCCGTGCAGCGTGACGTCGCGGCGCTCGGGTACCTTGCATGGGGTTGTTTTACGAATTCGCCCTCTCAGGGCCCATCTCGTCTTGGCGATACGAGCTCGGCTGTTACTGCAGCGCTTCGCCGTGCTGCGAGATGTCGAGACCCTCCAGCTCCTGCTGCATCGAGACGCGCAACGGGACGAAGGCGCTGACCAGCTTGAGCAGCACGAAGGTGACGCCGCCGCACCAGACCAGCGTGATCACGACGCCGTAGAGCTGGATCAGGAGCTGCCCCGGATTGCCCTCAAGCAGGCCGGAGGTGCCGCCGATCGCCGCGGTGGCGAAAACGCCTGCGAGCAGCGTGCCGGTCAGGCCGCCGATGCCGTGCACGCCGAACACGTCGAGCGAGTCGTCGTACTGGAAGCGGTGCTTCAGCCAGGTACAGGCCCAGAAGCAGACCAGGCCGGCAATGATGCCGATGACGATGCCGTGCCACGGCGCGACGAAACCGGATGCCGGGGTGATGGTGCCGAGCCCTGCGACCGCGCCCGAGATCATGCCGAGCACCGACGGCTTGCGGCGCGTTGCCCATTCGATCGCGCCCCAGGTCAGCGCGCCGGCGCAGGCCGCAAGATGGGTGGCGGTGATCGCCATCACCGCGCGCGAATTGGCCGCCAGCGCCGAGCCGCCGTTGAAGCCGAACCAGCCGACCCAGAGCAGGCCGGTGCCGACCACGGCGAGCGACAGGTCGAACGGCGACAAATTCTCGCTACCATAGCCGTGCCGGTTGCCCATCACCTTGGCCGCGACCAGGCCGCTGATGCCGGCGGACAGATGCACGACGAGGCCGCCGGCGAAGTCCATCACGCCCATCGAGGCGAGGAAGCCGCCGCCCCACACCCAATGCGCCAGCGGCACATAGGCGAAGATGAACCAGCCGATCGAGAACAGCACATAGGCGGAGAACCGCATGCGGTCGGCGACCGAGCCGGCAACCAGCGCCACCGTGATGATCGCAAACGTCATCTGGTACAGCATGAACAGCGCTTCCGGGATGGTCTTTGCCGCCGGATTGACGCTGTCCATCGTGATGCCGGCCAGGAACCAGCTGTCGAGCGAGCCAAGCCATGGACCGTTGCCGACGAAGGTCAGCGAATAACCGAAGATGACCCACAGGATCGAAATGATCGCAACGGCCGTGAGGCTCTGCGCCATCGTCGCCAGCACGTTCTTCTTGCGCACCATGCCGGAGTAGAACAGCGCGAGCCCCGGGATCGTCATCATCAGCACCAGCGCGGTGGCCACCATCATCCAGGCGGTGTCGGCGGCGTTGATGCCGGAGGCGCTGGAATCTTGCGCTGACGCCGGCGTACCCCACGAGAGCAGGATTGCAGCAGTGATCGGCGCAGCTGATATCGCTGCACGAAGAGCTCGTGCCCCCATCATCATTCCCCGGCGTGTCGTCGTTTCTTGGTGTGGATTTCGGCGTGCACCGGCGTCGTTGCCGGCGGTGATCTCGAATTTAGAGCGCGTCGTTGTCGGTCTCGCCGGTGCGGATGCGCAGGGCGTGGTCGATCGGCGTCACGAAGATCTTGCCGTCGCCGATCTGGCCGGTGCGGGCGTGCTCGGTGATGACGCTGACCGCCTTGTCGGCGAGAGCCGTGTCGACGGCGATTTCGATCCTGAGCTTGGGCAGGAAATTCACGACATATTCGGCGCCGCGATAGATCTCGGTGTGGCCCTTCTGGCGGCCATAGCCCTTCACCTCGGTCACCGTCATGCCGTGAACGCCGATCGCGGTCAGGGCCTGGCGTACCTCATCGAGCTTGAACGGTTTGATGATCGCGACGACGAGTTTCATGGTTCAGGCCTTCATTTCCTTGAGGTTTTCCGTGTGCGCCCATCCCCGGAGCGGCACTTGCCAACTCCGAACCTGCACGTCCCGCCACCGGAGCGGCAATTTGCCGTCCGCCAAATCTGGCAGCTTTCTGGGCAAATGGCATAAAAAAGTTGCAGGTTGAAGGGGAAAACGTGCGCAGCGCGTGAACTCCGTCACTGTACGGGACGACAACCGTCGGCCAGAATATGGCTTTCCCGCCCCGGCCAGCGCTCCCGCTGGCTCATTCTCGCCACAGCGCGTGCGCCCGCGCCCCGAGGAACAATAAAATGTCGAATCGAAACTGGTTTTATGCATCTGAAGGCCAGCAAAAGGGCCCCCTGCCTGAAGCTCAGCTCCGCGACCTGATCACCCGTGGCATGGTGGGCGCCGATACCCTGGTGTGGACCGAGGGTATGACCGGCTGGCAGAAGGCCGGGGAGATTCCTGGCCTTGTTCCGAGCGCCGGTGCGCCGCCGGCGTTTCCGCAGGCCGGCGGACCGCCGCCGGTGGCCGCATCGGCAAGCTATAGTGGCGGCGCGCTGTCGGCCGACTTCCCGATCTGGGGCCTGTTCGGGCGCAGCTTGCTGATGTTCATCGGCCAGATTTTCGTCATCCCCGCGCCGTGGACCGCGACCGGCCTGTATCGCTTCGCGATTCCCTATATCCGCGTGCCGGGCCGGCCGCATCTCGGCTTCACCGGGCAGCCGCTCGACATCTGGTACGTCTTCATCGTGCTCGGTCTTCTGACCTATGCCGGAGCGGCCAACAGCAACATCGTCACGCTGCTCTCGTTGCTGTTGCAGGCTTTCCTGAGCTGGATGATCGTGCGCTGGATCTTCGGCCGCCTCAGCTCGAGCGGCCAGGATCTGCCGATCTCGTTCACGGGCAGCCCGCTCGTCTATATCGGCTGGTATTTGCTGATGGTGATCTCGGCCATCACCATCGTCGGCTGGGCCTGGGTGCTGACCGCATGGCTGCGCTGGATCTGCCGTAACGTCGAGGGCACACGCCGCGAGGTCACCTTCAACGCATCCGGGCTCGAGGTGCTGTGGCGAACCATCGTGTTCTCGATCGGCTGCGCCTTCCTGATCCCGATTCCGTGGGTGCTGCGCTGGTACGCCAACTGGATCGTCTCGCAATTCGCGCTGACCGAGCGCGGCGCTTACGCCAACGGCTAAAGCGATTACGCCTTGCGTTCGCGCACCGAACCTTCTTGCGCGACGGATGCCACCAGCGTGCCGTCGGGCTTGAAGATCTGGCCGCGGGTCAGACCGCGGCCAGACTGCGCGCTCGGCGAATCCTGCGCGTAGAGCAGCCATTCGTCGGCGCGGAACGGGCGGTGAAACCACATCGCGTGATCGAGGCTCGCCGGCATCATGCGCCGGTCGAACAGCGTGCGGCCGTAGCGCGCCATGACCGCGTCGAGCAGCGAGAAATCCGACGCATAGGCGAGTGCGCACAGATGCAGCGCCGGATCGTCGGGCAATTTCGCCGCGGTGCGGATCCAGACATGGATGCGGCCGTCCTCGATCTGCTGGCCGAAATAGCGGCCGAGCTCGACCGGGCGCAGCTCGATCGGCCGGTCGCTCTCATAGTAGCGGCGGATGAACTCCGGCATTTCCTTGAACATCGGCTGCTTCGACACTTCCTCCGCGGTGAGCTTCTCCGGCGGCGGCACGTCGGGCATCTTCTCCTGATGATTGAAGTTGCTCTCTTCCTCGGCGTGGAACGAGACCATGATGGAGAAGATCGCGTTGCCGTGCTGGATCGCAGTGACGCGGCGGGTGGTGTAGCTCTTGCCGTCGCGCAGCCGCTCGACCTGGTAGATGATCGGGATCTGCGGATCGCCCGGCAGGATGAAATAGCAATGGATCGAGTGCGGCAGCCGGCCCTCGACGGTGCGGCAGGCCGCGACCATGGCCTGGCCGATCACCTGGCCGCCGAACACGCGCTGCCAGCTCGTCTTCGGGCTGTTGCCGCGGAACAAATTCACCTCGAGCTGCTCGAGATCGAGGATGGACAACAGGTCGATCAGGCTCTTGGACATGAGGGGTGCGTCCTGGAAGGGTTGGATGCCGTCATTCCGGGGCTCGCCAACGGGTCGCGCGGATGCGCGCCCGATGACAGGCTCCGCGAGAGCCCGGAATCCATTCGTCCACGGAAGATGCGGCCTGATGGATTCCGGGTTCGCGCGTTGCGCGCCCCGGAATGACGGGTGGGGCTGAATAGCCGCTCTTGTTTCTGTCCCCTGTTTCGCCCAGCTATTATCAGGTAGCAAGCACAGTCTGAGAGCGCAGGGCGCGTAAAGGAACGGCATGCCGGCACAGCGAAGTATTGTCATCTGCGGGGGCGCTTTTGCGGGTCTGGCGCTGGCCGTGGCGTTGCGCCAGGGGCTGGGGCCGGACATTCCGGTCATCGTGGCCGATCCGGCGCTGAGCCAGCGCCCTAGCCGCGATCCCCGCGCGACCGCGATCGTGGCGGCCTGCCGACGGCTGTTCGAGACCCTCGGCGTCTGGGGGCAGGTGGCGCCGACGGCGCAGCCGATCACGGACATGGTCGTGACCGATTCCAAGCTGGAGGACGCGACGCGTCCAGTGTTCCTGACCTTCGCCGGCAATGTCGAGCCCGGCGAGCCGTTCGCCCATATGGTCGAGAACCGCTATTTGATCGATGCGCTGGCGACCCGCGCCGAGGCCGAGGGCGTCGAGCTGCGCGCCACCGCAGTGTCGAGCTTCGACTCGCGGCCCGACGGCATCAGCGTCCGGTTGGCCGACGGCACCGAGATCGATGCGAGCCTGCTGGTTGCCGCCGACGGCGCGCGATCCAAGCTGCGCGAGCGCGCCGGGATCGCGACCCACGGCTGGGATTATGACCAATCCGGCATCGTGGTCACCGTCGGGCATGAGCGCGAGCATCACGGCCGCGCCGAGGAGCATTTCCTGCCTGCCGGTCCGTTCGCGATCCTGCCGTTGACCGGCAATCGCTCGTCGCTGGTGTGGACCGAGACGCGCAAGGATGCTGCGCGGATCACGGCGTTGAGCGAGGAGGAATTCCACGCCGAGCTCGAGCAGCGTTTTGGTTTGCACCTCGGCGAGATCAAGGCGCTCGACAAGCCGCGCGCATTCCCGCTCGGCTATTTCGTCGCACGCTCGTTCATTGCCGAACGGCTGGCGCTGATCGGCGACGCCGCGCATGTGATCCATCCGATCGCAGGACAAGGGCTCAACATGGGCCTGAAGGATGTCGCCGCATTGGCCGAGGTGGTCGTCGATGCGGCGCGGCTCGGCATGGATCTCGGACAGGCCGACGTGCTCGAGCGCTATCAGCGCTGGCGGCGCTTCGACACGATGGCGATGGGGGTTGCGACCAACTCGCTGAACTTCCTGTTCTCCAACGAATCGACGCTGCTGCGCACGGTGCGCGACATCGGATTGGGCCTCGTCGATCGCGCGCCGCCGCTGAAGAGCATGTTCATCCGCCAGGCGGCGGGATTGTCGGGCGAAGTGCCGCGGCTGCTGAAGGGCGAGGCGCTGTAAGACTTGCGCCGTGCCGTAGCCCGGATGCAGCGAAGCAAAATCCGGGAGCAGTCCCTCCACGGATGGATCGGCCCCGGATTGCGCTGCGCTCCATCCGGGCTCCGGCCTTCGCATCCACTATTTCTGTGAAATGAAGCCAGCCACCGCATCGATCAGGTCGGGATCGAGTGGCCGCTCCGGCTCGTTGTAGCTTGCCATGTCGTCCGCCGCGTCGGTGACATCGACCAGCAGGTGATTCATGTCCGGCAGCCACAATGATTTGGCCGCGAAGTCGGCGGTGGTGAGTGCGAGGAAGTCGAGCCGCGCCAGCTGATGGTCGCGGCCGCCCGCGACGATCAGGACAGGCCCGGTGATCTTCTTCATCGGATCGATCGGATCCTCGGTGAAGGCGGATGCGATGGCGGGCTGCATCGCAGGTGCGATCGCCAGCCCCTCCGGCGGCGGGTTGACGATCTGCCCAGCCATGATGTCGTCGATGGCCTTTCCGATCGGCTCGAATTTGTCCGGCGGCAGCTGCTTTTCGAGCTGCGCTTTCAACAGGTTGCCCTGCTTGCGCGCCGCCGTTGCCAGCAGCACCAGCCGGTCGACCGGCACGCGCTGTGCGGCGAGGATCGCGACCAGGCCGCCCTCGCTGTGCCCGACCACCGCAACATGGGCGAACTTGCCGCTGCCGCGCAGATACTCGATCAGTGCCGCCGCATCGCCGACATAGTCCTTGAAGCGAAAGTCCTCCGGACGGCCGAACTCCTTCTTCCATTCGCCGGCGCCGCGCTTGTCGTAGCGTAGCGTCGCGATGCCGCGCGCGACCAGCTGCTCGGAGAGCTTCTTCAATGTCGCCGGCTTGAGCTGCGGCCCGTTGCCGTCATGATCGGTCGAGCCGGAGCCGGCGATCAGCAGCGCCACCGGCGGTTTTGCGATGTCGGGCGGCACGGTCAGCACCGCGTCAATGGCGCCGATGCGCAGCCTGCTCTCGTCGGCTGTCGCGCTCGCCAACGAGACGAGCAGCAGCAGCCATGTGACGAGGGCGCGCATCAATCGATCTTGCGCGCCTCTTCCGGCAACATGATCGGGATGCCGTCGCGGATCGGATAGGCGAGCTTTGCGGAGCGCGAGATCAGCTCCTGCCGCGCGGCGTCGAATTCCAGCGGTCCCTTGGTGATCGGGCATACCAGGATTTCGAGCAGTTTTGGGTCGGCGGTGCTATCGAGGTGGTCGGTCGTCGAATTCATTGATGTCTCCGACTGGAGCGTTCTCGAGCGAAGTGGGCAGCGGTTCGCGTGAAGAAAACGCGTCAGAACAAACTGGCCGTCGTGTAGCACATTCCCGTGTCAGCTGTCAGCGCTTGGTCATCCGTAACAGCTCGTCGATTGCGGCCTGCTGACGCGGCTTCGGCAGCGTCTGCTCGGACAGCGCGTAGCCGATGAACGCCCAATAGAAGATCTGCGCCCGGCCGCGCGCCACGCCGTCGAGGAATCCGGCATGCCGGAGCAGGGTCTCGATATAGCCGATGCGGCGCTGGTCGACCTCGAGCACGGCGGCGCGCGCCGCGGCATCGGCGGTGGCCCAGCTGCGCACCGCGCGTTCCAGTGCCAGCCGCGCCGAGAAGGCGCGGCGCAGCAACAGCGCGAGCGCGTCGCCGCCTTCCGGAATGGTCTCGAGCTCGGCGATCACCTGCTCGGCGGCAACCTCGCGCCAATGATTGAGGATCGCGGTGCGGTAGGCGCCGACGTCGGCGAAATGCCAGTAGAAGCTGCCGCGCGAGACCCCCATCGCCTTGGCTATCGGCTCGGCCTTGAGCGCCGTGAAGCCGTGCTTCGCCAGCGTCTTCAGGCCCTGATCGAGCCAGTCCTTGACCGAGAGCTGTTCCGTCATGGTTCCCCGTCCGCGCCCGACCATACACAAGTGTATTGACAGGCGCCAGCCGGCGGTGTCCTATCCATACATAACTGTATGGAGGCGTCATGATGCGTGATCTTCTGCTGCAAGGCGCCGGACTCATCGCCATCCTGGTCAGCCTGATCCATGGCGTTCTCGGCGAGACCAAAGTGTTCGCACGCGCCACCGTCGAACCCCCGCGGCTGCGTCTTTTGCTTCGTTTGGTCTATCAGGCCGGCACGGTCGCCTGGATCGGCGGCGGCGTGCTGCTGGTCGCCGCGCCGGCGATGGCCTCCGATGCCGCGCGGCACTGGATCGTGGCAACGCTCGCCATCGTGTTCGGCAGCGCCGCGCTCGCCAATGCAGTTGCGACTCGCGGCCGGCATTTCGGCTGGATGGCGATGAGCGCCGTCGTGGCGCTCGCCGCGGCCGGTTACTAGCGAGTGCGATCATGACGATGATCGCGCCAGCCGGAGCATCGTCTTCGCGCGCGGAATGACTGGCTGAGAACGAACAGCGCGAGGCGTCGCGGGGCGCAACCGGCGGAACTGTCCTTGTTCCGCTCGAGGGCTGAAGACGCGCGATCGCAGGACGTGTGCAATATTTATGGAGCCATCAATTTCCGTGCGGAATCGGCTTACGCGCGGATAACCATGCCACTGAAAGTTGTAGAAAATTATCGAGAAGCCAATTCAATCGGCCTAGCTTGTCCGCGCGGACAACCATGGACCGACGCATGTTTCGTGTTCTGACGTGCCTTACAGGTGAGCATGACTGGCGGCTCGTTCTGCTCGCCGGCCTGGTCTGCTTCGTTGCCAGCATTGTCGCCGTCAACATCTTCCATCGCGCGATCGCTTCACAGGCGAGGACGCGGCTGATCTGGATCGCGATCGCGGGAGCTGCGATCGGCTACGGCATCTGGGCAACACATTTCATTGCCATGCTCGCCTACGAGCCGGGCGTGCCGACCGGCTATGGCATCATCCTCACCGCCCTGTCGCTCGTCGCAGCGATGATGCTGACATCCGGCGGCCTCGGTCTTGCCGCCGGTGACTCCGGCTCCTGGCGTGCGCCGGTGGGCGGCGCGGTGATCGGAGCCGGCATTGCCAGCATGCATTATCTCGGAATGTGGGCGCTGGAGGTGCCGGGCCACGTGGTGTGGTCGATGGATCTCGTGGCGGCTTCCATCGTGCTCGGCATGCTGTTCGGTTACGCCGCGCTGTCGGTCGCGGTCCGCTACCAGGATCGCTGGATGTCGCTCGTCGCGGCGTTGTTGCTGACGCTTGCGATCGTGTCGCATCATTTCACCGCGATGGGCGCGGTCGCGATCATTCCGGACCCGTTGCTGGCTCCGGAGGCCCTGTCGCTCTCCCCCGCCTTCCTCGCCATCGTGATCGCGGGCGTGGCGCTCTCGGTGCTCGGGATGAGCCTGGTCGGCGTGCTCGCCGACCGGCGCCTCGCGCTTCGCACGCGCCGCTTCGAGGAGATCATCAGCCAGCTTTCGCTGGCGCGGCAGCAGGTCGAGGCGTCGCAGAAGGAGCTGGAAGAACAGAGGCTCCGGCTGGATACGGCGATCAACCACATGGGCGAGGGCCTCTGCATGTTCGATGCGGAGAAGCGCCTCGTGGTGTGCAACGATCGCTACGCCAAGATGTACCGGCTGCCGCCCGAATTGTTGCTGCCCGGCACCGCCCATCGCGAGATCATCACGCATCGGATCGCCAACGGCATTCTCAAGGGCGAGACCAGCGACAGCGCCGCGACCCAGGTGCTCGCGACACTGAACGCGCTGCCGGCCGGCGAGATCAGCAGCCGGGTCGACGAGCTTGCCGACGGCCGCCTGATCTGCGTGACGCGACAGCCGATGCCCGGCGGCGGCTGGGTGGCGACGCATCGCGACGTTACCGAGCAGCGGCGCTCCGAGGCCAAGATCACCCATATGGCGCAGCACGACGCACTGACCGACTTGCCGAACCGCGTGCTGCTCAAGGAGTGGATGGAGCAGGCGCTCTCCGGCGCGCGATGTGGTGGACCGAGCCTCGCGGTGCTGATGCTCGATCTCGATCGCTTCAAGGACGTCAACGACACGCTCGGACATCCGGCGGGCGATGCGCTGCTGAAGTCCGTGGCCTCGCGGCTGCGCCGGTGCGTCAGCGATACCACGCTGGTGGCGCGGCTCGGCGGCGACGAGTTCGCGGTGATCGACTACGTCACCGATCCGGTCGCGGAAGCCGGTGTGCTCGCTGAGAAGATCAGAAAGGCGCTCAGCGAGCCGATCGATCTCGGCGATCATCGGGTCACCACGACGACCAGCATCGGGATTGCGATCGCACCGCGCGACGGCACCGATTCCGACGAGGTCCTGCGCAGCGCCGATCTTGCGCTCTACTCGGCCAAGAGCGGCGGGCGCGGCTCGTTCCGTTTCTTCGAGCCGGAGCTCGATCGACAGCTGCAGACCCGGCGCAGCCTCGAGCGCGACATGCGCAGCGCGCTCGCCAACGGCGAGTTCGAGCTGCACTATCAGCCGTTCATCCACGTCGCGAGCGGGGAGACCTGTGGTTTCGAGGCGCTGCTGCGATGGCATCATCCGCAACGCGGCATGGTGTCTCCGGCGCAGTTCATTCCGCTGGCGGAAGAGACCGGTCTGATCGTGCCGCTCGGCGAATGGGTGCTGCGCACGGCGTGTGCGGAAGCCGCCAAATGGCCCGATGATCTCAAGATCGCGATCAATCTGTCGCCGGTGCAGTTCAGGAGCCCGGAACTGGTGCCGGTGATCGTGCACGCGCTGGCGAGCTCGGGCGTTTCGCCTGACAGGCTCGAGCTCGAAGTCACCGAGACGGCGATCATTCAGGACAGCGAGGCGGTGTTCGCGGCGCTCGGCCAGCTGCATGATCTCGGGGTGCGGATCGCGCTCGACGATTTCGGCACCGGTTATTCGTCGCTGAGCTTTCTGCAGAAGTTTCCGTTCGACAAGGTCAAGATCGACCGCAGCTTCGTGTCCGAACTTTCGGGCGCAACGGACGAGTCGCGCCGGATCGCGCGCGCGATCGTTCGCTTCGCCGTCAGCCTCGGCAAGACGACGACGGCCGAAGGAGTTGAAACGAGGGAGCAGCTCGACATCCTGCGCGCCGATGCCTGCGTCGAAGTGCAGGGCTTCCACTTCAGCCCCGCAGTCCAGAGCGAGAAGGTCGCGCAGATGATCGGTGGGCGGACCTCGGCGGCGACCGAACGCCCAGCGGTTCGCCTGGCAATGGCCGGCGCCGCGTCCTGACCGAGGGGCCGCGCCAGCAGATTCGGATGTCCATGAGGCGTAAGGCCGCGGCAAGCGGTGAAAACCAAATTGCGCGTGGAGCGCAAAGCGGTTTTCGCGACCGTTAGAATTTCTCTAAAGCGTGCCGTGTCCGTGCTTCCTTGACTTGGCAATCACCTCCGCATTCTTCACGCATGTGCTCTACGCGATGGCGTTGTGGGCATGATCGTCAACGGAGGGGAGATGCGCGTGAGATTGATGATGAGCGCTGCGCTTGCAGCGTGCGTTCTTGGGTCCGCTCTTGGGCTGACCGGATCGGCGGCCTTCGCCGACGGCTACAAGAATTGCACCAAGCTCGACAAGGCGTCGTGGAAGCCGGCAAGCGATGCCGAAGCCAAGGCCAAGGCGGCGGGCTACGAGGTGCGCCGCTCGAAGGTCGAGGGCTCCTGCTACGAAGTTTACGGCGTCAAGGAAGGCAAGCTCTACGAGCTGTTCTACAGCCCGGAGGATCTCAGCCTGAAGCACACGATCGCGAAGTGAAGCAGGCGCGATGACGAAGGCGGCGCCCGGCGCCCGCGGCGGCACCACCGTGCAGGTCTGGGACCTGCCGCTGCGGCTCTGGCACTGGGCGCTCGCCATCCTCGTCTTGGTCGCTTGGGTGACGCCCAACGTCTATGACCGGCTGCACCGGCTGGCGGGCTATTCCGTGATCGGGCTCCTGGCATTCCGGCTGATCTGGGGCTTTGCCGGCACCCGCTATGCGCGCTTCGGCAAGCTCGGTATCCGCCTGCGCGCCGCGCCGCGCTATATCTGGAATCTCCGCCGCGGCATCACCGGCCGCTATATCGGGCTCAACCCCGCGGGCACCGTGATGCTGGTGGCACTGCTGCTCACGCTCGCGGTCTCCGCGATCACGGGTGCAATGGAGGTCACGGTGACCTTCTTCGGGGTCTGGTGGGTCGAGGACACCCACGCCTATGCCTCGGATGCGGTCATCATCCTGGCCGGGTTGCACGTGCTCGGCGTCATCGTGGTGGGATTGCTGCAGCGTCAGAACCTGGTGCGCGCGATGTTCACCGGGCGGAAGCTTTTCCGCAGTCCTCGGTAAGCAGCTTCGAGCCGTCAGGCCGGGGCGCGTCTTTGGTTCGGAAGCCCATGCGCAAATCCGCCTCCGGCGACGGATGATCCCAACCAACAATTGAAGCTTATTCTTATTCTAATTCCAAACTTGAGCGATTCTAATCGCCGAGCTGCCACTCGGATGACGGAAACTCTCCGAAATAATTCTCAGTGGTGTTAGGTGCGCCCTTATGTCGCGGGCTTTTCGTTTCCGCAGAGCAGGGGGGCACATGTCGTCGCATCGTCGCGTGGGGTTGGGTGCATCGAAATTCGAACTTGGCTTTAATTCCAGGCGTGCGGCGCTGCTCGCGGCGACCGCGCTGTCGATCATCAGCAGCGGCAGCGCATTCGGGGCTGAAGATACTGCGAACGAGGCGTTGCTGAAAAAGCTCGACAAGATGGAGCGGCGAATCCAGGCGCTCGAGGCCGAGTTGAAGCAGAAGGACAGCCGCACACCGGCGCCGCAGGCGGCCTCGATCCGGAGCGCCAACGCCGCGGCTTCGTCGGTCGAGCCGAAAGAGGCGGCAGACACCAAGGACCCGAAGGACGCCAAGGGCAAGCCCGCGGCTCAATCAGCGCAGACGCCGGCCAAGCCGATGTTGCAGTTGCCCCCGCTTCCGGCGGTCGGTGACAAGCCTATTCTCGGGCTGGCGGACTCGCCCGTGGCCGGTCTCAGCATCGGCGCCTATGGCGAGATCAAGTTCGGTAGCATGCAAAACCCCGCCGCCAACGGCCAATGGCAGAAGGGCTTCGATGCCGCACGATTCGTCTTGTTGCCGACCTATGCGATCACGCCGAACATCATCTTCAACGCCGAGATCGAGTTCGAGCACGCAGGGTCCGGTTTTGACAACGACGACAAGCTGCACGGCACCGCCGAGATCGAGCAGCTCTGGATCGATTTCAAGATCCTCGATCAGTTCAACTGGCGCGCGCCCGGCATCGATCTCGTGCCGATCGGCTACATCAACCAGCATCACGAGCCGACGCAGTTCTACAGTGTGAACCGGCCCGAATTGTACAACGGCCTCATTCCATCGACCTGGAAGGTGCCGTCGAGCAGCGTCTACGGCACCATCAGCGAAGATCTGAAGTATCAGGTGATGGTCAGCACCAGTAATGAGGACTTCGGCGATACCTTCGACAATCGCACCGCGGCCAAGACCGTGCCGCTTCCCGGAACGCCCTACGCCGCGGGCATCGATGGCCTGAATGGGCTCGGGTTCTCCAGGCCCCCGCTCGGTGACTTCCAGCAGCTCAACAATGCCGTCGCCGTCTCCGGACGGCTCGACGTCACGCCGACATTCCTGCCCGGCTTCGCGGGAAGTGTAAGCGCCTACTTCTCGCCGAACACGACGCCACGGGGGGCGCACGATGATCTCGGCAATTTCCTGGGCCACTCCAGTCTGGCGATGTTCGACGCCGAGTTCCGCTACCGCGTCCCTGAAACGGGCCTCGAGCTTCGCGGCGAGTATGTCCACGCCGAATTCAGCCATCCGGAGAACCTGCGCGCGAACAACGATTCAGATCCCACCAACAATGTCGGCAAGGCGATGAACGGCTATTCCGGCGAGATCGCCTATCACGTGCCGCTCGGCACCATCCTGAACAGCGAGTGGGAGGCGGTGCCCTTCTATCGCTACACCTACCAGAATTTGCAGAGCGGCGGCTTTGCCGGCACGGATGCCAACCTGCCGACCGGCGCCGGCCAACGCCAGTTCCATACCGCCGGCTTCGCGCTCTTCCCGTCACCGAAGATCGCGCTGAAGGCGACCTATCAGCACGTCATCGACAAGAGCATCACCGGCGCGATGTCGGATTCGTTCCTCGGCGGCGTCGGATTCTTCTTCTGAGATCAACACGGCCGCGGCGGAGCAAACGCTCCGCGCGCATGATGAAAACGATTGGAGCCAGGTGAGAGATGACGTGGGTTCGATATACACTGCCTGCAGCGGCGATCGTGTCGGCGGCTTCGCCGGCCTATGCCGTTCAGTATCTGTCGATCGAGGAGGCGCAGAAGCAGGCGTTTCCGTCGGCGACGAATTTCACCGAAGTCCAGGCAGGCCGGGTCTGGAAGGCCGAAGCCGGAGGCAAGGTCGCGGGCTTCTTCGTCTTCGACCGGGTGATCGGCAAGCACCTGTTTATCGACTATGCAGTGGCGCTGACGCCGGGCGGCGCAGTGCATAAGGTCGAGATCCTGCAATATCGGGAGTCCTATGGCGGCGAGATCCGGAGTCCGAGCTGGCTGGCGCAATTCGTCGGTAAGACCGGCGGCAGCGCGTTGAAGATCAACGGCGACATCCGGAATATCTCCGGCGCGACGCTGTCGTCGACGCATGTCACGGAGGGCGTGAAGAGGATTTTGGCCGCCTATGCCAATCGCCTCCGATAGTATTCGCCGCGCCCGGCCGCTGCTCGGCACCTTCGTCGAGATCGAGGTCGCGGCTGCCGCCGGACCCGAAACGGATGCCGCCATTGACGCCGCATTCGATGCCGTCGCGCGGGTTCATCGGCTGATGAGCTTTCACGAACACGACAGCGACGTCAGCCGCGTCAACCGGGAGGCCGGCGTCCGGCCGACGCGCGTTCATGCCTGGACGTTCGAGGTCCTGGAGGCGGCGCTCCAGATGCATCGCCGCTCCAAGGGTGCCTTCGATGTCACCGTTGCGCCGGTGTTGCAAGCCATGGGCCTGCTGCCCGGATCGGGCGGCGATCGCATCATCGGGCCGGAACAGAGCCTCGACAATGCGATCGAGCTGCTGCCCAAACAAGCAGTGCGCCTTCGATCGCCGGGCATCGCGATCGATCTCGGAGGGATCGCCAAGGGCTTTGCCGTCGACCGCGCAGTCGAGGTGTTGCGCAGCTTCGATATTCCGGGCGGGGTGGTGAATGCCGGCGGCGATCTTCGGGTGTTCGGACAGGGACAGCACACGATCCATCTGCGCGACCCCCGCGACCCGCTCCGCTTGCTCGCTCGTATCGAGCTGACGGATCAGGCGCTGGCATCGACCGCGCTCCGGGTTGATTTGGTCGACGGAGCGCCTCCGGGCACTTCCGCAATCATCGATCCCGCCACGGGCAATCCGACAAACGTCGCTATCGGCGCCACGGTCTGCGCGCCCTCATGCATGATCGCCGATGCGCTGACGAAGGCTGTCATGATCTCGGGGACCGATGCCGGCGACCTGCTTGAGCATTACAGGGCAAGTGCCTTGCTGATCTCGACCGACGGCGACGTTCAGATCACTTCCGACTGGCCTCAGGCGGTGCATCTTGCGGCTTAAACGTTCATTTCGCTATTCGATGTACGCGACGTTCGGCGCGCTGTTGCTGACCGGCGCCGGCTGGCTGGTGGCGGATTGGCAAAAGAACGTTGCCGGCGACGAGATATGGCAGCAGGCCGCGGCCAACTTATTGATGGTTCATGGCGGCGTCGCCATGCTGGCGCTGTTGACGCTGGGCGCCCTCATCCCCGTGCATCTGCTGCGCGCGTGGCGGAGCCGGAAGAATCGCATTTCGGGATCGATCATGGCGGCGTTCAATGCGGTCCTGATCGTGACCGCATTCGGACTCTACTATCTTGGGTCCGAGGAGGTGCGGCCCTGGATGAGTTGGATCCACCTCACAGCGGGATTTGCCCTCTCCCTGATGTTTCCGCTTCACATCTGGCTGGGCCGACGAGGGCTGCGGTGAAGCGCCTTATTGCACCGGCGGGTCGCCCGAGGTGCGTTTCTTGGCGAGGTCCATTTCGGTAACCGCGATCAGGATCTCGGCGCGGGTCTTCAGGTCGGGCGCCTCGAGCATCGCCTGCTTCTCGGCCGGACCATAGGGCGACATCATCGCCAGCGCATTGACCAGCGCCTCGTTCGGCGCGGATTCGATGCCCTCCCAGTCGACCTTCAGATTGTTGGCTTCCAGGAAATCGGCGAGCACCTCGAGCAGCGCCTTGCGGTCGACCGCGTCCTCGCCCTTGCGCGCGGTGAAGTCGCCGGTGAAGGAGAAGAAATCGACCTTGCACTGCCGGTACGGCGTCTGCACGGTCAACTCCTCGACCACCTTGAAGCGCGCGACGCCGGTCAGTTCGAGGATGTAGCGGCCGTCGCCGGATTCAGCGAGCTGGGTGATGCGGCCGACGCAGCCGATGCGGAACAGCGCCGGCCTCGCCTCGTTCTGCGAATGCGCCACGTCGGGCTGGATCATGCCGATCAGGCGGTGCCCGTCGCGCAGCGCGTCATCGATCATCGCGAGATAACGCGGCTCGAAGATGTTGAGCGGCATCTGGCCGCGCGGCAGCAGCAGCGCGCCAGGCAGCGGGAACACCGGGATCACCTCGGGGAGCTCGCCGGGCCCGCGATATTCGGCATTGATCGGCATCTGCGGTCCCGGTGCTGTGACGGGCGTGCGTTACGAGAACAGAATCGTCGACAACCGCCTGCGCCCCTCGACGGTTGCCTCATCGGTGCCGCCCCACGCCTCGAAGAACTGCACCAGCTGCTTGCGCGCGCCGTCGTCGTTCCATTTGCGGTCACGCTTGACGATGGCGAGCAGCTGCTCGGTCGCTTCCGTGCGCTTGTTCATGGCATTGAGCGCGGTCGCGAGATCGAAGCGGGCCTGATGATCGAGCGGGTTTGCGGCGACTTTCTGTTCCAGCTCGGCGATCGGGCCAACCGACTGCGCCTGTTCGGCAAGATCGATCGCCGCCTGCACCGCCTTCACCGCGGCATCATTGCGCTTGGATTCCGGCACCATCGCAAGCGTCTGCTTGGCCTGCTCGACCGCACCCGACGTCACGTAGCACTTGGCGAGGCCGGCCAGCGCCGCGATGTTGGTGGCGTCGTGCGCCAGTACCTCGGCATAGATCTGCGCCGCACCCTCGACATCGCCCTCGGCCAGCACGGCGTCGGCCTCGGCCAGGATCTCCGCAAGATTGGGCTCGCCGGCGGCGGGCACGCCCTTGGTGATCTTCTCGATGAAGGCGTTGATCTGGCTCTCCGGCACCGCGCCCATGAAGCCATCGGCGGGCTGGCCGTTGACGAAGGCGATCACGGCCGGGATCGACTGGATGCCCATCTGGCCGGGAATCTGCGGATGCTCGTCGATGTTCATCTTGACCAGCTTGACCCGGCCCTTGGCGTTGCGAACCGCCTTTTCCAGCATCGGGGTGAGCTGGCGGCACGGACCGCACCACGGCGCCCAGAAGTCGATCATGACCGGCTGGCGGCGCGATTCCTCGATGACGTCCTTGACGAAGGTCTGGGTCGTCGTCTCCTTGATCAGATCGGGCGCTGCCTCGGGCGTGGGGCCGCCCTGCTCCATTATCGTCACGTTGTCCTCGCCTTGGTCTTCTGAGGTCGGAAAAATACGGGGGCGTTCTAGCACGCTCCGGACGGCGTGTTCAGCCGTTCTGTCAGCCTAGAGCATGATCCCGGAACATGCTCCGTAGATGGCGGTCGGCCGGCAAAATTCAATCGCTCGCCGCCCGGCCTGTTCCATCGGAGATCGGGTGGGTTTGAGGTCCGGAACGGCTGACGATGGCGCTCCTTCATGGCAACAGGGGATCGCCCATGGCAAAGGCCTATTACAGCACCGTGTTCGAGCAGCCGGCCGGCGAGGTCTGGAAAATCATCCGCGATTTCAACAATTACCCGGTCTGGGTCCACGGCGCGGGCACCAGCGAGATCGAGGACGGCAAGTCCGGCGACACCGTCGGCGCCGTGCGCAACGTCCTGTACCGGGAGCGGCGGATCCGGCAGCGGCTGCTCGCACAGTCCGACGTCGAGCGCTTCCAGACCTACGAATTTGCCGGTCCGCCGACCCTGCCGATGACGGATTTCAGCGCGACCCTGCGGGTGACCCCGGTGGTCGACGGCGACCGGGCCTTTATCGAATGGTGGGCGGTGTTCGATTGCGACGCGGACCGCCGCGTCGAACTGGCGCAGACGCTGACCGGCTGGTTCGAGACCTGGCTCGAATCGCTCCGGGATGAGATGGCCCTGAGGCTGGTTCCGGCCAAAACATAAAAAGAAATCGTCGCGATGACCGGTTTCGGCCGATTCGGGGTCAATTTTTAAGGAAACCGTGCGATTTCGTGAGGTTCGGACCGCGCTCTTGTGTTGCATTCACAGACAGCATTTGGCATAGGTCTGCCGTTGCCGGCGAGCGATCGCCGCCATTTCGGATGCGGGTGTAGCTCAGTGGTAGAGCACGACCTTGCCAAGGTCGGGGTCGAGGGTTCGAGCCCCTTCGCCCGCTCCAAAATATCTCGCTGACCGAGCTGACAGTCTGATGAAGGCCCGCCCGTTGGTGCGGGCTTTTTTGCTTTTGGGCAGTGCCGTGATTTCGCGGTCAAGATGCCGCGGCCCGCGATGGCCGCTTCTTCCCGCTGCCGCGCGCGAGTGCGGCGGCGGATGTCAGGACCTGCGAGGCGGTCTGTCCCGCCGCCGCGGTGAAGCTGTATTCCGGCTCGGACATCGACAGCGCCACAACCGAAGCGGGCGAGAGCTACAAGGCGCTCGCAGATGCATTCCGATTCCAGCGCGAGATCGTGCCGCACTGCGCGTGCAGCACCCGCGCGTCCACCGGACTGTCGCCGATTGCGATCGAGGACGACATGACGCTTCGGGACCGGCGACATCATCGCCATGACGGCTTCAGGATCGCGGCGATCTTCGGCGGGCAGAAACGCAGCGTGTTGTTCAGGCCGCTGTCGAAAGCCAAGGCGCAGGCGCTCGGCCTTTCGCGCCTCTCGTCGCGATAGACGCGATCGCGAGCGTTAGCTTCGTTCGAATATCACGCTGCGGTGCAGAATGCCTTGTTATCAGGCAGTCAGCGCAGGAAAATTTCGTCTCAAATTTCGTCTCAACTTGTTTTGACGCAGCGCACACCCGAGCATGCGCTTTTCAGCGTCGATGGATGTGCTACCATTTTGCCGTCTGACCTACCTCACAGACCGCCACCATCATCTCTCAGGGCGTTCAAAATCAATAACAGGCAAGCTGCAACGGCTTGCGTAGGGGAGTGACGCGATGAAATCGGCTTTCAATCGATCCATACTTGCGTTCGCGGCGATTGCGCTGCTGGCGGGGACAACCTTCGCCAATGCGCAGCAACAAACCGACAAGAACCGGGCGCTGAAGAAGTACGAATCCGGCACCAAGGAATTCTGGACCCATCCGCCGGATGACTGGTTCCTCGGCGACGAGACCGAAGCGCAGAAGGGCCTTGCCCCGCCGTCCGGTCCGCCGACCGGCGCATCCGACGCCGAACTCGCCGCGATGATGAAGAAGATCAAGCTGCCGCCGGGCTTCAAGATCGAGGTCTATGCCTCGAACGTGCTCGCGGCGCGGCAGATGGCCTGGGGCGACAAGGGCACGCTGTTCGTCGGCTCGTTCGGCCTCGGCAACGTCTATGCGATCAAGGACAACAACGGCAAGAAAGAGGTCAAGACCATCCTGAAGGGCCTCAACATGCCGACCGGCCTCACGTTCCGCGACGGCGCGCTCTATGTCATCGCGGTCGACAAGCTGATCAAGTACGACAATGCCGAAGCCAATCTCGACAATCTCGGCAGCGGCAAGGTGGTGTATGACGACATGCCGTCGTATGCGGCGCATGGCTGGAAATACATCGCCGTCGACAAGGATGGCTGGTTCTACATTCCGTTCGGACCTCCCTTCAACATCGGCATCCCGCCGACCTCGGTGTCGCAGATCCGCCGCGTCGATCCCAAGACCGGCAACGCGGAGGTCTGGGCGCTCGGCGTGCGCAACTCGGTCGGCGGCGACGTCGACCCGCGCACCGGCAAGTACTGGTTCACCGAAAACGCCCGCGACTGGATCAGCGACGATCTGCCGAGCGACAAGCTCAACATGATCTCGAAGATCGGCGAGCACTTCGGCTATCCGTATTGCCACCAGGGCAATTTGCCGGACACCAAGTTCGCGATGGGTCACAAGTGCTCGGAGTTCACCCCGCCGGTGTACAATCTCGGCGCCCACGTCGCTCCGCTCGGTATGAAGTTCTATACCGGCAGCCAATTCCCGGCCGAGTACAAGAACAGCATCCTGATTGCCGAGCACGGCTCCTGGAACCGGCACAAGTACCAGGGCGGCCGCATCGTGAAGATCACCGCGAGCCCCGATGGCAAGAACGCCAAGCAGGAGATCTTCGCCGACGGCTGGATCCAGGGTGACCAGGGCTATCTCGGCCGTCCCGCCGACATCCTGCTCGACAAGGATGGCTCCATCCTCGTCGCCGACGACTGGGCCGGTGCGATCTATCGCATCAGCTACAGCAAGAAGTAACGGTTGAACCCATGCGGGGCTGCGGTGGCCGATGAGGCGGCCGCAGCCCCGTTCGCTTGGTGCCAAGCTGCGGAACAGACTCGTCATGCCCGGACTTGATCCGGGCACCCATCCCAGCAAAAACCCTTCAGCAAGCGCGATGGATTGCCGGGTCGAGCCCGGCAATGACAGCCGGAGAAACTGACAATGCGTCATGCGTCGTTTGGAATTCTGTCAGCGGCCCTGCTGCTGGCGTCGTCGGCCCACGCAGCCGACGTTGCCGCCGGCAAGGCGAAGGCCGAAATCTGCGCCGGTTGTCATGGCGACAACGGCATCTCGCAGACCGAGAACATTCCCTCGCTGGCCGGCCAGCTCGACCAGTTCATTCAATGGCAGCTGGTGTTCTTCCGTGCCGGTGCGCGCAAGAACGAGCAGATGCAGCCGATCGTCGAGCAGCTCACCAATGACGACATCCGCAATCTCGGCGCCTATTTCGCCTCGCTGACGCCGTTCAAGGGCGGCAAGGACGACAATCCGGAATTGTCCGAGAAGGGCAAGCAGGCCGCGGCTGGCCGCCGCTGCGCCTCATGCCATACCGATACATATGTCGGCACCAAGGCGGTGGCCCGCATCGCCGGCCAGCGCGAGGAATACCTCGTCAAGGCGCTGCACGACTACAAGTCCGGGGTACGCTCCGGCGGGGCGCAGGCGGCGATGGCCGACGTAGCCTATCCCTTGAGCGACGAAGAGATCACCGCGCTCGCGCACTATCTGGCGCATCTGTAGCCGCAACAACGGTGTCGTCCCTGCGAAAGCAGGGACCCATAACCACCGGCTTCAATTGTGTAGAAGAGATATCAACCCTGACCGCCTCAAATCGAGAAGCCGCGGCGTATGGGTCCCTGCTTTCGCAGGGACGACGGAGATAGTGCATAGCCCGGATGCAGCGAAGCGCAATCCGGGGCCGCTCGAACCATCACGCGAGAGTCTCGGATTTCGCTCCGCTGCATCCGGGCTACAGGTTTAACCAACCCGCTGCTTTTCATACGCCTTGAGATGGGTGTAGGCCGTGCGCAGCTTCGGCACCGGGATCTTGGCGGCATCGGCGCGCACGATCAGGTCGCCGATCACGTGGTCGGCCTCGACCGGCAGCCCCGCCTTGATGTCGCGGAACATCGATGCGGTCATCGGCGAGCCTTCGGTGGTCAGGAGCCCGCGGGTGCGCTGGAAGAACGGACCGCCCGGTGCGTGGCCGGCATCGGCGGCAATCGCGCTGCATTCGTCGAGGATGCCGAGCAGGAAATCCTGGCCGCCGGGCGCTGCCAGGATGTTGCCGACCGAGGTCCGCATCAGGCTGGTGGAAGCGGCGAGCGATGCCAGGAACACCCACTTCTCCCACATGTCCTGCATCACGTGGTCGCTGGCAGCCGCACCGTTGATCGCGGAGAAGGTCTCGGCGATCGCGCGCACCCGGTCCGACAGGCCGCCGGCGCGTTCGCCGAAGCCGAGCGACTGCATCGGCTGCAGCTGCACCACCTCGCGCTTCTCGTTCAGCGTTGCCGCGATCGCGCAGAGGCCGCCGAGAACGTGCTGGGCGCCGAACTTCTTGTCGAGCGCATCGAGATGCAGCATGCCGTTGAGCAGCGGGATGATCGCGGTCTTGTCGCCGACCGCAGGCGCAAAGGACTTGATCGCGTCCTCGAGATCGAACGCCTTGCAGCTCAACAGCACGACGTCGAATTTGTCCGAGAGTTTGTCGGCCTGCACGGTCGGCGGGTTGTTCAGCGTGACGTCGCCGTTCGGGCTCTTGATCACGAGCCCGGCGGAGGCGAGCTCGGAGGCGCGGCGGGGCCGGACGAGAAAAGTAACGTCGCGGCCGGCCTGAAGCATCCGGCCGCCGAAATATCCGCCGATCGCACCGGCGCCGACCACGAGAACGCGCATGGGAATTTGTCCTTCTTTGTTGTTGCCCGGGAAGCGAGCGAAGAGCGAATCGGGAATGGCGAATAGATAGGGATTCTGGTCGACTATTCGCTACCCGCTATTGGCCATTCGCTCATCTCACTTTCCCGACACCAGTTCCTCGACTTCGCGCAGCTGCTCCTTGCCGAAGAAGATCTCGTCGCCGACGAAGAAGGTCGGCGAGCCGAACGCGCCGCGCTCCACGGCGGCCTGGGTGTTCGCGATCAGCCTGGCCTTCACGTCGGCGTCTTGCGCGCGGGCAAACAGTTTGGCGGCGTCGAGGCCGGAGGCGGCGATGGCTTTGCCGGCGACTTCCGGATCGTCCATCTTCTTCGGCTCGACCCACATGTGGTGGAAAGCCGCCTCGATGTATGTCTCGAACACGCCCTCGAGCTGGGCGGCGACCGCCGCGCGCATCAGGTTCAGCGTATTGACCGGGAAGAACGGGTTCCAGGTGTAGGGATTGACCTTGAAGCGCTTGAGGAAGCGCTCGGTCTCGATCTTCATGAACTCGGGCTTGTTCTTGACGCCCGCCAGCGTCTCGGCCGGCGACTTGTTGTTGGTGGCCTTGAAGATGCCGCCGAGCAGGATCGGGACGTATTCGAACTTGACGCCGGTGCGCTGCTCGATCGCCGGGATCGCCTCGTGGCTGAGGAAGGCATTGGGGCTGCCGAAATCGAACAGGAATTGCGGATTCTGGCTCACGGCGGATTCTCCCTCGGCCTGTCTGGTTTGGGCTTGTTTGGCTTTTCTCTAGCATGGACCTGCTGCCGCAGGCGCCATCAGGAGAATATGATACTCATCATGTGAGCCGCGGCGCGCGATGTCAAATCAGCCGCTTGATGGTCTGCTTGCGCCATACCAGAGCGTAATAGGCCATCTGCAGCACGAACATGGTTGCGAAGGTGGCGGGATAGGCGATCCAGATGCCGCTGATGCCGATGGCGCGGCTGAGCAGGATCGCGACCGGCACCTCGACCAGCGCCATGGCCAGGATCGAGATGAACAGCGGCATCCACACCGTGCCGCCGGCACGCATCGCTCCCGAGAACACCGTCGCCATGCCGAACAGCACCATGCTCCACAGCACGATGTAGAGAAGCTGCTCGGCGAGCGCGAGCACCGCGCCATCGACGATGAAGAAGCCCATCAGCGGCCGCGCAAAGAGATAGCCGAGCACGACAAGTCCGCCGGTCAGCGCCAGATTCATCTCGACCCCGGTGCGGACGATGGCGCCGACCTGGCGCGAGTCGCCGCGGCCGATCGCCTGCGCGCCGAAGATCGACACGGATATTGCGATCGAGATCGCCGGAAACTGCACATAGCCGATCACCTGGTTGACCGCGCCATAGGCGGCGGTGGCGTCCGAGCCGAAGCCGTTGACGAGGCCGAGCAGCACCAGCTCGGCGAGCGAGACCACCACCATGCCGATGGCGGTCGGAATGCCGAGCCGCAGCACGATGCGCAGCAGGGCGCCGTTCGGCCGCATCGCGCGCAGGAACGCGGCATCGAAGGCGAGCGGATGCTTGTGCCGCAGCATGTGGATATGCAGCCACAGCAGCGTGACGACGCCCGAGATCGCGGAAGCAACGGCAGCACTGGCGACGCCCAGCATCGGCAGGCCGAGCCAGCCGCGGATCAATGCGGGCGTCACCACAAGGCCGACGACGGTCGAGACCGTCAGCGCCACCAGCGGCGTCACGGTGTCGCCGACGCCGCGCATCATCGCCGCGAGCAGCAGGAATGCGAAGGTCACGGGCATCGTGATCATCATGATCCGCGCATAGGACACCGCGGCGTCGAGGACGTCTGGTGGCGTGGCGAGCGCGATCAACAGCGGGCGGGCGAACAGGCCGCCTGATATCGCGATCGCAAGCGCCAGCAGCAGCGTCACGGTCATGGTCGTGCCGGCGACCGCCTTGACGCGATCCGGCTCGCCGGCGCCCCAGGCCTGGCCGATCATGACCGAGGCGCCGGCGCTCAGGCCGATCACGAAGGAGATGAAGAAGAACATCACCGGAAAGAACACCGACGCAGCGGCGAGCGCGTCGACGCCGATCATCTGGCCGAGATAGATGCCGTTGATGGTGCCGAACAGCGACTGCAGCACATTGCTCAGCAGCATCGGCGCCAAGAACGACAGGAAGGCTTTGCGTAAGGAGGGAGGCTTGGACACGTTCAACTTCCAAAAATCGAGACCGTCAGGACGGCGGCGGGGCGGGTCTTCGGTTCTGCTCTGAACGCTGAACCACCCGCCCGCCGCCGCCACCTATTTCGCGCGAAAGCGTCTCAGTCCGCTTGATCGCTATAGGCGAGCCCGATCGTGTGATCGCGGATATCGGCGGGCCAGTCCGCGATCAGCGTCGCAAAGCGCCGCCGGTCGTGCGCGAACAGCGCGCGGATCGCATCCTCGTAGTTTGGCCGGTTGCCGGCCATCGTTGTCATGAAGCGGTAGGCGGCATCCTGGGCGATGCGCGTGCGGTCCTTGTCGCCGCTCGCGCGCCGTGCCTCGTCGATCAATTTGCGGATCACAACCGATGCGCCGCCCTTCTGCTGCGCGAGCCAGTCCCAATGGCGCGGCAACAGCGTGATCTCGCGCGCGACGACGCCAAGCTTCGGCCGTCCCGGACCGCGCGGCCCGGCCGGCGTTGCCGGCTCTTCGTCGAGCGGAGGCGCGAGCTTCGGCAGCCGCGCCAGCACGTCTTCGACCGAGCCACGGAAATCGATATCGACCAGCGCCGAGGTGCGGCCGTTGAACACCAGGATCGCGGCATCCTTGCGCCGGTCGAGCAGCTGCTTGGCGGCGCGTGCAACCTCCTTGAGGTCCCCGGCCCCGATGCGATGCTCGCCTTCGAAGGCGACATAGGCAGGATTCATGGTAGACCTCTCCGATTGCGCGACGTATTGCCCGGGTCATTTCCAGCAAGCACGGCGCGTGGATCTCGACTTTCCTGTTCCCGGCCGGCACCAAACGCCGCCCGATTGCGCCGATATTTCAGAGGACGCCCATGCTGACGGTTCATCATCTCAACAATTCCCGCTCGCAGCGCGTGCTGTGGCTGCTCGAGGAATTGGGCGTGCCCTACGAGATCGTGCGCTACCAGCGGCAGCCCGACATGCGGGCGCCGAAGGAGCTGCGCGCGATCCATCCGCTCGGCAAGTCGCCTGTTGTCACCGACAACGGCAACACGATCGCGGAATCCGGCGCGATCCTCGAATACATCATCGCGATTTACGGCAATGGCCGCCTGATCCCGCAAGCCGATACGCCGGAGCGGCTGCGCTACACCTATTGGCTGCACTATGCCGAAGGCTCGGCGATGACGCCGCTGCTGTTGAAGCTGCTGTTCACGCTGATGCCGAAGCGCGCGCCGGCGCTGCTGCGGCCGCTGGTGCGCAAGGTCTCGAACCAGGCGCTGTCCACGCTGGTCAATCCGCAGCTCAAGCAGCACATGGCCTATTGGGAAGGCGAGCTCGGCAAGAGCGAGTGGTTCGCCGGCAACGAATTCTCCGGCGCCGACATCCAGATGAGCTTTCCGCTGGAGGCTGCCGCCGCGCGCGGCGGGCTCGCGGATGGCCACCCGAAATGTGTTGCCTTCCTCGAGCGCATCCACGCGCGCCCGGCCTATGCGCGGGCCTTGGAGAAGGGCGGGCCGTACGAGGTTGGCCGCTAACTGATCGCTCATCGCGGCAGCCCGACCAGCGGCAGCAGCCGCGAATCGGCCAGCGCCGCGGTGCGGTGGCCGATGCCGGCGAGGTAGGCCTCCGCCACCGCGAAGGCGAGGAACGCGCCACGGCTCTTCTGCCGGATCAGCATCGCGCGATCCCAGCGCTCGCCCTCGGGACCGATCAGGAACGAGCCGCCTTCACCCATGAACAGGATGTCGCCGCCGCTCTTCCGCAGATGCGGAAGCGTGTGAGCGACGTAGCGGTCGTAGGCCGCCGCACCCGTAATTGGCTGGGGCGGGGCGAGCTCCGGGCTTTGCGAATAGTCGGCGATGTCGCGGAAGCGCAGCAGGTTGAGCATCACCAGCTCGCCGGTGATCGCGCGCTGGGCGAACTCGCGCCCGGCGTTCCACGTCGGCTCCAGATGGCAGGTGGTGTCCATGTCAGCTCGTCCCATTCGCTTTCGATGGCGATGTTTTATCCGGGTGTAATTACTTTGTCAATAATACCCGGATATAAATAGCGTGCCGATACGACAGGAGCCGCCATGAAGACCGAAGACCGCAAGTTGGCCATTGCCGACTACAAGAAGCGCGCTGCTGTCGCCGGCGTGTTCGCGATCCGCTGCCGCGCGACCGGGGAGGTCTGGGTCGGGCAGGCGCTCGATCTGGAGAAAATCCAGAACCGCATCTGGTTTACGCTGCAGATGGGCAGCCATCGCAATGCCGAGCTGCAGTGCGCCTGGTCGGCGCATGGCGCCGACAATCTCTCGCTCGAAACGCTGCAGCGTATCGAGGATGAGGAGCTTGCCTATGTCCGCGATACGCTGCTCAAGGAGCGCGTGCAGCACTGGCGCGCGCAGCTCAGCGCGTCCGCCGTCTAGCTTAGCGCGCCGTCTGCGCGCCGCCCGCCGACGGCAACGGCTGCACGGTGACGCCGGGCGGCGGCACATCGTCGTCGGGCACAAAGAAATCCGACATCAACGGCACCGAGGGATCGACGCGATAGCGCTCGAAGTCACGCACGCCGTTGGCATAGAGCACCTTGTCGTCGATGCAGAAATTGCCGGTGAACTCGCGCGATGGCCGCGTGACGATCGCGTAGGCCGCATCGCCCATGATCTCGGGCGTGCGGCTGGCGCGCATCATGGCGTCGCCGCCGAGCAGATTGCCGACCGCGGCGGTTGCGATCGTGGTGCGCGGCCACAATGCGTTGACGGCAATGCCGGCGGCTTTTTGCTCGCCGGCCAGCCCGAGCACGCACATGCTCATGCCGAACTTCGCCATCGTATAGGCGGTCGAGTGCTCGAACCATTTTGTCTTCATGTCGAGCGGTGGCGACAGCATCAGGATGTGCGGGTTCTCCGCCTTCTTCAGATGCGGAATGCAGTATTTCGACACCATGAAGGTGCCGCGGGTGTTGATCCCCATCATGAGATCGTACCGCTTCATGTCGGTCGCCTGCGAGGGGGTCAGGCTGATGGCGCTGGCATTGTTGACGCAGACGTCGATGCCGCCGAATTCGGCGACGGTCTGCTCGATCGCTGCCATCACCTGCGCCTCGTCCCTGATGTCGCAGAGCACCGGCAGCGCCTTGCCGCCGGCGGCGCGGACCTCGTCGGCGGCGGTGTAGATCGTGCCCTTCAGCTTTGGATGCGGCTCGGCGGTCTTCGCCGCGATCGCGACGTTGGCGCCGTCACGCGCGGCGCGCAGCGCAATCGCAAGCCCGATGCCGCGGCTCGCACCCGAGATGAACAGCGTCTTGCCTTTGAGCGATGTCATCTGTTGGCTCCTCCTTAGTTAGGGACGCACACTATTAGGGCTCCCTCCCCCCTTGCGGGGGAGGGTTGGGGAGAGGGTAAGCCACAAGCACCGTCTTCGCGGCCACCCCTCTCCCTAGCCCTCCCCCGAAAGGGGGAGGGAACGACGGAGCAAGCGGCGCGGCCATCGCGCACCTGTTACGGCGCTACCCGCCCGCATGCAGCACGCGCCCGCGCGTTTCCGGCAGCGCGTAGGCGGCGATGAAGAACACGGCATAGGCCGCCACCGCGAAGATCGCGATCGCGTTGGCGAGCGTCGTCGTGGTCGAGAGCGCGCCGACCAGGAACGGAAACAAGGCGCCGACGCCGCGGCCGAAATTGTAGCAGAAGCCCTGTCCGGAGCCGCGCAGCCGGGTCGGATAGAGCTCGGTCAGGAATGCGCCCATGCCAGAGAAATAGCCTGAGGCAAAGAAGCCGAGCGGGAAGCCCAGCACCCACAGCACCTCGTTGGAGAGCGGCAATTGGGTATAGAGCAGCACGATCGCGATGGCGCCGAGCGAGAAGATCAGGAACAGATTGCGCCGGCCGATCCGGTCGGCAAGCCAGGCGCCGACCAGATAGCCGATGAAGGAGCCGATGATCAGCGTCGCGAGATAGCCGGTCGAGCCGACCACCGAGAGCTTGCGCTCGGTGGTAAGAAAGCGCGGCACCCAGAAGGTGATGGCGTAATAGCCGCCCTGCATGCCGGTGCCGACCAGCGAGGCCAGCAGCGTGGTCTTCAGGATCGGTCCCTGGAAAATCTCCCACAATGCGGCGGGCCCGCTGCCGGATGCCTGCTGCTGCGCCATCGTCGCGGCGGAGATCTCCGGCTCGGTGACATAGCGGCGCAGATAGAACACCAGCAGCGCGGGCAGCGCGCCGATCACGAACATCCAGCGCCAGGCGTTCTCGGGCGGCAGGATCGAGAACAGGATCGCCTGCGCGAGCACCGCAAGGCCCCAGCCGATCGCCCAGCCCGACTGCACCGAGCCGACCGCGCGTCCGCGATATTGCGGCCGGATCGCTTCGCCGATCAGCACCGCGCCGGCCGCCCATTCACCGCCAAAGCCCAAGCCGAGCAGCGCGCGGGCGATCAGGAGCTGGTCGAAATTCTGCACCACGGCGCAGACCAGCGAGAAGAACGAGAACCAGATGATGGTGAGCTGCAGCGTCTTGACCCGCCCGATACGGTCGGACAGATAGCCGCCGAGCCAGCCGCCGACGGCGGAGGCCAGCAGCGTCACGGTGCCGGCCAGCCCGGCGGTGCCGGCATCGACCTTCCACAGCGTGATGATGGTGCCGATCACCAGCGGATAGATCATGAAGTCCATGCCGTCGAGCGTCCAGCCCGAGGCGCAGGCCCAGAACGTGCGCCGCTCCGGCAGGTTCATGTCGCGATAGAAGGCGAGGAGACTGGTGTCCTCGATCTCTGCGACTTCGATTGATTTGGATTCGGCCGTGCTCATGCGCGTTCCCCGGAGAAATCATTCTCCGGCTGTTTGCGATCCGCGGCCGGAGTTGCGCGGACCGCCAATCTATCGCGATGTTGCAGGTCGGGCAAAGCCGCGTTTGCCCTCTAGGTCTTTAGTTTGAGCATGATCTCGGCGTAAACGCTTCGCGTTTGTCGCGGGAAAACCGCTTCGCACTTTGCGCGGCCGCGGCCGTACCGGTCCGGATCAAGCTCTAGTATCCCGCGGCCTCCGAGCCGCGCGTGCGTGGATCGGGTGCGCCGAGCAGACCGCTGGTCGTGACGACGATCGAGTTCGCGGAGGAGTAGCCGAGCGGCTCGACCGGTTTGTGCCCCTTGGCGCGCAACTCGGCGAGCACCTCGTCGGGAAAGCCGCGCTCGATCCGGACCTCGTCGGGCAGCCATTGATGATGCATGCGGGGCGCGGCGACCGCAGCCGCGATGTCCATCTTGTAATCGATGACGTTGACGATGATCTGCGTCACCGCGGAGATGATGCGGCTGCCGCCCGGCGATCCCGTCACCAGCACGGGCTTGCCGTCCTTGAGCACGATGGTCGGCGCCATCGACGACAGCGGGCGCTTGCCGGGTCCGGGCAGATTGGCCTCGAAGCCGACCAGGCCGAACGCATTGGAGGCACCAGGCGCCGCGGTGAAATCGTCGAGCTCGTTGTTGAGCAGCACGCCGGTGCCGTCGGCGACCAGGCCGACGCCGTAGGGGAAGTTCAGTGTGTAGGTGTTGCTGACGGCGTTGCCGTTGGCGTCGACGACCGAATAATGCGTGGTGTTGTCGCCCTCATGCGGCTGCTTGGCCCTGCGCGCGTCGGTCCAGGGCGTAGCGCGCGCGAGGTCGATGGTGGTACGCTGCCTGGCGGCATAATCCTTGTCGATCAGCAGCTGCGTCGGCGCGTCGACGAAGGCAGGGTCGCCGAGATAGCGGGCGCGATCGGCATAGGCCCGCTTCATCGCCTCGATCATGACATGCAGCGAGGCGGCCGAGCCCTGCTTCATATCCGACATCGGAAAGCCCTCGAGGATGTTGAGGATCTCCAGCAGCACGACACCGCCGGAGGAAGGCTGCGGCATCGAGACGATGTCGTAGCCGCGATAGGTGCCGTGGATCGGGGTACGGATCACCGGCTGGTAGGCTTTCAGATCCTCGAGCGTGAAGATGCCGCCGGCATTCTTGATCCCGCTGACAAGCTTCTCGGCGACCGCACCTTCGTAGAAGCCGCGCGGTCCCTGCTCGGCGATCGCCGTCAATACGCCAGCGAGATCGCCCTGGATCAGGCGGTCGCCCTCATGCAGCGGCGTGCCGTCGGCATGCGAGAACGTCTTGGCCGAGTTCGGCCAGCGCGACATGCGGCGGTACATGTCCGACAGCGTGTCCGACGTATCGTCGGTGACGATGAAGCCGTCGCTGGCGAGATCGATCGCGGGCTTGATGATTTGCGCCAGCGTGAACTTGCCGGAGCCGTATTTCTCCAGCGCCAGCGCGAGGCCCGCGACCGTGCCGGGCACGCCGATCGCGAGCGCGGAGTTGCGCGACTTGTCCGGGTCCGGCTTGCCGTCGGCATTCAGGAACATGTCGCGCGTCGCGGCCTGCGGCGCGGTTTCGCGATAATCGATTGCGACATCTTCGTTGCGGCCGGCGAGATGGATGACCATGAACCCGCCGCCGCCGATATTGCCGGCGCGCGGATAGGTCACCGCCATCGCAAAGCCGGTGGCGACCGCGGCGTCGACGGCGTTGCCGCCTTGCTGGAGGATGTCGGTGCCGACCCGCGCGGCCAGCTTCTCCTGCGCCACCACCATGCCGTTTTCGGCGCGAATGCTTTGAATCGTATTGGTGGCTGAGGGCTCGTAAGCGCGCCGCTGCACCTGGCCGAGGGCGGGTGTCGCGATGCCGATCGCCAGGAGAGCGGTAAACAGCCGTCGCGACATCGTTGCTGTCAGCGCCATCGAAATGTCCTGCCCTGTTCATCGCCGTATCAGCAAACCGGCCCATGCTATATGGGAACGGATTGAAGCGGCAAAAGCCTGCCTGTGGTTCGAGTTGGGGAATATCTTTCGCGATGACGGCAACAATGCAGACGGGCGCTGAACATGCGCAGGCCTACACCAAGGCCTATCCTGGCCGCGCAGCCGTCGTCAGCTGGATCTTCTTCGACTGGGCCGCGCAGCCCTATTTCACACTGATCACGACCTTCGTGTTCGCGCCCTATTTCGCGAGCTTCGTCGCGCCCGATGCCGCAAGCGGGCAGGCGCTTTGGGGCTTTGCCACCGCAGCTGCAGGACTTGCGATCGCGCTGCTGTCGCCGGTGCTGGGTGCGATCGCCGATGCCAGCGGCCGGCGCAAGCCGTGGATTGCTGTTTTCGGCGCGCTGCTGGTGATCGGCTCGAGCGCGATGTGGATCGGCAAGCCCGGCAATCCCGACATCATCCCGGCACTGCTGCTGGCGTATGCGATCGCCAGCGTCGGCGTCGAGTTCGCGACCGTGTTCAACAATGCGATGATGCCGACCTTGGTGCCTCCGGACCGGATCGGGCGGCTCTCCGGCACCGGCTGGGCCACCGGCTATGTCGGCGGCATCCTCAGCCTTGTGCTGGTGCTCGGCTTTCTCGCCGCCGATGCCGAGACCGGCCGCACGCTGTTCGGCTTCACGCCGCTGTTCGGCCTCGATCCCGTCATGCATGAAGGCGACCGCATCACCGGGCCGCTGACCGGGCTGTGGTTCATCATCTTCGTGACGCCGATGTTCCTGTTCACGCCGGACTATCCGGCGAAGCGTCCGATGCGCCAGGCGCTCGGCGAGGGCCTGCGCGAGCTCAGGGGATCATTGGCCAGCCTGCCGAAGCAGAAATCGCTGGCGTGGTTTCTGCTGGCGAACATGATCTACACCGACGGGCTGGTGTCGCTGTTCGCGTTCGGCGGCATCTATGCCGCCGGCACGTTCGGCTGGGACACGATCCGGATCGGCACCTTCGGAATCATTTTGGCGGTGGCCGGGACGTTCGGCGGCTGGCTCGGCGGCAAGCTCGACGATGCGTTCGGGCCGAAGCGCGTGATCACCGGCAGCCTCGTGATCCTGTTGTTTGCGATCGTCGTGATCCTCACCGTGAACAAGGATTCCATCCTGTTCATTCCGGTCGCGCCGCCGGTGCCTGGCGGTCCGTTGTTCGCGGGCGCCGCCGAGTGCGCCTATATCGTGCTGGGCTGCCTGATCGGCGCCACCGGCGCGCCGCTGCAGGCAGCCTCGCGCTCGCTTTTGATCCGCCTCGCGCCGAAGGATCGCATCGCGCAGTATTTTGGCTTGTTCGCGCTCACGGGCAAGGTGACGTCGTTCATCGGCCCGCTGCTGATCGGCGCGATCACGGCCGCGACCGCGAGCCAGAAATACGGCATGGCGGTGCTGGTGGGGTTCTTCGTGGTGGGGCTGGTGCTGCTGGCGAAGGTGCGCGAGTAAACCACCGCCGTCGTCCCGGCCAAGCCAACGGGTCCGCGCTAAGCGCCGCCAGATGACAGGCTCCGCGCGAGCCGGGACGCATAACCACCGCAGCTCGTGTTGCGCGGCACTGGAGCCCGAGCTTTTTCCGACAACTGACGCCTGTGGTTATGGGTCCCTGCTTTCGCAGGGACGACAGCCCCGTAGCCCGGATGGAGCGAAGCGTAATCCGGGGTCTTTGGTCCGCGGAGAAACCGTCCCGGATTTCGCGTCGCTCCATCCGGGCTACGGTCGCAGTCAATGCCTAAAATGCCGCACGCCGGTGAACACCATGGCGATGCCGTGCTCGTCGGCGGCCTTGATCACCTCGTCGTCGCGCATCGAGCCGCCCGGCTGGATCACCGCGGTCGCGCCGGCCTCGATGCAGGCGAGCATGCCGTCGGCGAACGGAAAGAACGCGTCGGAGGCGACCACCGAACCCTTGGTCAGGGGCTCGGCGAGCTTCAGCTCGGCCGCCGCATCCAGCGCCTTGCGCGCGGCGATGCGCGCGGAATCGACCCGGCTCATCTGGCCGGCGCCGATGCCGACGGTGGCGAGATCCTTGGCGTAGATGATGGTGTTCGACTTGACGTGCTTGGCGACGCGGAACGCGAATTTGAGATCGCGCAGCTCGGCGTCGGTCGGCGCGCGCTTGGTCGCGACCTTCAGATTCATGTCCTCGACGACCGCGTTGTCGCGGCTCTGCACCAGCAGGCCGCCGGCGACGGTCTTGGCGGTGAGGCCGACTGCGCGCGCGTTCGGCAGGCCGCCCGCGAGCAGCAGGCGCAGATTGCGCCGGCCGGCGATGATCGAGATCGCCTCCTCGGTCGCGTCGGGTGCGATGATCACCTCGGTGAAGATGCCGATGATGGCGCGCGCGGCATCTGCATCGAGCGTGCGGTTGACCGCGATGATGCCGCCATAGGCCGAGGTGGAGTCGCAGGCGAGCGCGCGGGCGTAAGCGGTGGCGAGATCCGGACCCTCGGCGACGCCGCAGGGGTTGGCGTGCTTGACGATCACGCAGGCCGCGGTGCGCTGCGGATCGAACTCGCCGACGCATTCATAGGCCGCATCGGTGTCGTTGATGTTGTTGTAGGACAGTTCCTTGCCCTGCAGCTGGCGTGCGGTCGCAACGCCCGGCCGCTTCTCCGGCGTGGCGTAGAACGCCGCGGTCTGGTGCGGGTTCTCGCCATAGCGCAGCGACTGGATCAGTCTGCCGCCGAAGGCGCGGAAGTCCGGCGCCTTGGTGTCGAGCTGCACGGCAAACCAGTTCGAGATCGCGGCGTCATAGGCCGCGGTGCGTGCATAGGCCTTGGCGGCGAGCCGGCGGCGCAGGCCGAGCGAAGTCGCGCCCTTGTGCGTGGCGAGCTCGTCCAGCACAGCCTGATAATCCTGCGCCTCGACCACGACAGCGACGTCGTCATGGTTTTTCGCCGCGGCGCGGATCATCGCGGGGCCGCCGATGTCGATATTCTCGATGCACTCCTCGAAGCCGGCGCCTTTGTCGACGGTGGCTTCGAACGGATAGAGATTAACCACCAGGAGGTCGATCGGCGCGATGCCGTGCGAGGCCATCGCCGCGGCATGTTCCTTGTTGTCGCGGATCGCGAGCAGGCCGCCATGCACCTTCGGATGCAGCGTCTTGACCCGGCCGTCCATCATTTCAGGGAAACCGGTGAGCTCGGAGACGTCCTTGACCTTCAGCCCGGCCGCCGCGATCGCCTTGGCGGTGCCGCCGGTCGACACCAGCTCGACGCCATGGTCGGAAAGCGCCTTGGCGAAATCGATCAGTCCGGTCTTGTCGGAAACGGACAACAGAGCGCGGGTCACGCGGCGAAGCTGTTCGGTCATCTAGGAAATCCCTGGCTGTTAAGGCAGCCGGGTAGCATGGTTTTGTGCGCTATGAAACCAGTGCGGAAGGTCGATATCCCGGGAAATTGCGAATGACTGGGCCGAAATCGCCCGGCCCTGCCTACCCGTCACTCTGAGGAGCGCGTAGCGCGTCTCGAAGGGTCGACGGCCACCGGCGGGGCCGTGCATCCTTCGAGACGCCGCTTCGCGGCTCCTCAGGATGACGGTTCAAATAGCGGAGATTGCCCTACAGCGGCAGTTCCGGCTCGCGGCGGGCGTTGCGGCGGGCGTTGGTGGCGGTGACTGAGGTCGAGGAGCGCACGAAGCTCCAGCGGATGGTGGCGGCCTGCCTTGCGTCCTGCCGGATCACGATCTGGGAGGTGCGGCGCGGACCGTCATTGCCGGCCAGGAACACGCTGTCCTCGAGGTCGACCTTGTCGTCCATCGCCTCGAAGGTCCAGACGTCGCGATTGGGCAGCACCAGCATCACGCCGCGGGCGTCCGACAGCCGGCTCGCCTTCACCGACGGGTGCAGATGGAAGCGCAGCGCGAAATCGGCCTCGCTGCCCTTGATGCGCCCGCCGGGTGCCGGCGACAGCGAGTCCTCGCCCTCCATCCGGGTGCCGTCCTGGGCAATCATCAGCACGCGGCGGTGGATCACGCCGAAGCGCGAGAGATAGCCGTCATGCGAGGCGGTCAGCACGTCGCCGTCGGGGATGGCTTCGCGGTAGCTCTCGACGTTGCTGGGCCCGCTGGTAACCGGCGCGCCGCGCAACAGCCGCTTCATCGCCGACAGCTCGACGAACTGGCACGACGAGGTGTCGCGATAGGTCAGCGTCGAATGCGCCGCGGTGGAACGCGCGAACGGCCGCCAATTGTCGCGCCCGGTGTTCGGCATGCCGCAATTGACCACGATACGGCTCACCCCGGAGGACAGCTCGAACGACAGGCAGCCGGCATGCGCATCCTGGCTGACGCTGGCCGGCGGCGGCGGACCGGTATCGATGATCAAGGTGGTGTTGCCGGCATCGAGGCGCTGGAAGCCGCTATGCGGCATGCTCGACATCGGCACGCCGCGAGTGTCGTCATAGGCGAGCAGCGTCGCGACGAGGTCGGAGGGCGCAGTGCTCATGCCGTTGAACAGCGCGAAGCTGCCGTCGCCGTGCCGGAAGAAGCGCAGCATCGGCATCATGCGGTCGATCGCGTTGAGCAGCGCCGGGGGCGGCGCGATATTGCGTGCAGCGAAGGTCTGGCGCAGCGGCAGCAGATCGCTGAGCAGCTCGACCAGCGCGCCGGGATTGCGCGAGATATGGCCGCCATCAGGCAGGATCTGGCGCTGCAATTCGTCCGACAGCCTGCGCGTCGCGGATTTGATGTTGCGCGCCTGGTTGGCGAGGCAGAGCGAGGCATAGCACAGCGCGATCAACACCTGCAGGCGCGGCACGCCGTCATTGTCGAGCGTGGCGTGGCGCAGATAGCGGATCTCGCGCGCCAGCCCGCGCAGATATTTGCGGTAGAATTTTCCGTCGGTGTCGCCGAGCACCAATGGCGCCTGCGACAACAGCGAGATCACCCGCCGTGCACGCACATCTGCGCGCCGCTCCAGCGGCCGCTTGCGCGCCTGGTTGGAGATCCAGTCGTCGACCAGCGAGCGGGCATTGGCGCGGGTCAGCGCGGTGTCGGCGGCGCGCAGGTGGCGTAGCCAGCCGAAGCCGAGCAGGGCGGCTTCCCAATCTTCCGACGGCGGTTCGAGATCGAAGATCGAGCGGCCGTGGCAGGTCACGATCTTGCCGGCGAAAACGAATCGCCCGGCATAGATCTCGGCCGCGCGGGTGGCGTCGGCGGTCCGGAGGTCATGCGGGGCGATGATCAGCCGGTCGGTGCGGCCGGGCCAGAGCCGCGACAGCGCCACCGTGCTCCCGCTGGCGCGTGCGAGCATGCTGCGGGCAAACCGGCCAGCAATCAGCGTCGAGATGCGTCTGCTTTGAGCGACCGACACGCCTAACCTTGCGGGGAGGGAATTTTCAACGAATCCTTATTTAATCCGGAAACGCGGCCAAGACACCCTCTTGATATCCAAGACACCCTCTTGATACCGCGCGAATCACTTCGAGCTTAGAGGACTGAAGTTTAAAATCAGGATTTGACCAGCCGGGCGGCGTAAAAGCCGTCCAGCCCGCCCAACCGCGGGTCGGCGTTGGGCAAATGGCTGGGCAGGGTGCGCAAATCGCCGTCTGCGGTGATGATGTCGTCGAGGCCGGCGACTTCGCTTGTCTCGACCGGCGCTCGGCGCAGGCCTGATTCGCTCGCCAGCAGCGCCGCAATCGCGTGCTCGCCTTCCTCCGGCTCCAGCGAGCACGTGCAGTAGACCAGGGTGCCCCCGGGCTTCAGCAGATTGGCGGCCTTATGCAGCAGCCGCTTCTGCAGCGCCGTCAGTGCGGCGATGTCGCTCTCCTGCCGCAGCCAGGCGACGTCGGGATGGCGGCGGATGGTTCCCGTCGAGGTGCAGGGTGCATCGACCAGGATACCGTCGAAGCTCGCGGCCTCCGCCGGCCATTCGGCCGCGTCGGCGACGACAGTCTCTGCCTGCAACTCCAGCCGCGTGAGGTTGTCGCGCAGCCGCGCGACCCGCGCCGGCGAGCGGTCGACCGCGGTGACCTGTGCGCCGGCCAACGCGAGCTGGGCGGTCTTGCCGCCCGGCGCCGCGCAGAGGTCCGCGATCCGCTTGTCCTTGATGTCGCCGAACAGGCGCACCGGAAGTGCTGCGGCAGCGTCCTGCACCCACCATTGGCCTTCGGCAAAGCCCGGCAGCATCGTGACGGAACCCTGCAGCAGCGTGCGCACGGTTCCCGTCGGCAGGATCTCGCCATGCAGGCGGCTCGCCCATTGCGGCGCGTCCGACTTCACCGTGAGATCGAGCGACGGTTCGTGGCCGAGCGCCAGCGCCATGTCGCGCGCGGTGGCTTCACCGTAATGCGCATTCCAGCGCGCCAGCATCCATTGCGGCAGATCCAGCGTCTGCGGGCTGATCTCGTCGATCAGGCCCTGGCCCTCGCGCGCGCAGCGGCGCAGCACGGCGTTGACGAGCCCGGCATATTTCGCCGCGCGCCGGTCGGACTGCACCAGCCGCACCGACAGATCGACCGCGGCATGGTCAGGCACGTCCATCCAGAGGATCTGCGCGGCGCCGATCAGGAGCGCGCTCTGCGCGCGCGGTGCATCGGTCGGAACGCCGCGGTCGAGCAGCCGCGACAGCAAATGGCCGAGTGTGCCGAGCTTGCGCAGGATGGTCGACACCAGCCGGCGCATCAGCGCGCGGTCGCGATCGGCCAGCGATTTCAGGCCGGGATGCGCGCCGGCGCCGTCGAGCTGATCGTCGAGCGTGCGGTGCTTGTGCAGCACGCCATCGAGGATGTCGGCCGCGATACGGCGCGCCGCGAGACCGGGGACTTCGGCAGGGACTGCAAATCTTGAAGGAGGCATGGAGCGGAGATATCTCGAAGGTGCTGAGTTACGTTCGGCTCATGCCATCAACTCGAAAACACCTCTGGCATGCGAATATGCCAAATGTAAGAATCATCTTGCGGGATTTCTTGATCGTGATGCCGTCACGGAGCCAACACCAAGATACGAAATTCGCAGGCAGAAAGTTTTGTCAAAAAGGCCCGTCATGTCTGAGAAATCGCCATCGCCGTCTCCGCCGGAACCCGCGCCGCGCAAGCCGCTGACGCCGGCGGCGCAGCGCGCGCTCGCCGAGGCCGCGGCGCGGCGCAAGGCTGCCGAGGAGGCCGCCGCGAAGGATGCGGCCGCGCGGCCGAAGGAATTCCAGGGCCCGAAGGGGCCGGAACCAACGCGCTATGGCGATTGGGAGACCAAGGGCATCGCCTCGGACTTCTGAGAGGTTTTGGAGTGTCTTGCCTGACCGTTCGACTCGGGCCAGTCTGGGAATATGTCCCCATACGAGAGAATAAATCCTTATCGTGGGACGGGACGTCCGCCCTTTCGCCGCTCGCCCTGGGGCCGCCGCGTCTCGGCGGCGCTGCCGTGGGTGTTCGTTCTCGGCATCGCCGTCGGCAGCATGTTGCCGATCCGCCGATGGGTGCCTGAATGGGTGCCCTCGCCATCGCACTGGTCGTTGAGCCGGTCGCGCGATGCCGAAATGATCTGGCAGCGCGGCGGCGCGCCTGACGCGCGCCATGCTGTCGACGTGATCAGGACGATCGATGGTGACACGTTCGAGGCAAGGGTGCATCTCGCGCCGGGGCCCGATCTGTATACGCGGGTGCGGCTGCGCGGCATCGACGCGCCGGAGCTGAAGGCATCCTGCGCGCGCGAACTGCAGATGGCGCAGGCAGCCACGGTGGCGCTGCGCGATCTGCTCGGCCAGGGCGATGTCGCGATCTACAATATCGGTCCCGACAAATATCAGGGCCGCGTCGTCGCCGATGTCGCGACCAGGAAGACCGACAACGTCTCGGCGGCGCTGCTCGCGGCCGGCCATGCGCGCGCCTACAATGGTGGCCATCGCTTCGGCTGGTGCGGAAATTTTGCGCGCTGAGTAACAGCGTCGCGGCCGCGGCCATGCTGAACGGCCAAATAAAAAGCCGCGCATTTGCGCGGCTTTTCTTTCGACGAAGCGCCCTGCGCGATCAGCGGGTGACGACGACCGTCGTGCCGATCTCGACGCGCGAGTAAAGATCGGTGATGTCGGTGTTCAGCATGCGGATGCAGCCGTAGGAGACGAAGCCGCCGACCGAGCCGGGCACGTTGGTGCCGTGGATCGCGTATTCGCCGCCGGCCAGCGTCATCGCGGCGACGCCCATCGGATTCGCCGGCGAACCGCCGGCGATCACGTTCGGGATGCTCGGCTTGTCGCGCTTGACCTCGGCGGGTGGCGACCAGGCCGGGTTGCGATACTTGCCGTCGATCCGGGTGGTGCCGGCCCACTGCTTGCCGGACTTGCCGACGCCGACCGGGTAACGCATCGCGTGGCCGGAATCGAGAATGAGGTAGAGCCGCCGTTCGTTGGTCTTCACCACGATGGTGCCCGGCTCATAATTGTCGGCGTGTATTCCGACCATTTCCGGCCGCGCTTCGGCCGTCTGCGACATCACAACAACAGCACCAAGGGTGGCAGCCAGCGCCACCGCAAACTTCATCGACATCAACCTCTCCACTTCCCAACAGCTCCCGCGAGGGAGCCAAAAACGAAGGTGCAGAGCCCTGAAAAAACCGGGCCCGCCGGTCTCGCGCACGCAATATTAACCGCGTGTCTTAACCGGGTGGTTTCACACCGGCCGCGAGACACGTCCTGATGGCCGGCAGAAAAGGAAAAGTTCGGATTAAAGTAAATGACCTGAAAACAACACTTGGCCACAAACGCGCCGCAATCGCGCCGCGCCTCTGACAATCCCGTGAAATGGCCGCACCGAGCGTTTTTTGAGCGAAGCCTGTCCCGCCCGTGATGCGGGATGGATGCCGGGTCGCGTGACGAGAAAGCGAAGGGCCGCGGCGGAGATCGCGCGCGGCCCTTCTTCAATGTCCCGATATTGCCGTTGCCGGATTACTTCTTGTTCTGCCGGTTCTGCACGAGGTCGTCGACGACGGCCGGATCGGCCAAGGTCGAGGTGTCGCCGAGGCTCG